>CAZERV010000028.1:0-28920 GCA_964514815.1 uncultured Spirochaetaceae bacterium | reverse complement strand
CCGATCGCCGAGCCGTTTCATTGAGGCATTGGGATCGGTGAGCAAATCGTTTAATTTAGCATCGTTCCAGGTTCTGTAATCGATCTGATCCCGATCGACCTTAAACTTCTCACCCGGGGCTTCACCGGGCCTGACCTCCACCCCCTCTTCCGGATTGAGCTCCACCGTCTCTCCTTCCGATTCGACGGCTACCAGGCCGTTCTCCACCACGATCAACGTGGAGCCGTCCAGGGCGGAGAATACTTCAAACTCCGTGCCCCTCACCCCGGCTATACAGCTTCCGGTCTGGATCTTAGGCTCTTTGCCGGTGATCTTATCGTAGCGAAACCTGATGGAGCCCAGAACCACGGAAAGGACATCCGTTTTCTCCCTATTCTCTTCCCTCCCCAGCATGGTGAACACCGTATCGGAGTTGATCTTGATGACTATACCCTGCCGATCGAGCTCAACGAAGCCATCGCTTCCGGTTTTGACGGTATCCCCGGTGTCGACAATATCTCCGATATATGCTTCCAATTCCTCGCCGGTTTTATACCTTATGATGGCATCCCCCTCGGTATAAACCACATCACCTGGCACCGAGAAGATCGGAGAGAATCCCAACACCAATAGACATGCGGCGGCAATAATATGTTTCATATCAAAAGGGTCCTTTAAAACCATGGATTTGCCGATTTTTAGGAGTGAATATTCTGTTTTCAACCAGGAGGAGAATTCTCCGGCCGCTGCCTGTCTTAAGCTCGAGCAGGCGCGTCCACCCGGGCAGATACTTCTTGAAAAAGGTCTTCACTTCCATGGAATCGTAAAACTCGAGGTAGCTCTTATCATCAACAGTCGTGCCTCTCTCCAGTTCCGGTTCATTGACTGTAAATCCGGCTTTTACGACATTTATCCAAAAGCTTTTAATATCTTTTTTAAGAACTATGATCTCCTGGTCCAGGAGAAAAGGCAGTTCGCTTAGGGCGATCAACTTCTCCGCGTTCCCGGTGTTGATGAGCTCAGAAATGTGCTCGACGTCGCGCTCGTCCTTGTAATTTTGAAAAGAGGCACAGGAGACCAGGAAAACTGCCAGAACCACTGCCGGCGCCGCTAGAAAGATATTATTTTTCATATTCATGTTACCCGTAACTATATTGTATCCCCAATTATTTTTTTTTCAAGCAAGCGATGCACAAACTCGCGCCCCATCGTCTCTCCTTAACCGTCCGAGCCCGGTTACCAGCGGAAGTGGACATCGGCCCGGATGTACTTATCATAAATCTCTTTGACCCGGTCCATCTGCCGGTCGGAGAGAGGCGGGAAATCTGCCGCCCTAACATTGTCCTCCACCTGGACAGGCTTCTTGGCGCCGGGGATGGCACAGGAGACGGCCTTGAACATGAGAATCCAGCGCAGGGCCGTTTGGGGCATGGTCATTCCCTGGGGAAGGATCTTTTTAAGCTCTTCCACCGCTGCCAAACCTTTTTCAAAATCGACTCCGGCGAAAGTCTCTCCCCGGTCAAAGGCCTTTCCTTCCCGGTTGTAGTTACGGTGGTCGTTTTCCGCGAATTTAGTTTCCCTGCTCATTTTACCGGTCAAAAGGCCGCTGGCCAGGGGGACGCGCGCGATGATTCCTATCTTGCGTCGCCCGGCTTCTTTAAAGAACAGCTCCGAAGGACGGTGGCGAAACATGTTGAAGATGATCTGTACCGTTTTAACACCCGGATACTCTATGGCCTTCAGGGCTTCCTCAACTTTTTCGACACTGACTCCGTAGGCTTTCAATTTTCCGGCTTTGACCAGGCCATCTAAAGCCGCAAACAATTCGGGCCGGTAATAGACCTCTGTCGGCGGGCAGTGGAGCTGCAAGAGATCCAGGGCTTCGGTCTCCAGGTTTTTCAGGCTGTCTTCCACAAAGCGAGCTATGTTTTCCGCCGTATATCCACCTGCCACATGAGGCGATAAACGCCTTCCGGCTTTAGTAGCCACGTGAATGGTCTCGGTGCGCTCCCTGCGCAGCCTGGCAATAAGCCGCTCGCTGCGGCCCATGCCGTAGACATCGGCTGTATCGAAGAAGTTTACCCCCAGGTCCACGGCCTTGTGGAGGGCGGCCATTGATTCTTCTTCTTCAACTTTGCCCCAATCGGCTCCGATGGCCCAGGCGCCGAAGCCGATCTCCGAAATCTTAAGGCCTGTCCGGCCGAGCTCATTGTATTTCATTGCTCCTCCAATGCCGCAATCTCTTTAAGACGTTCTATAATAGCAAGATGCTGAGTGCAGTCTTCCTCACACTGCCCGCAGGCAGTGCATTTTGCCGCTTCCGAAATAGGAATGCTCCAGTGGTACTTGAGACGATCCAGGGCGGAAGAGTCCTTTCCGTAGAGCATCTTGTGATTGTAGGCATCCATTAATTTTGGGATGGGAATGTCTTCCGGGCAGCCGTCGCAGTACTGGCAGCCGGTACAGAGGTTCTGAAAAGAATCCGGCAGCGAGTCTTTTATCCTCTCGATCTCTTCTTTTTTGACCTCCGAAAAGGAATCAACGGCTCCTGCCGCCTCTCGGATTTCTTTCAGTTCTCCGAAGCCGACCAGGGCGGTGTTTATCCTCTCGTGGGCAAAGAGAAAGTGAAGGGCCGCTTCCACGACCGTTACCTCATTGTTCGTTCTGAGGAAGTTGAATATTTCCGGGTTCTGAGGAATTATTCCGCCGCCCAGGGGATTCATCACCGCACAACCCAGGTCTCTTTCGGCTATTGTATCAAACGCTTTCTGCCTGAAAGCGAAGTTGTAGGCCGAATATCCGAAAAGCACTCCTTCAAGAATATCCTCCCTGAGCACCTCCTTAATCTGGTCCCCGATAAGATGACTGGAGACACAGATATGCTCAATCAGGCCCTCTTCTTTTAGTTTCTGAAAGGTCTTGAGAATCCCTTTTTCTTTACGGGCCTGCCAGTCTTCCAGGCTGGTGACACACCAGATATGGTAAAAGTCAATCTTATCCAGATGCAGGCGTCTCAACTGGCCTTCCAGCTCCTCCCGGATTTCCGCTTCACCTGCGGCAAAGGTCTTGGTTGCACAGTAGAAAGGAAGGCCCAGGCGCTTTAATTCCGTGAGGCCCTCACCGAAGATCTCTTCGCTCCTGGTATTAAAATATTTGGGAGCCGTATCAAAGTAATTGATTCCCGCTTTGCCGGCTTCTACCAGCATTTCCACGCACCGATCACTGTTCTTAATGTCTTTGAACCGCATTCCTCCAAAGCCGACGATCGATAACTTTTTACCTGTTTTTCCGTATTCTCTATAGATCAATCCAGGACCTCTTTAGCAGCAGGCTGACCGTAGCAGGCATTTTTTCCATGTTTTCGAAAAAAATGCTTGTCCAGCAGAGACTTTTTAATGTCGCTTGCCTGCGGATTTATTATAAGCGAGAGTGTATTCATCTCGGCAATATATTCTAACATGATGCCGTGATAGACCGCCAGGGCGGGCGAGCTCCCCCAGGTGAAGGGCCCGTGGGAGGCAACCAGGGCCCCGGGAACGGCCTTATAATCTAGATTGGCGAAGGCTTCAAGGATTTGAACCGCTGTTTCTTCTTCATAGTCCTTTTCAATCTGTTCGTCGCTAATAAAGGCGGAGCAGGGAACCTTACCGTAAAAGACGTCTGCATGAGTCGTTCCCAGGCAGGGCAGAGGTTTCCCGGCCTGGGCCCAGGCGGTGGCATATTTTGAGTGAGTGTGAGCCACGCCTCCGATCTCCTTGAAATGCCGGTAAAGCATGATATGCGTCTTCGTATCCGAAGAGGGATTGAGAGTCCCCTCAAGGACCCGGCAGTCGAGATCCACCAGGACCATATTTTCAGGAGACAGCTTTTCATAAGGCACGCCGGAAGGTTTTATGGCTACAATCCCGCTTTCCCGGTCGATTCCCGAGACGTTGCCGAAAGTGTAAATGACCAGTCCCTTCTCGACCAACTCCAAGTTGGCCAGGTAAACTTCTTCTCTAAGCTTCTTGCCGCTTTTAGCGATCATTTAATTCTTATCTCCTGCTAGAGCCTGCGTAACTGTGCTTCCAGGGATTTACCCAGCTCCAGGTACTGTTTATAGAGCTTTTGATAAAGGCGGGCATTCTCGGGATCGGGATGGTAGGTACTGCTGAACCCGCCTCCCATTTTGGCCTGGGCTTCCGGCACCGTTTTATAGAGACCGGCGGCCACTGCCCCGAACATGGCGGCCCCCAGGGCACAGGTCTGCTCCGAATCGGCGACCTTAATGGGCCTGTTGAGCACATCGGCTGTTACCTGGATGACAAATGGTGATTTTTGCGCGATTCCTCCCAGGGCAACCACTTCTTCAATCGCTACCCCTTCGCTCTCAAAGCGCTCCATTATGGCCCGGGACCCATAAGCAGTCGCTTCAACCAGGGCCCTGAATATCCTGGGCGCAGTAGTTCCCAGGGTGAGCCCGATGATGGCGCCTTTGAGGCCCTGGTCCGCATCCGGAGTACGCCTCCCGTTCAGCCAGTCCAGGGCCAGGAGACCGGTATCCCGGATGGAGATTGTTTCCGCCGCCTCGGTCAGGTTCTGAAAGATCTTATCTTTAATATCCTGCTTAAGCTTCTCCCTGGACTTCGGGTTTTCCGGCGCGTTACGAACGGATTCCAGGGGCCAGAAAAGCAGGTCCACAAACCAGGCGTAGACGTCTCCGAACCCGGACTGCCCTGCTTCAAGACCGATCAAGCCGGGAATGATCGACCCGTCGACCTGGCCGCAAATCCCGGCTACCCGCCTGTCCCCAATGACATCCTTCGGTACAACAATCATATCGCAGGTGGAGGTGCCCATTATTTTAGTGAGCGTGCCCCCGGTGATGCCTCCTCCGACCGCGCCCATGTGGGCGTCAAAAGCTCCCACAGCCACGGCAATTCCGTCCGGAAGGCCGAGCCGTAAAGCCCATTCCTCACCCAGGTCCCCGGCCTTAACGTCGGAGGTATAGGTTTCCGTATAGAGACGCTCTCTCAAGCCGGTAAGCAGTGGGTCGATTTTAGTTAAAAACTCCTCCGGCGGCAGCCCTTTCCATTCGGGATGCCACATGGCTTTATGCCCCGCGGCGCAGCGGCTTCGTTTCAGGCTTAAAGGATTCTGCCTGCCGGTCAGCAGGGTCGGCATCCAATCGCAATGCTCCACCCAGGAAAAGGCGGCTTTCCTGACCGCTTCATCTTCACGCAGCACGTGAAGTATTTTGGCCCAGAACCATTCGGATGAATAGACTCCACCTTCATAGCCGGTGTAATCGGTCATTCCGGGTGCTCGGGCCGCCCGGTTTATTTCTTCCGCCTCCTTAACTGCAGTGTGGTCCTTCCAGAGAATAAACATGGCGTTTGGATTATCTTTAAACTCCTCTTTCAGAGCCAGGGGCGTGCCTTCTTCATCAACCGGGGCCGGGGTTGATCCGGTTGTATCGATTCCGACAGCGGCAACATCATTTCCCGCTCCGGGCGGAAGTTTAGCCAGAGCTCCTTTGATCGCGGCTTCCAGCCCCTCGATGTAATCCTGGGGGTGCTGGCGGAACCTGTTTAAGGAAGGGTCGCAGTAAAGCCCGGCAGCCCACCTTTTGTAGACGGCCACTTCACTGGCTTCCTCTTTCCCGGTTTGGGCATTGACTATTACGGCCCTGATGGAATCCGTGCCGAAATCCAGTCCGATAACATATTTTGAAGCCATATTTCTACCTTTTTTTAGCGCTGGCTCTTTTTTTCATAGTCCGTCTTATAGGCCAACAGCATGACGGTAACCGGAAGAGGGTCTTCATACTCGCCGATTATCTGAAAGCCCAATTTATTATACATGTTGATTTGATGTGGCCGCATAGTTAACGGTAATGATGTTGTAATTAATATCCTGAATGGCAATGGGAGTCGTTATGCCGTTAAAAAAAGCCTCCAACTTGTTCCTGCTGATGGTGAGCTCTTTATTCATGTTTTGCAGCCTTTCGAAAGAGATGGCGTTTTCCAGAGTAATTGAACACTGGCCGGCCAGAATTTCCAGGGTCTCCAGATCGAACTGGTCGTAATAGTCCTTGTCTCCGGCCTCCCCCAAAACTATGCAGCCGTTCACCCTCTCCTTGAACCTGAGCGGGAGCACCAGGCTGGGCGTCAGATCAATCGTCTTATTCGGAATAGTAAGAGTAAGATTGATCTCTTCATTCTGTTTCAAGAGAACACTGCTGTCCTTGATAAAGGCTTTGACAAAGGATGAATCCCTTTTAAGGATGAATTGCCCGGCCTCTTCACCGGTCAGGGTTAAGCCGCTGTGAGCTATGAGCTTGTAATTTCTAGTGGCATAGTCCAGGACCACCATCAGGGCCCATTCCAGGTTGAAGGTGTCGACTATTTTCTGAACAGTCAATTCACCGAGCACGGATAAATCTACTATGGAGGTCAGGCTTTCTGAGAAATTGCGTAAGCTTTTATAGTAGCCGGACCTCCAGAGGGCCATGACGAACATATAGAGAATAAAAGACCAGCGGGTTTTTTCTTTTATCGTAAAAACTATGTATAAAATGAACGAAATTGCCGGGATAAGCGATGAAATGTCAAGGATCATTCTGAAAACCGTTTGCTGTCTCCCTATACCAAAATTCAAAAATATTGTAATTGTCAGATTATAACATATAATTAACACATGTGGTATATCCTGATAAGCGCAACTGGGTTTTTAGAGCTTAGCATATTTAATCTCTGCCAGGCTTACAAAAAAAAAGCCTTAACACTCGAAAAACTGGAGATTCGTTTTAATATCTTCAATAATGGTGCTTATGGACCTTGGCCTGATCATAATAGAAGATACTGTTCTCTTTCCGCAGATTATAAGGAGAGAGTTCCTTTCCTTATTCCCCGCTTTAAAAGGAAATCGAATGGATAAAACCGGGCCGAGCAGAGTTCTCATTTCGGTATTTTCCTGGAAAAGGAAGTGTTCAGTATCCTGCCGGCGGCGGGCGCGTTCGGGAGTTAGGATATGGTAAAGAAGGCCGTTTTTTTTATCAGTCTATTGCTCCTTTTCTGCGCCTCGAGGAATCCTGCTTCGGCCCTCACCATAAAGATGGGATCCCTCATGCCGGTAGGCTCGCCCTGGGATAACGCTCTTAAAGAGCTCGCCGCCGCGTGGAGAAGCATTTCCGGAAATCGGGTTAATCTGAAGATCTATCCCGGCGGCATTGCCGGGAGTGAGCCGGACATGATCCGTAAGATGCGGATCAATCAACTTCAGGCGGCCGGATTGACCGGGGTCGGCCTGTTCCGGATCGATCCCAGTGTCCTGATCGTTCAACTGCCCATGTTTGTGCGCAGTGATGAAGAGCTGGATTATGTGCTAAAGAATTTGCGGCCCACTTTTGAGAAAGAGATGGAAGAGAAGGGCTTCAAGGTGATTGCCTGGACCATGGTCGGATGGGCTCATTTCTTTGCCAGAGACCCGGTGATAACTCCCGCTGATCTGATGAGGCAAAAGCTTCACGTGCCGGCGGGCAATGAGCGGGAGATACTTGCCTTGAAAAAGCTCGGTTTTCAGGTTGTTCCCCTGCCTATTACAGATGTTATGATGGCCCTGCAAAGCGGAATGATCGATGCTTTTATGAGCCCCCCGCTGGCTGCCGCCGCATTCCAGTGGTTCGGCCTGGCCAAGAATATGTGCAGCCTGCGCTGGGCGCCTGTTTTGGGCGGAATTGTGATCTCCACCCGGGCCTGGGAGCAGATCCAGGACGATTTAAAGCCCCGCCTTCTGGAAGCCGCCTTGAAGGTCGAAAGGTCCATGCGCAGCGAAACCTTAAGGGTGGAGCAGGAGGCCCTGACCGTTATGGAGCGATACGGCCTGATTATCAATCCCGTGTCAATAGAAGCGGAGAAAGCGTGGCTGGCGGTCGTGCAGAAGGGCTTTGACCTGATCGCCGGAAAAAGTTTTAACCGGGAAATCTATGACCAGGTAAAGGGCCATTTGCTTGATTTCAGGAAAAACAAACCCTACAGCCTCGAGAAATCCAGGGTGGCAAAGTAGTCGTTCACCGTCTCGGCCCGCCTGATAAGCTCCACTTTCCCATTTTCCTTGAGCAAAAGCTCTGCAGAGCGCAGCTTCCCGTTGTAATTGAACCCCATGGCATGACCGTGCGCGCCCGTGTCATGAATTACCAGGATATCGCCGATCTCAACCTGAGGCAGCTTTCTGTCTATGGCGAATTTATCATTGTTTTCGCAGAGGGAGCCGGTCACGTCATAAGTCTCTGCAGGGGGATGGTCCTCTTTTCCCAGCACTGTAATGTGATGATAAGCACCGTAGATGACAGGACGCATTAAATTCGCCATGCAGGCATCCAGGCCCACGTATTTCTTATAGGTGTCCTTCAGATGAAGCACCTTGCTCACTAAGTATCCGTAAGGCCCTGTGATCATCCTGCCCATTTCCATATACAGGCTTAAAGGATGCAGCCCCGAGTTAAGGATCTGGTCATTATAAGCCTGTTTGATCCCATCGGAAATCTTCCCCAGGCCTACCGAATCCTGTTCCGGACTATAGGGGATGCCTATGCCGCCGCCGATGTTGATGAACTCGAAGTTTATCTTCAGAACCCCTGAGATTTCAAGCGTAAGACTGAAAAGCATTCTGGCGGTGTCAATAAAATAATTCGGATCGAGCTCGTTTGAGGCGATCATGGTGTGCAGACCGAATCGTGTAATTCCTTTATCAAGGAGATACCTGTAGCCATCAAAGAGCTGCTGCCTGGTAAAACCGTATTTTGCCTCTTCCGGCTTGCCGATAATGGCATTTCCTTCCCTCAAGGGCCCCGGGTTATAGCGAAGACAGACCGGTTCCGGCAGGCCGGCCTCGGCTTCCAGAAAGGGAATATGGCTCAGGTCATCGAGGTTGATGATCGTCCCAAGCTCCCTGGCCTTCTTGAACTCCCGGGCAGGGGTATCATTCGAAGTAAACATGATGTAATCACCGGGAAGTCCGACTCTTTCTGCCAGCAGCAGTTCCGGCAGGGAGCTGCAGTCAGCGCCGAAACCCTCTTCCTTCAAGATTTTAAGGATATAGGGGTTGGGGGTCGCTTTAACCGCGAAGAATTCCCTGAAGCCGGGATTCCAGGAAAAAGCGGCTCTTAGATTTCCGGCGTTATTCCTGATCGCTTTTTCATCATAAATATGGAAAGGAGTGGGATATTCCCGGGCGATCTCCTCGATCCGGGCTCTTGTAAACGGTAGTGTTTTGGAAGTCATTGGATCTCCTCATCATTTTCTTTAGCTTCGTGGAAGCAGCTTTTCCCTCCAGGCTCAACTTAAAAGATTTTCATTTTTTTATCAATTCATTATTTTATCTCTTCCCCTTTGAGTATATAATATCTTGTTACATGTATACTAAGTATGAAGCGCTAAATCCGATAGAGGCCGCCAGAGAAATGCTTGAGAGAAATCCCATTATCCTGGATACGGAAACTACCGGGCTGGGACAGAACGATGAAATTGTTGAGATAGCCATAATCGGCCTAAACGGTAATATTGAAATAAATACTTTAATCAGACCGGTAGGGAAGATACCCGCCGAAGCAACCAAAATACACGGCATAACAAACAAGGATGTGGAGAACGCTCCCGCCTTTAATGTCATATGGGAGAAACAGATCGGAAATCTGCTGAGGACAAATCTTACCTGTATTTACAATTCCGATTTTGATGTAAGATTGATTCGGCAGACCCTGAATAAATATGGCCTTAAAGTGGGGAATATTGGGGAAGTATTCTGCATCATGAAGCTGTACGCGGAGTTTAAAGGCCATTATAAATGGTATAAGCTCGGTGAAGCGGCCAGGCAGTGCCGCCTGGGGATACCCGAGAACCTCCATAATGCTCTGGCAGATGCCGAGCTGACGCGTAGATTATTGAGATATATCGTTTCCCAGGGCTGATCAGAGACTTTAACGGGTATTATAATCGGTCTTATTCTTTTTTATTTGGATTGACACCTTTTGTTTATGCTGTTAAAATAATTTCTCACAGGCTGGAGTAGGATTCTGTTAAGCGTATGATATATGCCCGGACTTACAGGAGCCGGGCATTTTTTTGGCTGCTCCAGCTAAAAAATCGTTATTTAAGGAGAGTTTAAATGAACAAAAAGCTCTATATCGGGAACATGAACTACGACACGACGGAGGAAACGCTGAGAGAGCTCTTTGCAGCCCACGGCGAGGTAACTTTGGTCAATGTGATTACGGACCGTTATACAGGTCTCTCGAGGGGTTTTGCCTTTGTGGAAATGGGATCGGAAGAGGAAGCAAAAGCGGCCCTGGCTGCCCTGGACGGCAAAGAGGTCGACGGAAGGCAAATAAAAGTTAACGAGGCCAGGGAACGAAAGCCAAACGATAGAAGTCGCTTTCGCTAAAAAATAGCAAAGCAAACCACTTCGATATTCCTCAGTACTAAAAACAATATACTTCGATCAATAACTAAAGACTCAGGCGGCGGATAAAAACTTTAATACCTAATGGAGATTTCTGCCGACTTAACTAGTATGACAGGGCAAAACACAATCTACTCCAAAATCGGAGGGTCGCAAAATCTGCCCTCTCTCCCTCATATTCTGCTGAAACTGATTGAAGTCTGCAATCAGAAAGAGGCGGGCATTAAAGATCTGGCTCAAGTAATAAATATGGACCCTTCGATCAGTGAGAGGGTTTTGCGCCTGGTAAATTCCGCCAGCTACAGTCTGAAGCATAACGTGACCTCGGTCGATCAGGCCCTCCTGCTATTAGGCATGGATGCCGTTAAAAATATAGCGTTGAGCGCTTCCATATACCAGGTGTTCAATAAGACTAAGGGCAGCCTCGCTTTCAATGTTAAGCTGTTCTGGTGGCATTCCTTGAACTGCGGGGTGGTTGCCCGGATCATGGCGCAAAAATTGAAGTACCCGTCGCCTGATGAGGCTTTCCTGGCCGGGCTCCTTCATGATATCGGGAAACTGGTTTTATTGGTTAATTTCCGGGAAGAATACACAAAAATATTAGAGTCAGCGAACCGGCAGACATCCCTCTTGTTGAAGGGTGAATTGAAATTAGGGGATACCCACAGCGCGATAGGCGCCTGGTTGATAGGCAGGTGGAATATGCGCTCTTTTATCCCTGATGCGATCCGCTTTCACCATGAACCGGTTGAAAGGATCATGAATGCCTTTCCCCTGGTCCAGATTGTTTTTGCGGCAAACCTTCTCTGTCCGGTCCACTCAGGGCTGAATTCCAAAATATTTTCCGCCGTCCGGCAGATTCTGAGCCTGAAACGCCAGGATATCGAGGAAGTTTTGTCGAAGGCGGAGCAGGAAGTCGGTGAAATTGCCAAAACATTTGGAATTGAGATAGAGCCTCCGGTTAAGGATCGGAAAGACGAGGAAAAGCTTGAAAAGTTGATCAAAGAGGTCCGCGATATTTCCCTCCTGCACAGCGCCCTGGAAGGATTTTTAAGAGCCGAAGATAAAGAGGCGGTTTTGAAGATTATCAGGCAGTGCCTGCATCTTTTATTCGATTTCAAAAATATCTATTTCTTTCAATATGAGTCGAATGCCTTGATCGGGAGGCTCATAGGCTCAGAAGGGCTCGACGATCTGCCCGAAAGCCTCAAGATTCCCTTCCGAGAGGAAGCCAGTCTCCTGGTCCAATCTTTGCTCAGGAATACACTGCTTGATTCTTTCACCGGCAGTAAAAAAGCCGCCTTGAGTATTTTCGATGAGCAAATCATTAGAATCGTCGGGACAGAAGGTTTCTTTTCTCTGCCGCTTATAATCGGCGGCGATTATTTAGGGGTAATTCTATTAGGGGTTACCGAAATTGAGATCGCCAATATCTTAAAGAAAAGGAAGTTGTTAGCCATGTTTGCAGACCAGGCTGTGTTAACGCTTCATGCCCATAAAATTAGGGTCACTGAAGTAAAACGGATTCAGGAGGAGCGATTTGCCGCCTCTTCTATTTTAGCCAGAAAGATTGTGCATGAAGTAAATAATCCTCTGGGAATTATTAATAATTACCTGAGTATTTTGAGCTCCAAGCTCAATGATAATGAACAGGTTCAGGATGAGCTGAGAGTAATCAAGGAAGAAATAAAACGAGTCGCGCTTCTGGTGAGTGAATTGTCAAGTTTTTCGAGTCCCGTATCCCAACAACGGGAGGCTGTAGACGTCAATCGCATCCTCTCGGATATAGTGAAGATTGCCCGGGAGTCGGTCTGGCAGAAGTCCCGGATAGACCTTCATTTAAATCTTGACCCTGAGCTGCCGGCCATCTATTCTGAAAAAAATAAGCTGAAGCAGGTGCTCATAAATCTTATTAAAAATGCCGTTGAAGCCATGCCCCAGGGAGGAAATATTTTCATTGAGACCGCTTCTTATGCAGTGGCCGCGCAGGAGAAGACCCTGCTGCCCGGTTCCGGCGTCGGTCCGGAAGGGGCGAAACAGGTGATAGAAATAAAAGTACGGGATGACGGCCCGGGAATACCGGAGTCTGTGAAAAAAAGGCTCTTTGAGCCGTTTAACGGCACCAAGAACCAGGAAGGACTGGGCCTCTCCATCGTCTATAGATGCATTAAGGAATTAAACGGGACCATTAGCTGCGACACCACCGGCAAAAAAGGAACGGTTTTTACGATCGTGCTGCCTGTTGCCTGAATCTAAGGAGCCGCAATGCAGAAAGTCACCGCGGCCATCATCAAGAGCCGGGGCAAGATATTAATCGCCAGGCGAATCCCGGGGAAACATATGGGAAGAAAATGGGAGTTTCCGGGCGGCAAAGTTCGTCCCGGGGAAACTCCGGAAGAGTGCTTAAAACGGGAGCTGAGGGAAGAGCTTTCGATTGAAGCCAAAATCGGAAAGCTTTTCTGCGCTTCAACCTACGAGAACAGCGATATCCGGCTCGAAGTGCTGGCCTACCCGGTTGAACATGTTTCCGGAATCATTACCATGCACGAGCATGAAGAGATAAAATGGGTAACGCCGGCAGAATTTGAGCTTTATGATTTAGTTGATTCCGATCGGCCCCTGGCCGGGGCTATCCTTGAGGCAAATAAGGGGTAGACATCCTGGTCGACATATGCTTAACTAATGTTAAGCATATGTCAAACGATGATGTTCCTTATGCCCCGGTCCACATGCACTCTTATTTTTCTCTCGGCCGCGGATGCCTTTCTCCGGAAGATCTCTGCCGGTACGCCCGCAGAAATAACTTCCCGGCCGTCGGACTGGCGGATAGCGATAATTTTTACGGCCTGGTGCGTTTTCTGAATGCGGCGGGACGGGAAGGGATTAAGCCTGTGGCCGGGATGGTGCTGGCCCGGGCCTGCACCGCCTATGTTCTGAACCGTCGCGGCTTTGCCCGCCTGGCCGAGATTATCACCGATTCGGAGCGGATGGATCCCCTGGCTAATCTCCTTGAGCAGGGCTGGCAGGGCCTGGCCCTGCTTTCAGATGATACCGATCTGCTCCGGAAGCTGCTGTCCCGGCAAAGGACCGGGCTCTACGTTAAATTAACTTACGGAAGAAGCTTCAGCGGGCTGGTCCGCCGGGCCCGGGAAGCGGAGCTCCCCCTTTGCACGGTCAACGATGCCTATTACATTGAAGACCGGGACCTGGACCTCTGCAATCTCTTGCTCGCCATGGGCCGCAACTGCCGGATTGGGGACCTGCCCCCGGAAGACAGGTTGACTTCGATGCATAAAGCAGCCAGTCCCGGGGAAATGAAGCGCTTCTTTTCCGCGGTCCCGGAAGCGCTGGCTAATGCCTGGAACCTGGTCCAGGAAGCGGACTGCGGAGAAATTCTCAGCCGGCACTATATTTTTCCCAGTTTCAACGGCCTCACCGACGGGGAGTCGTTCTCCATCCTCAGGAGGCTCTGCCTGGAGGGGGTCAAGAGACGTTACCCGGGCCACCCGGGGGATGATCCCCGGATTAGAGAGCGCCTGGAGTACGAGCTTTCAATCGTGCGCAGGAAGGGATTTTCCGGTTATTTCCTGGTTGTGCATGATATCGTTTCCCGGTGCCCCAGGACGTGCGGCAGGGGGAGCTCGGCTTCCAGTATTATCTCTTACCTTTTGGGAATCACTCATGTGGACCCCCTTCGCTATAAACTCTTTTTTGAGCGCTTCCTTAACATGGAAAGAACGGACCCCCCGGATATCGATATTGATTTTCCCTGGGACGAGAGAGAAAAAGCCCTGAAGTATGTTTTTGAGCGCTACAAGGGCAGGGCAGGAATGGTGGCCGATCATGTCACCTTCGGTCCGAGGTCTTCTCTAAGAGAGCCGGCTAAGGCCCTGGGCTACTCCGAGGGAGAAATTGAAAAAATGGTCCGGTTTTCCCGGCACGATTTCTACCAGGCCGGGGATTCCGGCCTGATTCCTTCCTATCTTCAGAAGGTTGCCGGGCGGATCAGGGGATTTCCCCATCACCTGGGCACACACCCGGGCGGAGTGGTCATTACCCCTGAGGCCATCACGCACTATACGCATCTGCAGACCTCTCCGCTGGGATACCCGGTCATTGCCTGGGAAAAGGACGCCGCCGAGGATGCCGGCCTGGTCAAAATCGACCTGCTGGGAAACCGTTCTCTCTCGGTTTTGCGGGATACGATTGAGCTGGTCAATAAGCTTCATGGAAAAGAAATCAACTGGGAGGGTTTTGATCCCCTGGACAGCCGGGAGACGCAGGAGTTTATTGCCCGGGGCAAGACCCTGGGCGTTTTCTATGTCGAGTCCCCGGCCACCAGGCAGCTTTTAAAGAAAATGGGCCGGGGGGATTTCGAAAATCTGGTTATTGCCAGCTCGATCATCAGACCGGCAGCGAACCGGTATATCCGGGAGTTTGTAAAGAGGCTTCACGGCGCCGCCTATAAGCCTCTTCATCCTCTCCTGGAGGAAACTCTCAAGGAAACTCACGGAATCATGGTCTACCAGGAAGATGTTTCCCGGGTCGTGATCGCGGTGGCCGGGTTTTCTCCCGGGGAAGCCGATCAATTGCGTAAGGCGCTCACCAGGAAGGAGAGCCTGGTCCGGATTGCGAATTTCAAAGAAAAATTTTTTCACAAGGGCGCAGAGAGAGGAGCCTCGAAGGCGGTGCTGGAAAAAATCTGGGATATGATCCTCTCCTTCGATGGCTACTCTTTTTGCAAGGCGCACAGCGCCTCTTACGCCCTGGTCTCTTACAAACTGGCCTTTCTTAAGCGGTTCAACTCTCTTGAGTTTCTCGCCTCGGTGATTAACAACGGCGGCGGCTACTACAGCCGCCAGACCTACCTCAACGAATGCCGCAGGTTGGGATTCAGGATCCTCCCTCCGGATGTGAACAGGAGCCGGGTCCTGTATACGGTCGAGGAAGGAGCCTTACGGGTCGGTCTCGGGCAGCTTAATGATTTAGACGGAAAAGTTGTGGAAAGAATCGTTGCCGAGAGAAAAGAGCGGGGAAGTTTTACGGATTTTCGGGATTTCGTGAGACGAATCTCCCCCGGGCTTCCGGAAATCCGGGTCTTGATCCGCTCCGGCTCTCTGGACTCCATCTCCGACGGGCTGACCAGGCCCCAGTTGTTCTGGGTGTTTTTCCGCCTGGGGAAGGAGCTTCTTTTAGATGAGTTTCTCTCAGCCCCGCCGGTGCCCGGTTCGATCGGGGATTATCCGGAGGAGAGGAAACTGCTGGATGAAGTCCACACCCTGGGTTTGGTGATTTCCCGCCATCCCCTGTCGATCTTTGCCGAGAGGATTGCCCGGCTGGCTAAAAGAGAAAACTTGCCCCCCTTGATTTCCTCCCGTGATATTTCCGCCTATAAGCGCAAGCGAGTCAGCCTGGCGGGCCTTCTGGTCACCGGCAAGGAGGTCCGGACAAAGAAAAAAGAGCGCATGATCTTTGTCAGCTTTGAGGATGAGCACTCTGTCTATGAGACCGTTTTTTTCCCCACCGCTTTCCGGAGGTTCTATCCGCTGATCGATCGGGGAGGCGTTTTTCTGGTCGCAGGATTCGTGGAGGAGGATTTGGGGGCGCTGAGCATAAACGTTGAAAGAGTGGTGAAGCCGCGCGCCTAAGTCTTCCCTTAAGAGCCGGGATGCTTGACAGAGTGCACCTTGATAATTATGTTTGTAGTAGTGACGATTAATATTTTTCATATTTATCGAAAAGACGGAACTTCCTTCTTTCTGCATCCCTTCTTAAACCCGGAGAAGCTGGTCAATTACCTGGAAAAATTTAAGATCGAGGGCAAGTACGGCCTCGAGCCCAGGGTTGAAGCGCTCACCATGTTCAGAAATGAGCTTTACCGGCAGATTGAGATAGGGGTGAAAAGATGGTTGGGCGATGTCCGCTTCATCCCCAAATTCCTGATCTCTTCTGCGGCCTTTCTCGTGGGCTATTTTTTCATGTCCTATGTTATACCGGACCCGATCGCTATACTGGATGAAATTGCCATAGGTCTGGGAGCGGCAATCCTTACCTATATTCTTCTGGGCCGGCGGGACATGAGCTCAAAAATCGCCACCAGGAAACGCCTGGAGTTGAGGGTGGCGGTCGACAAGATTATCTTTCAGGAGAGCAGTTTTATGAAGCAGGTTGAAATCGCCCTCCATAAAAATGAAACCGAGAGCCTTGAAGAGGTTATAAAGAAGATCGCCGAACCGGCGCAGCAGGATTTAGGCAATTCATATCAGGAGGAGGCCGGCCAGTTTATTCAATTGCTGGAGAATCGCTTTAATTTTAAAAAGCTCAAGCGAGAGGAAAGAATTCTGGATAATTATATAAAAAGTGAATCAGGCGGGCAGCTAAAAATGCTCAAAAAGATGATAGAAGCAAAAAAACTCGACTTTCCCCTCTACGCTGTCTACAAGAGTTTTAAAAAATCAGTTTCAAGTTCCAGGTAATGGGTCGGGAATCCCTACCTTTCTCTTTTTTAAATAATGAGAAAGTATGGCGATTCCCACCGCTAAGTTTTCATTCCTGACGATGACATCGGGGGGAACCGTAATCTGGGTGGGAGCAAAGTTCCAGATCGCCCTAATACCGAGAGAGACGATCTTATCGGTTACTTCCTGGGCGGCTTTCATGGGAACAGTTATAATGCCAATTCCAATATCGAAACTGCGGGCGACTCGAGGTAGAGATTTCATGGGCAAGATGGTAAAAGAGCCCGTGATCTTTCCGATTCTTTCGGGGTTATTATCGAAAATGGCTGCCAGTTTTAAGCCGTATTCCGCCAGACCCCGATATTCGGTAATTGCCGATCCCAGTCTTCCCACTCCGATCAATATGGCGGTGTTTTCATAATTAATTCCTAAGAATTCGGCGATAGCCTGCTTCAGACCGTTCACGGAATAACCGGCTTTCGGCTTTCCCCTGTACCCTATTACGGAAACGTCTTTTCGAACCTGGGTATCGTCTACCTGAAAAAAAATAGCTAAATATTTGGAGGAAACGTATTCTTCTCCCTTTGACTCCAGATCTGTGAGAATTTGGTGATACAGAGGCACCCGTCTCAAAGTTTGTTCCGGAATCATATACTATTATTCCTCAATTTCCAGCCGCTCTTCCATGGCCTTCTGCAGCTCTAAGGCTTTTAAAGCAGAATCTATGTTCTTTCGAGCTGGAATGAAGGTAGGATCGATCTCAAGCGCCATTTGCCAGGATCGAATGGCCTCTGTTATATCTCCTATCGCATAGGATTCAAGCCCGTCGATGTAGAGCTCCTCCACCCGATTCCGTTGAGCGAACCGGCCTCCGTCCCCAAGGTTCAATTTAGCTTCTATACTGAATTTGTCTAGGGGGTTGAGCCGGCCGCTTAAATCCAAATTGTAGTTTACAATAAAACTGACCCCTTCAAGATCGATTGCGCTCCCCACACTAATGCGAGGATTCTCCTTTCTGAATTGAAATCCGCCCTGTATCGACAGAAAGCTCGTTATCTCCACATTCACTCCGCTGGCCATATACCAAAGTTCGGCGGGGAAGTTTTGCGGATCGAAACTGAACGGATAATTGAAATCGAATGACAGGGTCAACGGCCGGAGCGGTGAATATGCGATCCCGATGGTAGCCATAGTCGGCAGCGGTTCGTTTAAGGCGGGCAGGCCCAAATTCTTCAGTACCGCGCCAATGGAGAAATTCTTGCTGCGTGCAATGTAGAATTTTAACAGGTTAAACCGGGTCAAAGTGCCTATATCGATCATGCCTGTCAGCGCCGATTGACCGGGGTAAATTTCGGCCGGTATATTTCTGTAAGCGACCTTCAGGTTGGCGCCAAAAGCCAATCCATAGAAGTAATAATTAGAAAAGAAATTGTAAGAGACATTCACGGTGCCGATGGTTTCCGATATATAGCCTTTGCTTTTTCTCTCACCCCATTCATTATATTCCGTAAAGGGGAGGTAGAGAAACTTCCCTCCAAAGCCGATCCCCAGGTTGTTGTAACGCACCGTGTAGATCACCCCCTCGATATTCGAGTCGGCAATCCAATTGTGGTGGAGGAAGGAAAGCTCACTCAGCTCAAGAGTCGAGCTGGCCGAAGGATTTGCTTCGATGTAGCCTGAATCCCGGGATACTGCCGTATAGGCGGTGCCCATTCCCTCATATTTCCCTCCTAAGGGTATGAGAAGGCTTGGGAAAACGGTCAGCCCGGTATTTGGATCCGCGAAGGAGGAAAAGGCTTCACTGAGATTGTAGTAGAAATCGGAAAAATCTGCGCCTGCAGTAAGGGAAATGCCCAGGAATAAAACCAGTAAAAACGTTAATCGTTTCATTCAATTTAAATATACATCCTTTCCTGACAATAATCCATACTATAATAGCGTTTGCAGGAGGACGTTTTCAGTCGATAATGATATAAATAATTATAATAGTTCAGGAATTAAAGGAGTGCGCAATTCGCCCTGGGCGGCGAAAGCAATTTATTTTTTTCTCGCTTTCTGGATAATTATCCTCTGGATAATGATCCCGGGCTTTCTCTATGCAGGGGGAAGCAAGGAGCCGGGTTCGGCCGAGAAGCTGAAGGAGGCGGAGAAGCTGATTGCGGAAAAGGATTATAATCAGGCCATCCTTCTTCTGGGCGAGATCGCCAGGACCGACCCTGAAGCATTTGAAGCCGCAGAAAACATGATTCGGAAAATAAGGGAAATCTGGGGCGAATACAACCGGAAGTACGAGACCCTGATCGAGGTCCTGTTTGAGGAGCGTGACCTGGGCAGGGCTTTAGAGCTGATTCGAGAGCTGCAGGAACTGAACCCCAGGCCGAATGAGGCGGCTGTTAAGGCACTGGCAAAGGCCAAAGAAGGTGCGGAATTGGTCTATTATCTGAACCTGTTCAATGAGATCATGGATAAGGCGCTTGCCCAGCTCGAGGAGCAGTCCTTCACCGGCGCGGTGCAAACTTATCTCAGCGGTTACAGCCTCCTTAAAGTGCCCTTTGATGAAGCCGGCTATGGCAATATTATCAAGAACTCCGTGGAAGAATCCTTGAAGTCCATGCAGGAGGCCTCAGTGGAGTTTAACACCACGGCCCTCGCCCTTTCCGGAATAACGGCAGAGGATGCGGAGGCGCTCTTAAATCTGCCGATTGAAGGACTCGACAGGGCGCCTGAGATCTTATCCGTTTCCGAAAAGGTGCTGGCTCAAAAAAGAACGGTAAAGGAGGCTGTTTCCAACTTTAAAGACTTGAACAAACAGATTAAAAATACCGGTGAAGAGGGTAAGTTCGACCTTTTCCTCCATTTCGCCGGCCAGCTTGCCGCCGGAAGACCATCGGAGGAGACATGGGAAGGAATCCTGGCTGCCATGGACCTGTCCTGGAGCGCTTCTTTTCAGAGCCTCGATGATAGCCTTTCGGCGGCTGCGGAGAAATATTATACGGCGGGTGTCGAGGGCTTTCGCGGCAGAGATTATGAGTCTGCCTCAGAAGAGCTGGGCAGGGCGCATAATATCTATTACTCAGCCTTGAATATTAAGTCCCAGTGGCAAAAGCAGCTTGCCTTTGCGCCGGGATTCAAACTCGAGGAGAGAAGCAGGCTGCTGGTCGAGAAACATCTTCCCGAATTCTTAATGATTCAAGAAAAGCTGAAAGCGATCGGAGATTATCGGACCCTGATCGACACCTACCAGGTTCTAGATAAGCTCCTCGGGGGAGACAGGACCTCTATTGATCAGGTTGTCAGTGAGCAGGGCCGGGTTGTAGAGATAAAAAGAGACATGGAAGGCAGGAAGCAGACCTGGGAGGCCTCAATCCGCCGTTATGGGGATATATCTTCCCTGGGGTTTGACCTGTTGCGTCATGTTGATCAGTCGCGGGCGATGATTTCGGAGTTTGACGCCCTGATTTCCGAGCTTGCCTCGGCGAATATCTACTTCATTAGCACGGTGGTGAAGCTGGCCGTCCGGCAGTGGGAGTCGGCTTTGGAAGGATGGGACAAAAAATATGAGGAAGGCCTCGGTTTTAAACGGGGAATAGAGGTGGCCCTGGAACCGGTGAGAGATACCGAAGGCCGGGTAGTAGCCACACCGGTCCGGATCGAGCATTATCCGGACCGCGCCCTCTTTATTTTTGAGCCTCTCTCCGAAGCGTTTACGCAAACAATTGCTGATATTGATGACCGGCTCGAATCTGTTTCAGAAGTCGAAGAGTACGTGCTCGAGGACCGGGATCTCCGGGAGCAAATTACCTATGCAGGCAACCTGAGGGCTTCCGTCGAAGAGCGGCAAAAGAAACTGGCTGAGCGGATGCAGGAAGCGCGCCGCGATATTTTTCAGGCCGAAAAGTTCAAACGCGAGGGTCTTCTCCGGGTGCAGGAGGCCCGGAATAACCTGGGAAGGGAGGAATTCGAGCAGTCCGGTGAGAATATTCGCAATGCCCAGGAGGCTTTCGATCAGTCTCTTTCCTATAAAGAAGACGAGGAGGTGCGGAGAATCCGGGACCGGGAGCTGACGGCTTTAGCCAGGTTGACTGTTGATTCAGAGAACGACAGGGTGGTCAGCGAGGTGAGAAGGCTCATCAATACCGGGAAGAGATCGTACAACCAGGGCGATTTCACCGGGGCGGAAAGTGCCCTTTTAAAAGCCCTGGCCAGGTGGGCCGATACGAATCCCGATGAGAATAAGGAGATTACCCTGTGGCTCGGGTTTACCCGTTCCGCCTTAACGGTCAATTCCGGCCGGGAGATATCTGAGCGGGACCCTCTTTATACGGAAATGAGCCAGTTGTACAATCTGGCTAAAGGAGATTACCTGGCCGGGAAAGAGCTATTGGAGCAGGGAAATGTGCGGGATGCCCTGGAAAAGCTTGAAAGCGCGGAAGACAAGCTGGTAAACATAATGATTCCTTTTCCCTACAACCGGGAAGCTCGCCTTCTTTCCCTGCAAATTGAGCGACTGAGAGACCAGGAAGGGTTTGCGGAGCGGCTTACCAGCTACTTCAGCGGGGCAGTGAAAAAAGCTGACACCAGTCCCCAGGAAGCATATATCGATCTAAAGGACCTGGAACAGATCAAGCCGGATTATCCGGGCCTCAAGGATTCGATCTACAATCTGGAAATCAAATTGAAGATTCGCATTCCACCCCCGGACCCCGCCAGAATCGCTCAATCAAAAGACCTCTACACCCAGGCTTTATCGATTGTGCAGCGTGACCTGCGGGACCTTTACCCTGTAGCGCTCGAGCAGTTGAATAAGGCGATCGAGCTGGATCCGGAGAATCAGCGCGCGGTCGCTTTAAAAGATAGAATCCAGATCGCCGCCGGGGGCACCGTACAGACGGTCCTGACCAGCGATGCGGAAAGACAATACCGGGAAGCGGAACAGAATTATCTGGCCGGGAATTATTTCGAAGCCCTGGCGATAGTGGAGGATCTGTTGAGGGATAAGCGAAATCAAGGGTATCCGCCCCTGCTGGAATTGAGGGAAAGGATCAAAGCCAGAATCTGATGATCGCCAGGTTGCTCTTGTTAAAAAAACTTTTTTTCTTTGCTCTCTCCTTGAGTATTTTACAAGGCCTGTTCGCCCAGAGCCTGTTCTGGGAAGCCCCTAAAACCCTCCTGGAATCGGGGGCCAGGTTCCCCAATGCCGCATCAGGGGGTAATCTCATCGTGGTGGTCTGGCAGGAGTTTATTCCCGCGGAGATAGGAAAAGGAGAGATCTATCTTTCCTGCCTGGTCTCTGAAGATGCCAAAAACTGGCGCCGGAGCGATCGCTTTGCCGGTCCCTTTTCCTACCAGGAACGGGAGGCCCCGATCTATTCCCTTGCCGTCGATGATGAGGGTCGAATATTTCTGGCTATAGCCGCCTCCGGAAACGAAACCGCAATTCTCTCCTCCGTAGATCGTGGAGAAACGTTCCGGAGGCTGGCAACCGTCAGCGCTTTTGCCACCACCGTTGCTCCGAGTCTCTATCTGAAATCCGGCGGCGGACTGCTGCTCTTTGTCACCCAGGAAACTGAAAATTTTCTAGCCATCCATTATGCGATTTCCCGGGATGGAAGCGCCTGGTCGGATCTAAAGCCCCTGGTGGTGGATGGGGATCTGCCGATAAACTTCCTGCCCCACCATACTTCTCTCGGCAGCCGGGAGTATGTTGTATTTCAAGCGCTATTGCCCGGGGAGACTCTCGGCTATCAGCTCTACCTCAAGTCGAGTGGAGACGGCGGCTTTACCTGGGGAGGCGCCGTCGATTTGGGCTTTCAGGAATTCGCCGAAGGGGAGATCTGGGACAAGAGAATGTTTTCCAACCAGCGGCCTTTTATTACCGCCCTGAACGGTAAGCTGGGCCTGACCTGGGAGCGCCAGTTCCGAAGCAGATCCACCCAGGTATATTATGCCGAGCTCGATCCGGCGGGGAGGATACTGGGCGAACCGGAAAGGGTGAGCGGGGGCATCGCAACGGCTCGATTCCCTCAAATCATTCGGGCCAGGGACCGGGTTAATATTCTCTGGTTCGACAACCGCCGGGGCGATGAGCATATTTTTATCGGGGAAAAAAAGGGGTTCCGGTGGATCGATAAGGATTTAAGCAATATTCCGGGTGTTTCCTCCTTTGCCCGTCCGGTCCGGCTTCAAGAAAATCTCTATGTTTTCTGGGAAAACCAGTCAACTGACCTTTCCAGGCTCATCCTGCTGGAGCCCGATCAAACAGTCAGCCGGCCTTCGGTTCGGCCGGTAAATTTTAACCCGGAAATTGAGGCAAGATTCGACACGATCCGGGTACGCTGGAGTGTCCCCCGGGACTCTTCGGGGATCGCCGGCTTTAACTACAGTTGGTCCCAAAATAAAGACGAGCCGGTAGAAAAAGAGCTGAGATATCTCTCCGACACCACTCGCACGACTCTTCAGGCGGATAGGGACGGTGAGTGGCATTTCCGGGTTCAAGCCATGGATTACGCGGGTAACTGGTCGGAACCGGCTGCCATATCCTATACCAGGGACACCCTCCCTCCGGATAAGGTGGTGATCAAGCCGCCGGATACCGGTCTCGATGGATACCTGGTTTCGAGTACCTTCGATATCTCCTGGCAGCCCGCTGCCGGTGAGGAACCGCTGGGTTATTCGTATTCGCTCCATTTTCTCGGCAGTACTGAAATGCCTGCCGTAACGCCTGAGTTCTCTGACCTTCCGGAAAGAGTGAAGACCGTAGAGCCTTCCGCATCCTTTACCAACCAGGACAACGGGTTCTGGATTTTTTCCGTGGCGGCCCTGGACCGGGCCGGAAACATCGGGAAACCGGAGATAGTGATCTTAAAGCTCAACAAGTATGTTCCGGTTACTTACGTCAGTACCGTGACCACCCGAACAGATCTTTTGGGTAATGTTAATCTCCGCCTGGCAGGGCGGGGATTCGCAGAAGGAGGACTCATTCAACAGATTGTCCTCGATAGAGACGGAAACCCGCCTTACGATTACGCCTTTGCTCGAGGAGAAGGCTTTTTTCGGGTGGTTTCGGATCGAGTGATCGATAATTTTAGAATCGAAGATCTGGAAGAAGGGGTTTATAAGGTTGGGGTGGTTCATCCGCGGAGAGGGCTTAACTTCGCTGCTCCTTTACTCAGGCTGGAGAGCCAGGGGACCGTTAAATTCGGTAATTTTGTGGCTCAATATATTGCCCCCTGGAAAACAGCCAGGAGAGCGGGTCATTTATTTACCATCAACGACATTGCCGTCTGGATGGTCGTCCTTTTCCTGATCATGCTGGGACTGGTTTCGGTCCGAAAAATGGCTTCCCTGGTGCGGGAGGGACAAATCTTAAAGGTTGAAACGATTGCCGTGCTTCATGGGCAGATGGCGACCTTAAGGAAGGAAAAAAGAATGGAAGAGTTAAAGAGAAGAGGTTTCGGGCTGAGACTGAAATTTACCCTGTTGACCATGATTTTGGTTTTGATCATCGTCTTGATGGTTGCCTTTCCCATGGGCAACTATATGATTAAAACTCAGAAAGATAATCTGGTGGAAGGACTGCTTCAGCGAGTAGAAGTATTGTTGGGCAGCCTGGCTTCGGGAGCGGGGACTAACCTCCCCATCCAAAACAGAATCGATCTCGGCCTTCTTCCGCAGCAGATCACCGCCATGGAGGAGGCCCGCTACGCTACTATAACGGGTGCGGGCGCTAATGATCCCGATGCTTTCGATTATATCTGGGGCACGAACGATCCGGATATCTATGCCAGGGTAGCCGAGGGAGAGTATCGCCAGGGTGAGACCAGAATAAAGGATGAGATATCCCCGCTGGCAGGGATTCTCCGGCAGAAAATAAACGAACAGGCGCAGAAAGAGCTCGCCACTCTTTCAAAAGATCTGGATAAATTATCCGACGAGGCCGGGCAGTATGCTTTGAAGACCGATCCTGAATCCAGGCGGAAGCTTCAGGACCTGCAGACTACTATCAGGGAATTCGATACCCGAATCAAGGATGCCCTGAGGAGCATCAGCTCTCTCAGGGGGAGTTTTCCGGAATTCGATTCCGGTGAGCTCTATCCTCTCTACACCTTCTACCGGCCCATCGTCTACAGGAAAGGAGGCGAGGATATTTATTACCGGGGCCTGGTGCGTCTGGCAGTATCAACCGAAAGGATCGTCGCCGAGATCAAGAGCTCAACGATTACTCTCATCAGGCAGACCGGGATAATCGCCCTGATCGCCGCCGGCCTGGGATTGCTCGGTGCAATCATCATGGCTTCTATTACGGTGAACCCCATAAAAAAACTGGCTGCCGGCGTGGCCGTGATCCGGGATACCGACGATAAGGAAAAGCTGAAAGACCACCGGATCGAAATTCGCAGCAGGGACGAAATCGGTACCCTGGCAGATACGGTCAACCAGATGACCCGGGCGCTGGTGAAGGCGGCGGTCGCCAATAAGGACCTGGTTGTCGGCAAGGAGGTTCAAAAGATGTTCATTCCCCTGGAAAAGGACGCCACCGGCAGAAAGGGCACCACCGGAGGCGAAGAGAATGAACATATTGAAATTTACGGGTATTATGAAGGCGCAAAAGGAGTCTCCGGAGATTATTTCGATTATGTAAAGCTTGCCGACAAGTATTATGCCGTCATAAAGTGTGATGTCGCCGGTAAGGGAGTCCCGGCCGCTTTGATCATGGTCGAGGTATCGACCATTTTCTCGACTTTCTTCAGGAAATGGACTCTGAAAAGCCCCGGTTTAAGGATCGACCGGCTGGTTTATCAGATGAACGACATGCTCGAGGAGCGAGGATTTAAGGGGCGTTTTGCCGCCTTAACCCTCTGCATCTACAATGCGGAAACCGGCAAGGGATATATCTGCAATGCCGGCGATGCGAACCTGCACGTGTATAACCGCACCCAGAACAGGATGATTGAAATCAAGCTTCCCGAGGCGCCGGCAGCCGGGGTGTTCCCGTCCGAAATGGTAGAAATGCAGGCGGGCTTCAAACAGGTGGCCCATCAGTTGAATAAAGGCGATGCTCTCTTTCTTTTCACCGACGGAATTGAAGAGGCAAAACGCCAGTTTAGAAACGAAGAATTCGAAGCCATATCCTGTACCGAGCCGGGGCTTGAAGATAATGAAGAGCACGGGGGAACCCATTTAAAAGGCAGCAGCAACGAAGAGATGGGAATTCCCAGGATTTACGAGATAATCAATTCGGTGTCTAATCTAAGAAAGTACCGGCTGGTGAAGTACCACAACCCGGCAGGTGATGAAGAGCTTACCTTTGATTTTACCAGTTGTCGGGGAAGCGTTGAAGAATCGGTTCTGGCCCTGGTGGCGGTGGAAAAGATTTTTCGAATCTACCCGGACCCCAGGGCAACCGGGGAAGACCGGGTCACGGTCGATAAGAAGATCGACTTGTTTTTGGAAAAGCATTTTGAGCAGTACCGGACCTATTTTACCCATCGTCAGGACACGGATGATCAGGCCGATACGGTTACCTTTACCCATCTTAAGGAGGATGAGCAGTACGATGACCTCACCATCCTGGTCTTGCGTAAGAAGTAATTTTGCTGGAAAATAAGAGACTAAAAACCGATAGTAATACAGAAATGAAAGCACTGATTCTGATAATTCTATTCCTCATGCTTACCTTTCCCGGTTTTTGCGATAACTACTCGCTTTTACTGATGAACCCGGAAGATGCGCCCTTTTATTATGTCCTGGATCCTCCGGAGCTTTCCGGCCTCGATCCGGCGGATGCGGTCTTTATCGGCCGGCTGTACGAGTATTTTACCGAGGACTCTGAAAGCGCCGGTCAGACCTTTAAGGCCCTCCTGCCGGGGGATGTCAGGAAAATAGAAGAAGTGCCCGCGGGTTTTCATCTGCTGGTCGGCTTTTTTGCCCTGGAAGGTGAAAAAGAGTATCCGGTGAGAGTCCTGCGCCTCCAGTCCGGCGGGGGCATTGAAGAGCGTTTTTACACTATCTACAAAGAGCCCAGCCTCATCGTCATCAGAACCGGCATCGGCAGATTGAAGCGTTTTTCTTCTGAAAGGTTCGCCGCCGAGGCGGAGAGGGTTCCTGCCCGGCTTGCCATTCGCATCGACAATAACTACGAGGATTGGGAAAACATTCCCTACCTGACGGTTTTTTCGGCGGACTTCCACCCCGCTTCCTTTACCAGGGAGCGCTCGGGTAAAGTTTTTGAAGTTCTGCCTCTCAGGTTTGCCCAATACTGGGACCAGGGGGGGACCCATCTAAACGAGATCAAAACGGCAGTCGATATCGAGCATCTCTACCTTTTTTGCTCAACCCATTCGGGCATTAATGATAATCTCTCAATCTTCCTCTATTTTCACGGTGAAAGGGCATCCGAATCGGAGAACCGGGTCACGCTCGAGATCCTTCCATCTTCCATCGAGCCCGGCCTGGTAGTACTCTGGGAGAAAGAGAAAGCACCCATTGTTATAGGGAGCGTGGCTTCGGGAAGGTTCTTCATAGAGGCGGAGATAGACAAAACCGAGCTCTATCGGGCCCTGGGCCCTGACCTGGGCGCCAGGCCCTCGCTGGACATTACTACCTCCTATTTTGACCGCGCTTCAGGAGTATATGAAGAGTTCTTTTTTACCACCTTATTTCTCGATGATATTCCTTCAGGGATTAGCTTCAGACATTGAAGCGAATGGTGATTACATCTCCGTCCTGAACGATATAGTCTTTTCCTTCCAGCCGAAGAAGGCCCTGTTTTTTAGCCTGTTGGAATCCGCCCGTCTCAAGCAGCTCTTGAAAGGGGATCACCTCCGCCCTGATAAACCCCTTTTCCAGGTCCGAATGGATCTTACCGGCCGCTTTCACCGCGGTTGTTCCCCTGGGTATGCTCCAGGCCCGGACTTCCTCCTCGCTGGCCGTTAAGAAGCTGATCAGGTCCAAGCTCAGGTAGACCCGGCGCAGGAACCTGTTCTTCGCCGGCTCTTTTAAGCCCAGGTCTTCCAGGAATTCCTCTTGATCCTCTTCCGCCAGTTGGGCGATTTCCATTTCCAGGTCTCCCCGAATGGGAAAGAGCTCCACTCCCAGGGCGCCCGAATCTTTCTCGAGCTCAGCTAAGTCGACAGAGTTTTCCCCGGTATTGGCGACAACTATGATTGGTTTGGCGGTAAGGAACCGGTAGCCTGAGAGCAATTTCCGCCCGGAGGGATCGTCCTTTAAAAAGTCTTTCCCGATAAGCTCACTGTCTGAAATCTGTTTTGAAAGCTGTTCCAGAAGCTGATATTCCCGGCCGGCCCGCTTTGCTTCCTTTTGCAGCCGGTCAAGCCTCTTTTCTATGATCTCATAATCGCTGAAGACCAGGGAATCCATGATCTTTTTGAGGTCCGCCAGGGGATCTACTTTTTCCAGGGGGTGGAAAACGCCTTCATCTATAAAGGCCCTGACTACTATGGCGATAGCCGCGGTATTTCGGATTTCCGCCAGGGTAGCGGGAGCGATACCGCCGGTTCCGGAAAATTCCACCCGGATATCCTTGAAAACCACGGCAGCGTGGGTGCTCTTTTTGGGCTTAAAGAGACGCGTCAGCTCATCGACCCTGGGATCGGGCATCTTTATTTCGGCAATGTTGAGCTGCTTTTTCCCTCCTCCGGGTCCGGACAAATGCGCCTTGAGACCGGTAAGGGCGTTGAAGATGCTTGTTTTCCCTGCCAGGGGCAAACCAATTAGACCGGTTTCCATCACGACTCCTATTGATATAGAATATATACTAATTCTGGCGCAAGCGGTATATAAATCATGAAGGTCCGTTTTTATTGCGATCAATGCGCAAAAGAGGTCCCCGCCCGATCCACCGTCTGCCCTCACTGCGGGCACAGATTTACGGCGGTCAAATGCCCCAAATGCGGGCTTGAGGGAAAACCGGAGCTTTTTTCCTCGGGCTGCCCTTCTTGCGGGTTCCTCAAAGCAGAGCAAAAACCCAGGCGGCCGGAGGCATGGAGGCCGACGTGCCGCTGGGGCCATGGAGGGCCGAGCC
>CAZERV010000027.1:0-31385 GCA_964514815.1 uncultured Spirochaetaceae bacterium | reverse complement strand
TGTGGTAAGCCTATATAACGCAAGCAAATAGGTTCTTTTGGTTTACACCCGGAAGGTCGTCAGTTCAATCCTGGCGCCGCCCATAGTTAAGTTTTTGCAAGACAAATAATTAAACAGCATGGGGTGAAAACAGAAAATCTTGAATCTGCAAAAGCGACCAATTAAAGTAGAAAATTGTAGATATTTTTTCACAAATCACAGGGAGATCGTCAAGATTGTAGAGAGTGCCATATATCTCCTGATCTGCTAGCGGCGATCCTTGGCGCTTTCAGGGGTAATAAAAGTCATATTTCGGTGCCAGGTGACTTTTCGTCAGATCTAACGAAAAAAAGGCGTTCCCTTGATTTCCGGGAATATCTGAGTTAAAGTAACAACGAATAGCTTTAATTATGAAAAGTATCAGAGTATTTCAAGTTTTAATGCTTCTCTTCATTCTCCTCCTGTTGGGCCCGGCTGCCGCGGAAGCGGTGAGCGTCGCCCTCCTTCCGATAGAGAATCTGAGCATGAATCCGCGCTATGATTACCTGGAAGGCATCATAAAGGGTATACTTCTCTACGATTTATCTTCTACAGAAGGAATCAATGTGGTGGACCGGGCTCAACTCGAAAGCGTATTGAGAGAGCAGGAGCTGAGACTGGGCAGCCTGAGCAGCGAGGAAGGCGCAGTGCTGGAAATCGGTAAGATATTGGGCGCCGATTATCTTTTGAAGGGAGAGTACGTCTTCCTGGGCAGAGAAGTCCTGGTTACCGCAACCCTCATCGATGTGGTCACCGCCCGCTCTGCAGTTTTCTCGGAGCGGGGAAGTAGCGAAAACATACTTCATTCCCTGGCCGAACAGCTTATTTTCCGCCTAACCGGCAGGGAATTGCGCCTGCAGTCTAACCAGCGCGACCGCTCGATTATCTCCATGCAGGACGAAACCCCGGGAACAATTGCGCTTCATTCCCATCTTATCGATGCTGAAATTTTCCTCGATGACGAATTTGTCGGTTACACGACCGGGGATGAGAGGACCCCCTTCATTATCGATGACCTTTCTCCCGAGCTGCATCGCCTGAGAATCCATCTCCAGAATTTTGGGATCGTGAAAGAGCCGGAAATCACCTTTCATGACTGGGAAGAAGAGCTCGAGGTAAAGCCCGGAAAGCGCCATGTGGTGCGTGCCGGGGCGCTGCACTTCAATACGATCCTGTACAGGCTCCAGGAGCTGGTGAGGGAAGAAATCAAACTCAACTCCCTAAACGATGGGCAGCCGTTCAAAAAAACCCATGATGCTTCATTTCTCGACCGCCAGGGGAAAAAAGTGCAGGTCATCCTCGAGATCAGTGTGCTTGCCAAAAGCCAGGAGGTTGAGGTAAGAGCGGACCTGGCTTACCAGGGGAAAGCTTACACCTTCGCCATCAGTAACCGGGAAGGGGAGGCCGGGGAGCTGCAAAGAGAAATTGATAAGATAAAACTCGATCTGGAGCTCGACAGGTACGGTATAGATTATTCGATCTGGCGAACCGATATCAGCCAGAACATGTTCTATTAGTGAGTCGTGTGGCGGTTCAGGCGAGAAAGCCCGTTGTCTGAAGAAATACTTACCGTAAAAAATTCTGTTTTAAATAGCCGGATTATCCGGGTCTCGATGCGCCGGGACTTTTCAAGAATCTTGACCTCTTATCCGTCTGTCTGCTCATCCTCTCTTTCCTGGGCTTAAGGGTCCTGTTGCAGCCGGTCCGCCTGATTCTTCCCATCCTTCTCCTATGTACTCTCTATAATAATGTTCAGTTTCAGGGTTGATGGTTGCGATTCTACTTTTGCCTATTCTGTTGTTCCATTAAACCGGCATATAGTGTATACTTCAGGCGAAAATGAAAGAAAAAAGAAACCGTCTTTCCAGTCCTGCCTTGAGAATTTCATCATTGGCTATTTTGACGGCCGCTAGCACCGTATTTACTTTCGGACCCCTGACCGCACTGATATCCGGAGTCCTGGGTGGAATACCCCTTTCCCTGGCCGTAAGAAGAGCCTATCCGCCGGTGAGGAAGTTCAGCTGGTAAGTATGGAAGGACCCGGAGAAAAACTTAACCTGGAAAAATTCCGGGAGAATCTGAAAGGCGTCCGGCAGAGGATCGCCGAAGCCGCCGCCCGGGCGGGGAAAAGTCCCGAATCCGTCCGGCTCATGGCCGTTACCAAGACCTTTCCCCAGAGCCATATTGAAATTGCCTTTCAGGCCGGTATCACGCTTTTCGGAGAAAACCGGGTGCAGGAAGCCCTGGGAAAGTACCCTGAAGTCATGGAAGGGAACGGGGATGTGACCACCTACCGGCGCTCTGGCCCCCACTGGGGGGACCTTGAGCTTCATCTCGTCGGGCACCTGCAGAGGAACAAAGCAGGCAAGGCCGCCCGGATCTTCTCCTGTGTTCAGTCTATCGATAAACTGGAAACTGTCCAGGCGCTCGACCATTACTGCCTGGGCTGCGGCCGGAAGATGAATATCCTTTTGGAGATGAACACCTCCGGGGAAGAAAGCAAGTTCGGATTCCGCCGGGAGGATGAGCTTCTTTCCACGCTGGAAAAGGTCCTGGAGCTCAAGGGATTAAGATTGTGCGGCCTGATGACGGTGGGTCCCTTTACAGGAGAGGAGGCAAAGATCCGGAAGGCTTTTGCCGGCCTCAACCGGTTATTTTACCGGCTTAAAGAAAAGTATCCGGAGCTAGAGCTGGACACCCTGTCCATGGGAATGTCCGGAGATTTCGAAATCGCCGTGGAAGAGGGGTCTACCATGGTCCGGGTCGGTACGGCCCTGTTCGGCCCGAGAAACTGACCGGGCGGCAGCGCCGAAGGAGGATTTGAGAGTTGATTAAAAGGCTGCTGGCTGCATTTATAATTATTTCCACCCAGTCTATCCAATCAGGCTACACTGACGAAAACGTAAAAGAGCCGGAGGAATACCAGGAGGATGAGTTTTCGCAGTTTCTGAAAGACCTGCGCCGTGGTGAGATAATTTTTTTCGGCTCTATTCCCTTTAGCTTTTTCTTTGCTTTTGAAACCTACGGTATTTACCGCTGGGTCAGCCACGATACGCAACCCGAATACAGGCCCTGGCCCTTCGAGAGCCCGGCGCGGGTTCCTTATTCTCAAGATGAAACCCTGGTGGTTATAGTCTCCGCCCTTTCAATTTCATTTCTTATCGCTCTGGCGGATTTCATAATAGGCAAAATAGATGAACAAGGAAGTACGGAGCATCCGGTCCCGGATTCCTGAGGCAGTGCCGACTGGCTTAAGGATCGACAGCTATATTTCGGAAACTTTGGGAATCTTTTCCAGGAGCCAGGTAAAAAGGCGTGTTCTCCATATCCTGGTAAACGGAAAAGAGGTTAAATTAGGCAGGCGCCTGCGGCCGGGCGATTTGTTAGAGATCTTCTTCGTCGATCCTCCGGAAATCGATCTAAGCCCGGAAGCAATCGAGCTGGATATTATTTTTGAGGACCGGAACGTCCTGGTCATCAACAAGCCCCAGGGAATGGTGGTTCATCCGGGCAGCGGGAATCACGCGGGTACCCTGGTAAATGCCCTGCTTCACTACTGCGGAGAGCTTAAAAATAACTTCGGGGCGGAAACGATCAGGCCCGGTATTGTTCACCGCCTGGACAAAGACACATCCGGAATCATAATAGTCGCTAAAAATCCGGTAGCCCGGGAAATGCTGGCCGGTCAATTTAGAAGAGGCCAGGTCAGGAAACAGTATCTGGCCATTGTCAAGGGGAGCCTTCCGGGTGAGAAAGGGAGAATAGAAACCAGAATCTGCCGGGACCCGCATCAGCGGAAGCGCTTTAATGCTTCAACTTCTACCGGAAGGCCGGCGATTACCTTTTACCGGGCACTCAAGGCTTTTACCGATTATACGCTGGTCTCGCTGCAGCCGAAAACCGGCAGGACTCATCAGCTCCGGGTCCATATGAAGCACCTGGGCTGCCCGATTCTCGGCGACCCCATCTACGGCCGAAAAAGCGCATCGGAGGCTCATTCGCTCATGCTCCATGCCTACCGGCTTTCGATCCGGCTTCCCGGTTCGGAGGGCCAGGAGGCAGGGTCTTTCCGGGCTCCGCTGCCGAAACGCTTCCGGGAATTCATACTTAAAGGTTCACTTTAAGATAGGGATTGCATTTCCTTTCGATTCCGATCTTCGTGGGTGGGCCGTGCCCGGGAAATACAAAGGTATTGTCATCAAGGGAAAGCAATTTCTCACGAATGGAAGTAAGCAAGAGAGCCCTTTCGTAACCGCTGGCCGTTGTTCCGATCATTCCGGCCGTCAGGGTGTCGCCGGTAAAGAGTAGCCTGCCCAATCTGAAACACACGGAGTCACTGGAGTGGCCCGGGGTCTCAAGTACCTCGATCAAGCAATCCCGGAGCTTAAGCTGCTCGCCGATATGGATCTGCCGGGTGGGAACTTCCAGAATGGTAGGGTTAAGGCTGTGTATTGTCGCCTCATATATTTTTAACAGTGTTTTTATTCCCTGGATGTGGGCGTTGTGAGCATGGGTAATGAGGACATCGCGGATGTAGAACTTATGATCCTCGATGAGGTTGAGCAGGTCCACGTTGAAAATTCCGGGATCGATTAGCACGGCTTCCTCGCCTTGATCCGGACCGATGAGATAGGAGTTTGAAAAATTCGTAATAGAAACATTTGAAAAGAATCTCATAGTTTTTCGGTAAGATCCTCGAAATTGGCCTCTTCGGTGTTTGAATACTTGAAGTCGACTTCGCTCAAATCGGAACGCTCAAAATGAACGAACTTGAGGTCGCAGTTATTTAAACCCACCCGTTGTAACCGGGCATTAATGAAGCGGGAAGAATGCAGATCGGACTCATTGAAGGCGGTATCGATACATTCTACACTCGTGAAATTGCAGCGGAGAATCTCGGACCCGGAAAAATCGCACCCCTTGAGACTCGAGCCGGCAAAAACAACACATTGAAGCCTGCTGTTTATAAAAGTGCACTTTTCAATGGCGGAATAATCCAGAAATACGAGCCTTAGATCGGAATTATCGAAGTTGAGCCGGGATAGCCTGGCCCGGGAGAGATTGCAGTAAGCTATTTCTTTACAGGAGAGGTCCAGCCCTTTCAGCTCGATGAAGGAGAGATTCAGGTCATAAATTTTTTCAGATTCCATCAGGACCCGCTGAGCTTCCTTGACGATATCGCCCGGTTCTTCCAGGTGCTGTAGACATTTGTCCTGGCGAAAAAAGGGCAGGTTTTCACAGCCCTGAACGGAGCAGGTTTCTAAGGGAAACATGCTATTCAACCTACTTCAATTTCTAGCCAGGGGCAAGCCTTGACGGCATTGCATGAAAGGGTTTTTCAGGATAATATTATTGTCGCTATGAAAGTTTGCTATTTCTGCGGTAATTCTTTAAAAGAGTCCATGCGCATTTATCGCTCCTCGCTGTGTTCTTCCTGCTCAAAAGACTTGAAGATATGCTATAACTGTCGGTTTTACAAAGAAGGCGCTCACTGGGACTGCCTGGAATCCATCACCGAGCCTGTTAGGGAGAAAGACCGGAGTAATTTCTGCGATTTTTTCCAATTCAATGATTCGGAAACCGGGAAACCCGCCTCCGGATCTCATCCTGCAACTTCTGAGGCCTCCGGACAGCAAAAAGCTAAAAATAATTTCAACAAGCTCTTCAGTAATGGAAACTAAACCGGTACTTTTTTTCGATTCCGGGGCCGGCGGGCTTCCTTATTTAGATTCGGCCAGGCGGATGCTTCCGGGGGAACGTTTTGCCTATCTGGCTGACTCAAGAAATTTCCCTTATGGCGAAAAACAGACCGGGCCGCTTAAATCTTTAATTCTCAAGACAATGGCTAAAGCGGTCTGCAGGCTGAATCCTAAACTGGTGGTGGTGGCTTGCAACACCGCCTCGGTAGTAGCTTTGGCTGCCCTTAGAGAAGAGTTTATCCCGCCGTTTATCGGGGTTGTTCCGGCGGTAAAACCGGCTGCGGAGACACTTAAAGCGGGTAAATTGGGGGTTCTGGCTACCGAGCAGACCGTTTACGGGATTTACCTGGAACAACTCATAAAAAATTTTGCCGATCATTGCCTGGTTGAAAAAATTCCCCTGGCAAATATAGTCAATCTTGTGGAATACCGTTTTTATTCCACAACCAGGGAAGAAAAAATAGAAATACTGAAAAGAGAATTCGGCGGTTTAAAGAAAGAAGATTTCGGAACAATTGTTTTGGGCTGCACCCACTTTGTTCTGCTCGAGACTGAGATAAAGGCGGTCCTGGGAGATACAATCGATATTGTAGACTCCCGGGAGGGAGTCGCAAATCAGTTGATCAGGGTATTAAAAAAGCATAAATCGGGCGCCCCATCATATCAGGGAGAGCATCAGCTATATATTACCGGGAATGAAACTGCTGAGGAGCGTTACCGGGTATTCGCCGTGAAGTACGGATTAATCTACGCCGGGTGCCTTTAGAGCGTGATGCTGGTCGGACGGGTATTGTACGGAATCAACAACATCTACACGGTGCAGGTAAACGGCGCCCTCCTTATCTGCCGGATTAAAGGAAAAGTATTAAAGACGGAAAAGAAATTCTACAATCCTATTGCCGCGGGAGACAATGTGGAGATTCTCCCCGATCCCCTCTCCCCTGGAAACGCCTGGATCGTAGGGCGGCTGGAGCGAAAGAGCTCTCTAATACGCTGGAACAAGAAAAAGAAAGCCGTCCAGGTCATGGCCGCCAATGCGGACCTGCTGTTCTGCATCGCCTCTTCTCGATCCCCTCCTTTCAGGCCCCGATTCGTTGACCGGGTGCTGATCAGCGGCGAGGCCGGTTCCCTGGAGCCCGTTATTATAATAAATAAATGCGACCTCGGCCTGGATAGAGAAACCAAGGAAAGACTTGCCGCTTACCGGGATATCGGCTTCCCGGTGATCTATTGCTCCGCCCTGACCGGTATGGGTATCCCTGTCCTAAGAAAGGCGATCAAGAATAAAACGGCTGTTTTTGCCGGGCAGTCGGGAGTGGGGAAATCAGCTCTTATTAATGCTCTGGATGCCGGCTTGAATCTGAGAGTCGGAGAAATATCGAGCAAATACAACCGGGGCGTGCATACGACCAACTATGCGGTCATGGTTAGCCTGAAAAACGGCACCCGGATTATCGACACGCCGGGAATCCGGGAGTTTGAGATCACAGGAGTGAGCCCCCGGGAGCTCCAACATTATTTTAGGGAGTTTGCACCATACGCCGCCCGGTGTTCTTACCATGCCTGCCTGCATTTGAATGAGCCGGACTGTGCAGTACGGGAAGCCTTAGAAAAGGACAGGATACATCCGGACAGATACGAGAGTTACCTGCGGCTCTATGATGCTATAAACGATTTTCAGAAAAGCTTCTATGGATAATCATACACTTGAGCTCCTGGAATTTCCTCAAATTGTCCGGGAGCTGGCCGGGTATTGTTTCAGCGCTCAGGGTGCGGAAACAATCCGTTCCGAAAAAGTCCTCAGCAATCCTGAGGCGGTGTCATTAAGGCTCGGCCGGTCTACGGCATTCAGGAGGCTGCTGGAATCCGGCCAGGCAATCCCTGATCTAGATTTCCCCGACCTGGGTCCCCTTCTCTCCGGAATCTCAAAAAAAGGTAGATTGTTCGACCAGGAGGAATTGTCCCGGCTGGGACGTTTTTGTGTATCCGCCGGCCGGCTCAAGAGATATATTGCCAGGGGAGGCAAAAATACCGGGCTTTCGCCCATAGCGGAACGAATACCTGAGCTGAAACATTTTATTCGAGAAGTTTTTCGAGTAGTCGATAAAGAGGGTAATTTTAAAGAGCGGAACATTCCCGCCCTTAGCGAGATAAAAAACAGGATCAAGGGCAGTCGCCAGGACCTGGAGCGCCTCTCCCGGGGATACCTGGGCAGTCCGGAGCACCGGAACTTTTGGCAGACGGACACCCCGACCCAGAAAGACGGGCGCACGGTCCTGCCTATGAAGGTCAATTTCAAAGGCCGGATAAAAGGAATCGTTCACGAGGTCTCAGCCAGCGGGGCTACCATTTATCTGGAGCCTTTCGACATTGTGGAAAAGAACAATGAAATCATTCAATATCAGAATCAGTACCGGCGGGAAGTACAGCGCATCTTGAGAGATTTAAGCGCCCGGGTGGTCGCTTCCTCTGCCGATCTTCTGACCATGGTGGGGGCAGTCTCTGAGCTGGATACCCTGTATGCCCGGGCTGTTTATGCCGTGAAACACCACTGTACACCGGCAGCCGCGGCGGAGAGCGAAATTCGGCTTTACGAAGCACGCCATCCTCTCCTGGTAAATCAGGCGGTGCCCATTACCCTGACCCTGGGAAACGAAAACCGGGTCCTGATAATAACCGGTCCTAATACGGGCGGAAAGACCGTCAGCCTGAAAACGGTCGGGCTTCTCTCGGCCATGAATCAATTCGGAATGGAGATACCGGTCCGGGAGGGAAGCTCTCTCTGCATATTCGACAATATCTTGGCCGATATCGGTGATGAACAGTCTATCGAGCAGTCCCTCTCCACCTTCTCGGCCCATATAATCAATATCGCCCGGATCATTCGAGGCGGGACCGAGCACTCCCTGGTTCTTTTCGATGAACTTGGGGCAGGCACCGATCCGGAAGAAGGGGTGGCCATTGCCATGGCCCTGCTCGATTACTTTATAGAAAAAGAGTGCCTGACCATTGCAACTACCCATCATGGAATCTTGAAAAACTACGGTTATACCCGGAAAGGCGTGGTCAATGCCTCCATGGAATTTGATAGACAATCATTGACGCCTACCTTTCATATCATTATGGGAATTCCCGGGGAGAGCCACGCACTGGAAATAGCCAGGCGCAACGGTATTCCTGAAATGCTGATCAGGAGCGCCCGAAATTATCTCTCTGATGAAAGAAACGATATTTCAGAGCTTATTAAAAGACTCTCTCAGAAAGAAAGAGAGCTGCTCGCGGCGGAAAGGGAGCATCTAGACCGGGCCAGAGAAACGGACCTCAAGGAGCTCAGACTACGCCGGAAGGAGCTCGAGCTCCGGGAAGAGGGATTATCGGAAAGCAAACTCTTCTTAAAAGAGAAAAGGCGAGAGCTTACCAGGTTGATCCGGGAGCTCACCAGCTCCCGGGTTAGAGAAGAATCAGAGGCAAAAGCCAAAGAAGCGCAGAGCTTTATCCGGGATCTGGAGACTCAAATTAGAGAAGAGGAGAAAAAAATAGAGACTGAACGGGCCGAGGCTTCTGAAAGAACGGATTATAATTTTCAGAAAGGCATGGAGGTCCTGATTACCGGTACCGGAAAGAGGGGCAAAATAATCAGGAAAGGAAAAGGTGGGACCTGGCTCGTAGAAACCGAAACCCTCAGGGCTGTCTTTCTGCCGGCGGAAATCAAACCCACGGCGGCGAAAACCGGGGAAGAGGCTTCGGTTTCAATTTCAGAAGAGCTTGCCGGGCATGAGGTATCCTTCAAGCTCGATGTCAGGGGTTACAGGCTGGAAGAGGCGATCAAGCTTCTGGAACAGCAGATAGACCGGGCCCTGCTGAAAGGCTTAAATGAGTTCAGCGTTGTTCACGGCAAGGGGGAAGGAGTGCTGCAGAAAGGCATTCATCGTTACCTGGGCAGGTGCGGCCTGGTTAAAGACTATTATTTTTCCCCTCCGGAAGAAGGTGGGTTCGGAAAAACGATTGTCAGGTTGGTCTGAAAAAACTTAAGCTCAACAAAGCTCAATCACCGCGCCCCCGCTTTCCAGGAGCTGAATGACCTCTCGGATCGATTTATCCGGTGTCGAAGCGCCGGCCGTCAGCGCCAGAGTGGAAAAAGAAAGCATTTTTTCCCGATCGAGCCCCGCTGCGCTCTGAATCCAGAAACAGGCCCCGTTCCGGGAGGCAATTTCAAATAGTTTTTTCGTGTTGCTCGAGTTTTTACCGCCTATAATCAAAGAGGCATCCGCCTGACGAGAATACTTACGGATCCATTCCTGCCTTTTCAGCACATAGGGGCACAATGTATTGAGGATTTCCAGATCGAGTCCTTCATCTTTCAGCAGCCGGATTACGGAGTAGAACAGCTCCGGTGAGGTAGTCGTCTGCGCCAGGGCCAGTAGCTTTCTATTTCGGGGGTAAGCTCTTATAAAATCCTTCGCCCGTTTCAAGTCTGATAGTACTCTCCCGTTCCCATCGCCGCCGGCTTCCCGGCTTGCATAGCCAAGATGTCCCTTCACTTCCGGGTGATCCGGGTCCCCGATGATAATAATTTCGAACCCCTGTTTTCTTTTCTCCTCAATGCTTTTATGAATATCTTTAACCCGCCGGCAGGTCAAATCAAGGTAGGGAATGTTTCTCTTCTGCAGCCATTCCTCTTCTTGCGGTGGGATACCGTGAGCCCGGATAACGACAAAATCCGTCTGCCCGATCTCTTCCAGTCTCTGCCTTGCCGAAACACCACATTGCGCCAGATCCCGGGTTACCCCGGGATTGTGGATGATCTCACCGTAAGAAACTACCTGTCTGCCGTGTGCGGCGGCTTCACGGGCGCCCCTGATGGTCCTCTTAACGCCGGCGCAGAAACCGGCCCTGCTGTCCAGGAATACTCTTGTCATAATCCTTCCAAAAAGCTATTATACCTCTGTTTCAAAAATATATGAATCCCCTGGTCTTATTGTTTAAGATTTTCATGCATTGGCAAATGCTCGCTGTCTCTGCCGCGTTGCTCATCTTGATTCCCCTGGTTTCCGCCATCGGCAGGATAAGTCCAAAATCCCGAAAAATCTATTTAGGCTCCTCTACAAGAATTGAAACAGGAGAAAGTCCCGCCGAGACCCTGGGAGAGCTGCGGCAATGAAAAGTATCATCATAAAAGGGGCCAGGGAACATAATCTGAAGAATATCGATCTCGAGCTTCCCAGGGATAAGTTTATCGTAATTTCCGGAATCAGCGGCTCCGGAAAATCCTCTCTGGCTTTCGACACCATCTTCGCCGAGGGGCAGAGACGCTATGTGGAATCCCTCTCCGCCTATGCCAGGCAGTTCCTGGGGAGATTGGACAAACCGGATATAGACTATGTAGAAGGGCTTTCCCCGGCGATTTCGATTGAACAGAAAACGACCCATAAAAATCCCCGATCGACGGTGGGAACCGTCACTGAAATCTATGATTATCTCAGACTGCTCTATGCCAGGATCGGCATTCCCCACTGCCCTAACTGCGGCCGGGAGATTAAAGAGCAGTCGGTAGACCAAATTGTCGATTCGATTCAATCTTTTCCTGAAGGGACCAGGATCATGCTGCTGGCGCCGGTCGTGCGTGGTAAAAAGGGGGAACATCAAAAAATCCTGGAAGATGCGAAACGGTCGGGTTTCGTCAGGGTAAGAGTAAACGGGGAAATACTGTCTTTAGATGAAGAGATAAAACTCGATAAAAAAAGAAAGCACAACCTCGAAATTGTAGTGGACCGGCTCATCATAAGAACGGAAATAGGCAAGCGGCTGGCCGAGTCGGTCGAGACAGCCCTGGAGGTTGCTTCGGGCAGGCTGATCGTTCTCATCCAGGAAGAACCATCCTCCAGAGAAGAATTTTTCTCTCAGGCAGGCGCCTGCCCGGTCTGCAGCATCAGCATACCGGAGCTTCAACCCCGGCTTTTCTCATTTAACAGCCCTTTCGGCGCTTGCACGGTCTGTTCCGGGCTGGGAGTCACCCTGGAATTTGACCCTGACCTGGTCATCCCGGACCGGTCATTGTCCTTTAATCAGGGCGCAATCATCCCCTACAATCCCAAAGCGAACTGGCACCGCAGCCATTTCGAATCTCTTTCCCTGCATTTCGGGTTCGGCCTGGATACCCCAATGAACGAGGTCCCCGCACACATCATGAAAGCCCTCCTGTATGGCACGGACGAACAAATCGAGTTCAAGTATGTAAATCGGGAAAAAACCGGCCGATTTGAATATATATCCAACTTTCAGGGCATTCTGAACGATCTACAGAGAAGATACTTGGAAACCAGCTCAAACGGGATCAAGGAGTGGCTGGAAAACTTCATGAGTAAAAAGGAATGCACTGCCTGCCAGGGCAAACGCCTCCGTCCGGAAAGCCTGGCGGTCACGATCGGGGGAAAAAACATTCATGAGGTTACCTGCTATTCAATTCAGGTGGCCCATGATTTCTTTGACTCTCTCCACCTCAGCGGTACCCACGAGGCAATCGCCCGCCAGATATTGAAAGAAATAAAATCCCGGCTTTCCTTCATGATGAATGTAGGAATCGATTATATTACCCTGGAACGAAGGGCATCTACTCTCTCAAGCGGAGAAGCCCAGCGGATACGGCTGGCCACCCAGATCGGTTCATCGCTGGTAGGCGTTCTCTATATCCTTGATGAACCGACGATCGGACTTCACCAGAGGGATAACCGGCGCCTGATAGACACGCTGCTCCATCTGCGGGATATAGGCAATACATTGATCGTGGTCGAGCATGATGAGCAAACATTAAGGAGCTCCGACTACATCGTTGACCTGGGACCCGGAGCCGGTGTCCACGGAGGCTCGGTGGTTTTTGCCGGCACTTGTGAAGAGATATTGGAGGATAAAAAATCTCTGACCGGTCTCTACCTTTCCGGGAAATTGAAGATTGAACCGCGAGGGCAGAGAAGAAAAGGAAATAAAAAGGCGATTATTCTAAAAGGGGCCAGGGAACATAATTTAAAAAACATCGACGTTCGTTTCTCCCTGGGACAATTAACCGTTATTACAGGTGTCTCCGGCTCGGGAAAATCAACTCTTTTGACGGATCTCCTCTATCCCATCCTGTCTAACCGGATTGGGAAAACCCATCTGCCGGAAGGGTTTTATTCGACTATAGAAGGGGTTGAAGAGATAGATAAGGTTATTAATATCGATCAGAGCCCGATCGGCAGGACTCCCCGCTCCAACCCGGCCACCTATGTGGGGCTCTTTACTCCGATCCGGGAGTTATTTGCCTCTCTGCCGGAATCCCGGGCCAAAGGGTATAAGCCGGGCCGATTCTCCTTCAATGTTAAAGGCGGCCGTTGTGAGAACTGCCAGGGCGCCGGAACAATAAAAATTGAAATGCACTTCCTGCCCGATGTTTATATCACCTGTGATGTCTGTAAAGGGAAGAGGTACAACCGCGAAACGCTCGATATTCGCTATAAAGGAAAGAATATCTATGAAGTGCTCAGACTGACGGTAGAGGAGGCGTGGTCATTTTTTGAAAAGATTCCTTCTCTGGCCCAGAAGTTGAGGGTGCTGCAGGAAGTAGGATTGGGCTATATCCATCTAGGTCAATCAGCATTAACCCTGTCCGGAGGAGAAGCCCAGAGGGTGAAGCTATCCTTAGAGCTTTCCAGGCGGAGTACCGGTAGAACATTCTACATTCTCGATGAACCGACCACGGGACTGCATTTTGTAGATGTAAAAAAACTTATGGAAGTTCTCCACAAATTGGTAGATAATGGTAATACTGTGGTCTTGATTGAGCACAATCTGGATGTAATCAAACAGGCGGATGCTCTGATCGACCTGGGGCCGGAAGGCGGTGACAAAGGCGGCCGGGTTATTTTTAAAGGAACCCCTGAGGAGATTGTTCAGCACCCTCATTCCTATACCGGGATTTTCTTGAAAGAAGCTCTCCGTACTTCCAGGGAATGAAAAATACCTGTGCACTTTTAATCTTGACAATCTTACTGACAGCCGCACCTTTCCCGGTTAAGGCAGATCCCGCAAGCGGGACCGATGGCCCTGCAAGCGGGACCGCCGATTCGCAAGAGAGGGACCTGGTGCAGGAGACTCTTGTCCAGGATATTGAAACCGCCGGATACTACGAGCTATTGTCCCGGTGCAGAGAGTTGGGACTGGATGATACGGGGGGGAGAGCGGAGCTAAAGAGCCGGCTTTTTTCTTATTATAATGTGGAGCCCGCCGAAAAGCCGGAGGAAGAAGAAGAAGCAGCGCCGAAAAAGAGGCTGGAAATAAAATCGGCCCGGAAAATGGAATATTTCACTATCCAGGAAGTAGATGAAGATTACATCATCGTCCAGGGAGATGTCGTGATCGAAGTCCAGGATGGAGAATCGAACCATCAAATCAGTGCGCAGAGAATTATAATTAATCAGACGGAAAATATCCTCACCGCCGAAGGTGATTTGGTGTATATTCTGAGGCGCGGCGAGGAAGAAGAGGTTTTTCGGGGAGAAAAGCTCACCTTCAATGTAGAAACCTGGGAAGGCGTATTCTTTCGGGGCGGAGTGGAATCCGAAAGAGAGGTCGGCGGTAAGGAGTTAACCTTTAATTTTTACGGCGACAATATCACCAAACTGGAGAACGGAACTATTGTTCTTGATAACGGTATCATTACTTCCGATGAGCCTGATGAAGACCCGCACTACAAGATCAGGGCGCAGAAAATCTGGGTTCTCGCCCCCGGGGAATGGGCGATCCTGCACGGGGTGCTGTATGTCGGCCGCATACCGGTCCTATACTTTCCCTTCTTTTTCCTGCCCGGGGATGAATTCTTCTTCCACCCGGTCATCGGCTATAAGCTCCGGGAGGGAAACTTTCTCCAGACCACCAGCTACTTGATCGGCCGGAAAGAGAGAACGAAAAGCCCGATTTCCTTTTTGGCGGCCACCGAAGAGGAATCCGACCAGTATAAACGGGAGATAAGAGGTCTCTTCTTGCGGCAAACAGAAGAAGAATATGTCCCTCCGGAGAATGAGAGCTGGTTCTTCAAGGTCATGCTCGATATTTATTCCCGGCTGGGCGGTTTTATCGGGTTGGCCGGCGACTTTTCGCCCTACCTGACCTTTAAAGGAGGAATCGGGTTCAGCCGCAATGTTTACGACCTGGGCACTTATTATACGCCTTTTGAGCTCCAGGGCGGCCGGTATATCTCTCACTGGAATCGCTCCTGGCTTTTCGGGATCGATCTGCCCTTTCGCTACGGCTTGAGCTCAAACTGGGATACCGGGAGCGGCGACTACCGGTTCTACGGGAAGTTTGAGCTCTATTCCGACCCCTTTTTCACCAGTGATTTCTATAACCGGGCCGAAGACGTCGACTGGTCGGAGATGCTCGGCATGGCTGAAGAAACGACTGAGCCCAGTGTTGTGGGCGAGGTAATGAATTATTCCTGGGAGCTAAGCGGGCAGGCTGATTTTTCAAAGCTTTCTTCTACTCCTTTTTTCAAGGACCTTTCCATTCCCAATCTCGATGCCAAGCTCTACTGGCAGAGCAAGGAAAAGACGCCGGTGAAGACGAACGACCCATCCCCATCCAGGCGTTTCTATTATCCGGTAAACTTCAAGCTTCCCAGCGCTTCCCTGAAAATAGGCGGGGACCTGTTAGATATTTCGGCCGCCGGCACAAAAGACACCCAGCCGGATTCCGAAAAGCAGAGCGAGGCCGAGCCTGATGAGCCCGGGAAGGGATACCGGTCTCCTTTCGAGGTGGAAAGGCCGGAAAGAGAGAAAGAAGAAGCAGAGGCCGGTAAAGCCGAGGGCTTGCGAACTCCGGGGCTGAAAGAAGATGCCCGGCTCAAACCGTCCATTGAGCCGGACACCTTCACGCTTTCCTATCAGATCCGCCCGAACCTGATCATGGAGCAGAGCTTTGACACCACTTCCTGGAACAGGCCAGAAGATATTGATTATGAAATTGATTATTCAACCCTGGATACTTCCGGATTTTCCAGCCTGGACTACAACTTACAGCTTGTGAACACGATTCTGAGACTTTCAGGCAACCTGCTCTATTCGGGGAACTACAGGACCCGGTTCAATTATTCCTATACCGGCACCAACTGGGAAACACTGGTCTATGGAGACAGCCTGTATACGAGATGGGACTTGAAGACAACTCAGGATGTGAATATATATCCCTTTCTGGATAACGATGACTTTAAAAACTCGACGCTCTCTTACGGCATAACCTGGAACTTCTACCGCTACGTTTTAAACGAATCGGCATATGTCTATGGGAACCCGGTATATTACGGCATTGGACCCGAGTGGAACGACCAGACGGTTACCAAACATGTCGCCGCGGCTTCTTTAGTGTACCAGCCTTACGACAAACCGAATACATTGAGCATTTCCAGCCAGCTCCCGCCCCTGGCCGGGAGGATCACCGGTACGCTGGAGTTTTATGTCTGGCTGCTCAGAACGACCGTCAACAGCGTTTTTAAAGAAACAAATGATGTCTGGGCCTGGGAACCCCTGATCATCCAGGAGGCTCTGAACGCCGACGGCGATATAAACCTGGAGGAAGAACTGCGCTGGGACCTGGAGACCAATCTCCTCCTAAAGAGCATCAGCTCCCTGGCGCTCTGGGGATTTACCGCGTCCTTCACCGCCGAGAGACTGCGACCGGTTTATTTTGATGCCGGTTCGGACGAGGGCTGGTTAGAGACCAGCGGGGAAGAACGATTCCTTCCCTCCCAGTTCGAGCTGGGATATGCGCTGGTCAAAGAGTCGATGTATCTCTGGAAGAATCGAATCAGGCTGGGATTAACTATAAATAGCTCCTGGTTCATGAACCTCCAGAAATATACCGAGAGCAACCTGGATTTTACTTTCGGTCTCACTCTCCGCGTCTATAAATTCCTGGATCTGTCTTTTACTACCGTGTCTTCTAATGATAAAATGTACCGTTATTTTCCCGGCCTGCCTGAAAGAGTGGGGGAAGCCTGGGTAAATCCCTTAGAAGACCTGGCCAGGTCCTTTAATTTTGGCAACACTGCCGATCGCAGGCGGTCTGCCTTTAAACTAAAGAGTTTTTCTCTCTCTGCGGTTCATCATCTGCACGATTGGGACCTTTCGCTGACTTATGAGGGGAAGCCGGAGCTGGTAATGGACCCCACCGGGAAATTACAGTACGAGTGGCAGAGCAGTTTTACCATCTTCCTCCAGTGGATTCCGATACCGGAACTGGAAAGACAGCTGAAAGGTGATGCGGAGGGTCTCCATCTTCGGGGTTGACTTCTGTGGGCGGGAGAGGTTACATTTACCTTCAAGGAGGATTATGGGGAAACATCTGACTGTTGTCCTCCAGGATCCGAATATCATTCAGGAGCTTTTTGGAGCGAATGACGACAACCTGGCCATTTTTGAAGACCTTCTAGGCGTTCATGTTTATTTTCAAGGCAACCAGATCTATTTAGACTCCGAGGACAACAAAATTCATGACATTTTTAAAGCAATGCTTGGTCAGTTGGAAGACCATATAATGCTCGGTCAATTACCCGGACCCGACCTGATTCGAGCCGTACACAAATCGCTCGATTCAGGTGGTTCGAAAAAAGCAGATATTCTTAAAACCACGACAGTCATCATACCGAATGGGCTGAAAAAGGTATTTCCTCGCAGCCACCAGCAAGCGCTTTACCTGCAAGCTATAGAAGAGAAGGAAATGATTTTTGGGATCGGACCTGCCGGTACCGGAAAAACCTACATGGCCGTGGCGGAAGCTTTAAAAACAATATTATCCCATTCAAAGAGAAAGCTCATCCTCACCAGGCCGGTGGTGGAAGCAGGAGAGAGCCTGGGTTATTTACCCGGCGACCTGGAGCAGAAGATTTTTCCCTATCTACGGCCCCTTTACGATGCGATGGAATCTTTGATTCCGCCGGAAATAATTAAGAGGCTGGAAGAAAATCGTTTGATTGAAGTAGCCCCGCTGGCTTACATGAGGGGAAGAACCCTTTCGGACTGCTTCATCATCCTGGATGAAGCCCAGAATACGACCAGGGAACAGTTAAAAATGTTTCTTACCAGGATCGGAGAAGGGTCAAAAACAATCATTACCGGAGATATTACCCAGATTGATCTTCCAAGCAAAAAGAGCTCCGGGTTGATCAATGTCATCTCGATTCTTAAGCCTATCCAGGAAATTCAGTTCATTTTCCTCACAGACGAGGATGTAGTGCGGAATCCACTGGTGAAAAAAATAGTCCACGCATATGAAATTTCAGAAGAAAACTAACCGTTCCCGCCAGGTCCGGCCTTTTTCACTTCTACAGAAGAATAAGAATTACGAGCCCGGTTCCTATGCAATCCTTATTTTCAGTTTCATCTTGATCTTGTTGATCGTTCTCTTGTTCACCCAATTCAGCAGTCTTTTCAGGGTTGTCAGGTCCTCCGATTTTGTGGTGGGAAAGGTGGCGGAAAATAACTTTGTGATCGAGCGTGACATTGCTTATATCGATGAAGAAGCCACCCGGTTAAAGCAGGAAGCTGCCGAAAACCTGATTCTTCCGGTGTTTCGGTTAAATGAAGACATCAACAAACAGAGCCTGGACAAGTTCGATCAATTTCAAGAGAGTCTCACCGAGCTGCTTCAGGAGGAGACCCCGGTAGACACTATCTTTTTGAGAATCCAACTGAGCTTTCCCGGGGTAATAAAAAAAGAAACGCTTACCCAACTCGCTAATTATCCGATGTTTCCCCAACTTTTGAGCAAATCCCGGGAAATACTGGCAGAAGTATTGAAAATCGGATTGATCAGCCTTCCCGAGCAAAATCACGAGCTGTTTTCCGCAGGTGCAATCGAAGTTTGGCGACCGCAGGAGGGCAAGCTGGCAAAGGAAGAATATCCCCTGGACAGTGTCTTAACCCGCAGAAACCTGCCGGGCTGGCTGGATGAGAGCTACGGAGACCTTAGTGGTGAGAGCACCCGGCTTATCGACCTGCTGGTCGCGTCCTTTGCCGCCGAGAACGGTTTCCTCGATCTGGATCAAACCTATATAAACCGGCAGAGAGCTGCAAACTTGGTTGAGCCGAGTATTAACAGCCTGGTAAAAGGTCAAATTATCGTTCGCAAGGGAGATATCGTCACTGAAAAGGCGGCCGGACAAATAAAAGCGGTTGGCGATTATTCGGCCAGTGTAAACCTGAAAAGCCTGACCGGCGCCGCACTGTTCTTATTGATCATCTTTGCCTTTTCACTCCACCTGCTCCATAAGAGAATCTTAAAAATAGTGCTTAAGAGGAATCAAATCATCTTTCTGGCCAGTATGGGCCTGTCTTATCTCCTGATAGCCGCTCTGTTTGTCAAATTTTTTCAGGTGCCGGCAGAGCTGCCTTTCTCCGTAATACTGCCCACGGCAGCGATTTCAATCCTGGTATCCCTGATCATCTCCGGTAATGTGGGCATAATTTTCTCAATCACCATATCCCTTTTTTTACTGCCGGTTTTGGAGATGGATATCTATTCTTTTCTCTTCGCCGCCCTGACCGGCATCGCCGGTTCCGCGGTCGTATCCAATGCGGAAAAAAGAATAGACCTGGTCTGGGCCGGGTTTTTTCTCTCCCTGATCAATTGCTTCATACTTCTTGCCCTTGGCCTCCTTGGGAAATATCAATCAGGTTGGATGCTTTATGCCCTTGTATGGGGGATCTTAAACGGTTTTCTCGGCAGCATGATAAGCCTCAGTTTCTTACCGATTCTGGAGCATCTTCTTAATGCGCCGACACGTTTCAGGCTGATAGAATTAGCCGATCTCAATGCCCCGATTCTCAAGCGGATGCTATCTCTTGCGCCAGGCACCTACAGCCATTCGATAAGCGTAGCCAACCTGGCCGAATCCGCCTGTAATGAGATAAATGCAAATGCCCTGCTGGCCAGGGTAGGCGCCTACTATCATGACATCGGTAAAATCGATCAGGCGGAATACTTCATAGAAAATCAAAGAACGTTTAATAAGCATGATGATTTGAAACCGAGCCTATCAGTTGCCGTGATTAAAGCGCATGTGAAAATGGGGATTGAAAAAGCTAAAGAATTGGCTTTGCCGTACGAAGTGATCGATATTATTGCCCAACATCACGGCCGTGGGATCATTAAATATTTTTACCAGAGGGCTTTGGAGAAGGACCGGAAAAAGAAAATTGCTTCCGAAGATTATTCGTACCCAGGCGCGCGCCCCAGGACAAAAGAAGCCGCGATCGTGTTGTTAGCCGATACGGTCGAGGCGGTTTCCAGAACCTTGAAGAAACCGACCATTGCCAAGCTGGATAAATTTGTCTGGAATATCGTTATGGACAAATTCACTTCCAATGAGTTGAGTGAATGCGATCTCACTCTGAAAGATCTCGAAGTGATTAAAAACAGTTTTGTGCAAATACTGGCCGGGTACTACCACTCACGAATCGAATATCCGAAAATTAAAGAGGAAGCGGGGTGAATGAAGTATTGATTACAACTTCCGGGATAATATTTCCGGGCCGGTTGAACCTACTAGAGCATTTTGCACTGCGAGTCTTAAAAAAAATGAAACTCGATAACTGGGAAGTGTCCGTGCTGCTCTGCGATGACTGCCTTATTAGGGATTTAAATCTCCGTTACCGGGGTATAAATCGACCCACCGACGTGCTCACCTTTTCCCAGGGACAGTCTCCGGGAAAAGGAGCCGGGGGAGGACAAAAATACTCGGCCGGAGACATTGTAATCTCTATGGAAACTTTGAATCGAAATGCGAAATTGAACGGTGTTGATACTGAAGAAGAGCTGAGGAGGCTTCTCATTCACGGGCTGCTCCACCTCAACGGGATTAATCACGACGAGACCGATTCTACAGACGAAATGATTGCTCTTCAGGAGCAAATGCTCAATGAGCTCAATAGCGAAAGAATAATTTAGAAAGAGACAATTGAATAAAATGTTAGCAAATAAAAAGGAGAGGAGATTTTGAAAAAGAAAAGGATCTTTGCCAGGCTTCTCGGCAAAGCTTCGCAAGATGAAGAGGGCGAAATAGGTGATTTAGATATGAACGCCAAGGAGATGATTCGCGGGGTAGTCAACCTTCCGGATGCAAATGTCAAGGAGATCATGGTGCCTCGAATCGATGTTATTTCTATTTCTATGGATACGCCCGTTAAGGACATATTACAGACCATTTCGGAGTACGGGCACTCCCGGTTTCCGGTTTTCCGTAAAACTATTGATAATGTTGCCGGCATTCTTTACGCCAAAGATTTACTCAGCTATCTGATCAAAGATAATAACGGCTTTGAGCTGGAAAAAATAATCAGACCGGCTTACTTTGTGCCGGAGAGCAAGAAGCTGGATTCTCTCCTGCAGGAGTTCCAGAGACGCAAGGTTCATATTGCCGTGGTGGTTGATGAGTACGGGGGCACTTCCGGGATTGTTTGCCTGGAGGATATTATCGAAGAAATCGTCGGTGACATTCAGGATGAATTCGATAACGAGACCGAAGAAATACTCAAGATCAGTGATAATGTTTATCTCTGCGACGGGCGGGTGAATCTTGAAGATCTTGCCACTCAGTTGAGCCTCGATCTGCCGAAAGACGATTTTGATACCCTGGGTGGGTTTGTATTCGATCTCTTCGGCAAAATACCGGTTAAATATGAAAAAATGAGCTATGAGAATATGGATTTTATCATCCAGCATATGGAAGGGCATAAAATTATTAACGTGAAGATTGTAATTCACAAAAAAAACGAAGAGCTGTAAAAATGGGCAGAAAAAGCCTGATCCGTCTCCCGGTTTTATTCTTTCTCATTCTTATGTCTGTTCTTTCCCGGGCCGACCCACAGGATAGCGCGGGGGCCCGGTATGAGGCAGGAAAGAATGCCCAACTGCAGAATAACCTGACCCTGGCTGTTGAGATGTACCGTGTCGCTTTGATTATAAACCCCAACTACCTGGAACCTCTCATCGGGCTGGCCGAGAGCTTCTTCGTCATGGAAGAATATGAAGAAGCGCTGAATTATTTAGAGCGCGCTAAAATGCTGGCTAAGAACAATCTCGATCTGCCGATTCTGGAGGGAAGAATTTACATTGCTTTGAATAAGCTCGTCAGGGCCAGGGAACTGTTCGAGGCGGTCCTGGCCAGGGACCCCAACAACCTTGAAGCCCGCTACGGGCTGGCCGAACTGGATATCGCTCTTGGCAGAAAGCAGAATGCCGCCCGGAGATATATTGAATCCTTGAAGATTGCCCCGCAGAACATGAAAGCCCTTCTTTCCCTGGCGCTTTTTTACGAGGCCTCCGGGAACCCGGAAACGACAGGGGCTTATCTGGAGCTGGCTTTAAAGTACCATTCCAATGACCCGCTCGTTCATTTTACGGCCGGTAGATTTTCGCTAAACACCAGAAATCTTGACCACGCTGAAAACCACCTTCTCACTGCCATCAGCCTGAACCCGGAATATAGGGAGGCCAGGCGGCTGCTGGCTCATGTTCACCTTTTGCGCGATCAATCCGATGAAGCCATCGCCATCATCAAGGAAATACTTGAGATCGATCGCAATGATCCTTTGACCTGGTATATCCTGGGATTGGCTTATGAAAGAAACGGAAATGTAAATCAGGCCATCCACAGTCTGGCCCAGGCGCTGCGGCTGAGAAGCGACGATGAGATTGCCCGAATTGCCCTGGAAAATATTGCCCTGGCAGAATTACCCATAAATGACCCGGTCAGGAAGAAATATGCTGTTTATCACCTGGATAGGGGAAAAGCCTTTACCCAAAAAAATTTTTTTGATAAGGCATTCCAGGAATACAGGCGCTGTCTACGGCTGGACCCGGAAGACAAAGAGGGACGCCTGGCCTATGCCGGTCTGTTTAAAACCCGCGGATTTCCGCTGAAATACAGACAGGAGCTTGAAGTTCTCAAGAATTTAGGCTTTAACGATCCTGCGATTTTGGATGATATTGAAATTATTGACAGCGAATCCTACGATACGGTCTCCGCTAAATGGGGGATAGACCAATACGATTTAGAAAAAAAGAAGATAAATGTATCTATTTTTCATCTTTCACCGGCGGACAGGGAGATTCATGCTTATTCCGGAGAAATAATTACGGAATATTTTCTTGATTTTCTGCGCCGCTACCAAAATATCCGCCTTATTGAGGGAGAGATTAGGATGGATTCTTATGAATCGGCTTTCCGCAGGGCAAGGAACAATGAATCGGACTTCTTTCTTCTTATTCATTACGATGAAACAGAAAGAAGCTTCACCGTCCGGATGGAACAATATCTTTCCCGGACCGGTTCAAAATTAAAGTCTTTTCGAGTCTTCCGCACCGGCAATGACCGGATCAGGGACAGCCTTTCCGTCCTGACCAAACGCTTTCAGGAAACGCTCCCTTTAAAAGGCACTCTCTTGAGCCGGGAATTTGACCGGGGTATCATCGATCTCGGCAGAGCAGACGGAATCAAAGAGGATGATCGATTGATCATCATTAAAAATGGAAGGGTAGAATTGAAAAATGATGAGGTCGGTTTTACAGTCCAAAAGGAGGATATTCTGGGCGATTTTACAATTGACCGCCTGGATGAGAATCTTGCCGAAGGGACCATTGCGAAGAGAGATTTTTTTGATCTTATCAATCCGGGTGACGAGGTTATTATTCCGATCTCCGAATTACAGGAGATTGAGAAGCCGCCCGAGGAGGCAGACAGGGGGCTCCTGCGCCGACTTTTTGATCTAATAGGCCTCTAATCTTTACCTCGTTGACATTGACCGGTAATTCGGCTTATATTCTCGATAAATGCAAACACGAAAGTGAGGAACAAATGAAAATTGCAATTAACGGTTTTGGAAGAATCGGCAGAAGCGTATTCAAAGTTGCCATCGACAGACCGGGCATCGATATTGTCGCCATTAACGACATTACCGATGCAAAAACCCTGGCCCATCTTTTGAAATATGATTCCAATTACGGAAAGTATAACAAAAAGGTTGAAGCTGATGAGGGCGCAATAACCGTGAACGGAAAGAGGATCACAGTGTTGGCAGAGAAAGACCCCAAGCAGTTACCCTGGGCAAAAATGGGCGTCCAGGTGGTGGTTGAATCGACCGGCATATTCAGAAAGAGAGAGCAGGTAGCCTGGCATCTGGAAGCCGGAGCAAAAAAGGCGATTCTTACGGTACCGGCCAAGGATAAGGTGGACAAAATGATCGTGCTCGGAGTAAATAACGGCGATCTCAAAACGGAAGATCAAATTGTTTCGAATGCCTCCTGCACGACCAACTGCCTGGCCCCGATGGCCAAAGTCCTGCTGGATAATTTCGGCATAGTAGAGGGATTGATGACTACGATCCATGCATATACGAGTGACCAGAGGCTTCACGATGCACCGCACAGTGATTTGCGCCGGGCCAGGGCTGCAGCTCTCTCGGTGATTCCCACGACTACCGGAGCGGCCAAAGCTGTTGGCAAGATAATTCCGGCGCTGGATGGAAAATTAAACGGTATAGCCATGAGGGTGCCGGTGTCCACCGGTTCAATCGTTGACCTGACCGTCAAGCTGGAAAAAGACCCTTCCATAGAAGAGCTAAATGCTGCGATGAAAGCGGCCGCTTCCGGCCCAATGAAAGGCATCCTGGAGTACACCGAGGATCCTATCGTCTCGGTTGACGTTATCGGCAATACCCATTCCTCTATATTTGATGCAACCAGCACCATGAAGCTGGGCAAGGGCTTTTTCAAGCTTCTCGCCTGGTATGACAATGAATGGGGTTATTCGAACAGGGTCGTTGATCTCGTCGAAAAATTGGCTCAGGAATGAAATCAGATGGCGGTAAAAACGATTAAGGACGTCGATTTAAACAATAAAAGGATCTTATGCCGGGTGGACTTCAATGTTCCCCTCAAAGACGGGGTCATAACCGATGATACCCGGATCATGGCCTCCCTGCCGACGATCCGCTATATCCTGGAGCAGGCCGGCGCCAGGCTCGTCCTGATGAGCCACCTCGGCCGACCTAAAGGGGAAATCAAACCCGAGTACAGCCTGAGACCCGCAGCCGAACGCCTGTCCGAGCTTTTAAGCCGGAAAGTAATCATGGCACCCGATTGTATCGGCATAGAGGTCGAGAGACTGGCCGGTGGACTTGCAGTCGGGGAAGTGCTTTTACTGGAAAACCTCCGGTTTCACCGGGAAGAGACCAAAAACGATCCGGATTTTGCGAAAAAACTGGCTGCTCTTGGAGAGATCTATGTGAATGACGCTTTCGGCACCGCTCATCGCGCCCATGCTTCTACGGAAGGCGTCGCTCACCTTCTACCGGGTGTAGCCGGTATCTTGATGGAAAAGGAGATTGAGTTCCTGGGAAGGCTTTTGGAGAAGCCTGAAAAACCCTTTGTGGCCGTAATCGGCGGAGCCAAGGTTTCGACAAAAATTGCCATCCTGGAATCCCTCCTTTCCCGGATATCTACCTTGATAATCGGGGGCGGCATGGCCTATACCTTTCTGAAGGTCAAAGGAATCGGGATCGGGAAATCAATGGTTGAAGAAGACTTTCTGAAAACTGCTCAAGATCTTCTTAGAAAAGCGGAAGAACTTGGTGTTGATATTCTGCTTCCTCTCGACCACAAGGCAGCCTCCGATTTCTCAAGCGCTGCCCGGGCAGAGGCAGTACCACAGGTAAATATTCCGGAAGGAAAGATCGCCATGGATATCGGTCCAAAGACCCTGGATGCCTATCGCGAGCCGATAAAAGGCGCCAGGACACTGGTCTGGAACGGGCCGTTGGGAGTTTTCGAGTTCCCGGAGTTCGCCCAAGGCACCCTTGAGGTAGCCAGGATGGTGGCGGAATGTCCCGGCATAACGGTTGTAGGAGGCGGGGACGTGGTGGCGGCGGTCAAGCAGTTCGGATTGGCCGATAAAATCGATCATGTTTCCACAGGAGGCGGAGCTTCTTTGGAATTCCTGGAAGGAAAAGAGCTTCCCGGAATTACTGCGTTGGAAAAAAAGAAGGTTATAACATGAGAAATGTTTTTATTGCCGGAAACTGGAAAATGCATAAAACAGTCGATGAGGCTGTCAGCCTGGCCTCGTCCCTGGTATCTTCCCTGGGGGAGGGAGCAAAAAAAATAATGATCGCTCCGCCATTCACGGCTTTGGCTTCAGTATATCAGGTAGTTAAGGAAACGAATATTCTTTTGGGAGCCCAAAATATGGCTTCTGAGGAGCAGGGCGCTCATACCGGTGAAGTATCGGTTCTTATGCTGGCCGATACCGGTGTTTCCGTAGTCATTCTGGGTCATTCTGAGCGGCGCCATATCTACGGGGAGGATGATGAATCGATCAACCGCAAGGTAAAGTTGGCCCTGAAGCATAACCTGGAGGTAATCCTCTGTGTCGGTGAAACTCTGGCTGAGCGAGATGAGGGAATAACCAGGGATGTCATTGAGAGGCAGGTAAATAAAGGACTCGAAGGTATCCCGAAAGACGAACTGGAGAGGATAACCATTGCCTATGAGCCTGTCTGGGCGATCGGAACCGGGAAAACGGCTACCGCCCGGGATGCGGATGAAATTCACCTCTATATACGCAACCTTGTATCCCGATTGTACAGCAGATCCGCTGCGGACAACTTAGTTATCCAGTACGGAGGGTCGGTAAAGGCCCACAATTCAGGCGAGCTCATGTCTATGGACAACATCGACGGACTGCTGGTGGGAGGTGCATCCCTTGCCGCGGATAGTTTTACTCAAATTGTGAAATATGATTAAGTTATATATTGGAGATTTAGAATGGGTATAGTAGGTATTTTACTTTTTGTTATTTATATTATCAGTTCGTTTATTCTTATTCTTGTGGTTCTATTGCAGGATGATCAGGGAGAGGGAATAGGCGGTATGTTTGGAGGAGGCGGCTCAACTGCCTTTGGGGCCAGGGTGGGTAATGTTCTGACCCGATTCACCGCCATTGTGGCCGCCATGTTTATCCTGGGCGCTTTCGGCCTTGCCTGGCTGAGCAGGTCTCCGCAAACAGCGGATGTAATTAATAAGGCCAGAGTCGAGTTGTTGAAAGAGACGGAAGAAGAAAATTGGTGGGTAGAAGCAATAGAAGAGCCTGATACAACAAATGTCGACTCAAGTATAACAGTGGAAACGCCGGAAGAAATCAAAACACCAGCCGGAGAATAGGGATCAGGAATGCTTCTTCCAGCCTTGCCAGGCTTGAAGAGACTCTTGAATTTCAATGTATTTAATAAAAAGCTTTACATAGTATAATTTAACATACTATATTTGACCATAATATTTAAGCTATATAAGATAAGACAATGATACTATCAATAATTACCATAACAAACCATTTATAGATTTGACATTAAGCGATAGAATCAGTATTATTAGTAGAAAGGTATGACCAGATATCACAGATAGATATCCGATCGTAAAATAAGTGGTAGGAGTCAATATGCCTGACTGGACGAAAAAGGTCATAAAACTTTTTGATAGTCTCTTAGAGCAGGGCGAGGAGATTAAAAAAACCTGTAAAAGGCTTTACTTCTCAGGCAATAAGAAAACCATTCAACCGGAATTTTTTGAGAGCTGGAAAACAAATTGCTTGACCCTGTTAAAATCCACCTTCGGTTCATCCAGCGCCCATTATGACAGCTTTGTCAACCTGAAATTCTTCGATTACTATAACTCGATGCAGATCTATCTTGGAATTCTCAAAGGCGCAAAAGTAGACCTGGAAGAGGGTTATTTTTTTCATAAAGACCTGATGCTGAGTGTCAATATTTTTGATTCCCTTTTATCCCGGGCCCGGGAATACTGTGAGCGCGGAAATGAGCAAAAAGCAGCAGTTATTCTGGAAACGGTTCTGCTTGAAATACTGACCAAAATTTGTGAGAATAAAAAGCTCGCCTACAGGAGAGAAGATAATATCCCCATGATCGCCGAAAAGCTTGCCACTGCAAATGTCATATTGGACACCGTGCACACAAAGCTGGACGAAATTCAGGATCATCTTTCCAATTCCTCCGGGCTGAATGCGGTTCAATTTACTGAATATTTGGAATGGATTCAGGAATTCCTGAACGATTACCTGGGCTCACAGATCATGATTCTGAATTGATATGATACCGCCCAGATCCGCGACCATAAATTTCAGCGTCTCCTGAAGAAAAACAAGATAGAGTTTCTGCTTTTGATAGACAGCCTTGAATTTCCGAATCGGGTTTGAGCTTTCCAAAAGGAAAGTCTTGACATAACCCTCATCAGCCATATAAAGCAGTGAGATCCGGTAAGTTTTCTTTCGATTTTTATCCAGTGCGATTTCATCAAATACAAAATATCTTTGCTCGGAAAGTAAAAAGAAATAAACGGATCGAGTACCCCGACTGAGTGTCACGGGAGTTTGTCTGGGCTGCTCCCCGGATAACTCCTTTTCAAGAAAAATAAGCTCTGAACTGGCGGAATCATAAACCAGAATGTCTAAATTTTCACCTGAAGTCAGAGCCGAATAGTGGATTTCCCCGAAATCAAAGAGCGCCTCGCTTAAATACCGGCCAGCATCTTGTTTGATGAGATACAGACGATGTGAAAGGGTATCATAAACGGTGAATCCTTTCAGCTTATTCCCCGAGATTATTGAAACATCACCGGCGGGTAATAATGGCCGTATTGTTCGAGGGATTTTCGCCGGCAAGACACTCCGGACGGACGGGTCTGCATCTTTCTCAGTCTCTCGCACCGGGCTGTACCTGAATGCGGGTTCCACCACTAATGCTTCCTCCAGGTTCAAGAAAAGATCGATTCGATCAGGATCAACACTTAAAGCTGCTACTAATTTTCCTGAAGCCGGAACAATGTCAATCCACCAGGTCTTTTCAGAAAAAGTCTTATTAATCCATTTCAGAACCTTTTTTTCTTCTCCCTCCAGATCAAAATAAAAGATGTGCTGCCTGTTATCCTCAACCAGGTAGAGATGCTCCCCGAAAGTATAATCTACCTCCGGCGAGTAGCCGATACGATCCAGGTAATATGTTTCTTCCGGTTCAAACGGTTTCTCAATTTCTCCGGAAAAGGTGAGCATTTTCAGAGATAATGATTCCAGGTCAGGATAGAGTATATGAAGATTTGAACCCACTTTTTGTAAAGAAAAATTCGCTCCTGTCATACCATTCGATAAATCAATAATTTTAGTCTTTATGGGGTGCTTATCCACTTCATCCGCGCAGGAGATGATCAGAATAGAAAAGACAAGCAGCAGTATTAGGGGCAATGTAATTATATGTCCTGACATGAGAGTATTAATCTTCTCTTGACCTTCAGGGACGCTCACTTTTATACTAATTTATTGGAATAAGATTGTATAGTGTCATTCAGGAAATGAGGTGATTCATGAGAACGGCAGTTATTTTTTTCTCAAGTGACCGGCGTGAAAGGATTCTTAATATAACCAGAGCGCTGGCAAAAGGAATAGAAGCCCAGGGGCATCAAACGGATATAATCGACGGTGATCATGACATTAATGCAAAACTCACCATATATCAATATATAGTTATCGGGACTGAACCAGCTTCAGCACTGGGCGGACGAATTCCCTCTAAGATCGAAGGATTTTTAATGTCTTCAGGGATGATCACCGGGAAAAAAAGTTATGCCTTCGTTACTAAGAACTTCTTCGGCTCCGGCAAGGCGCTTTCAAGACTGATGAAGAGCATGGAGAAAGAGGGGATGTTTTTAAAAAACTCAGGTATTCTGAACTCTCCCCAGGAAGCGGAAGAGATAGGCAAGCGCCTCCATATTTAGTAGCTCTTCCTCTGTGGGAATATCTATTCCTTCCACGGGAATATCATTCCTTTGAGCGTTCTTTTTCCGACTTTCTCCCTGTCTTGAAGGAGCAGAACGTCCCAGGGAATACGCCGCCCTTCTTCAGGATTTTTATCTAGATAATCATACTTATAAAGACGCAATTTTAATCCTACATTGAGCCAGAGTAGGATGGTTGAGATGCCCGGTAAGAGAAAGGCGGTTAAGATAGAAATAAGAAAGATAAAAAAAACACCGAGAAAAAGCCCGAGAGTGAAAAGCGGGTTATCAATAAATATCAAGAGCGTTTTTTTCAGGATTTTGATAATGCTTTTATCCAATCGGGATTGGATGGGAAAAAAATACAGGAAGGCAAGGAGCCAGAGCACTAAAATCCAAAATAGAAAACCGGAAGCCAAAAGGCCGATAAAGGACTTCATACTTTTATACACCGGAAAAGCATATGAGAGGAGAAAGAAGATCACGATGTTTATGAGAACAAAAATCAGGCTGGAGGCAAGAGACGATTTGAATGACTTTAAGAAGTCCTTAAAATCAGGTTTAAGGAAATCCGCCAGAACGGCTACCATCCCGCTGACAGCGCCCGAATAGGCGAAGAGAAGTAAAAGACCTGCGAAAAAAAAGGAAAGAGAAGCAAATAACGGCAGGGATCTGAAGAAATTCAGGGGCAGATAGAAAAACAGGGCAAAAATAAGAATATAACCCAAATTTAAGACAACAAGGTAGAGTAAATTGTCCCACATATCAAAAAATGTTTTCTTTATCAGAAAACCGAACATACTCCGAGGATAACCCATTACGGTAAAAATTGCAATGGATGAAAAAACTTGACAATAGTATCAACATAATGTATAATCACCGAGCAAGAATAATCGAGTAGGTTGATTTGGTAAACTATTACGAGTTGCTTGGGATTAAGCCCGGGTGTTCCCCGGGAGACATAAAAAGGTCTTTCCGCAAAAAGGCCAAAGAATTGCATCCCGACCTCAAGTCTTTCGATAAACAACATTCGGAAGAGCAGATGAGGAATCTGATCACTGCCTATGAGATTTTAAGCAATCCTGAAAAAAGAACCGATTACGACCACGCCTTTGCCCTAAATTTTTCAAAAATAAATTTCAGCTATAGGGATTTCTTAAGAAGAAGAAAAAATGATTTAATTAGCCAGTCCAAGCTGATATTTCATGATCTTCTTAACTCTAACTATGAAGAGGCGATCGATCTATACTACAAATTGAAAGATGCGGATAAAAATTTCAAACTCGGGAAATATCTTGATCACGAAGACTATATGGACTGTCTATTTCTACTGGCCGAAGCGTTAGAAAAAAAGAGCGAATATATCAGGGCCTGCAACATTTATAAAGAATTGGTCATTCTTGAAATAGAGAGGCCCTACTTCCACCATTTCATGGATGAAGTCATTGAACGACTTAGAAATATCACCTGTTTCAAGATGGTATCTTTTCTGCCGCCTCCAATCGCCATCAGATATATAAAGGAACTGATTGATTTCAATTTTTCTCGCAAAGATAATGCTTTTTTATATAAGAAAATTTCCGAAATTTACTGTAACCTCGGCAATAAACGACTCGCTTTTGACTACCTCCAGAAAGGATTGAAGCTCGACCAGAAGCTGCCGGGAGTCAAAAAACTGAAAGAAAAAATCGGTTTCTCAGAAATTACTGCCGTGTAATGCTATACTTGACATTGTAATGCTTCTACTGCTAAGGTTTTTAAGCTCTTCATTACAACCGCAGGTCGAAGATGCCCGCAGGTGTCTTC
>CAZERV010000026.1:19977-31989 GCA_964514815.1 uncultured Spirochaetaceae bacterium | reverse complement strand
ACCCCTACCCCTACCCCCCAATATGAAGACACCCCCTCCGGGGACGAAGACGCACTACCCTGCGGGCATCTTCGACCTGGCGGGTATCTACGACCTGCGGGCACCTTCGGCCGGCGGTAATCACAGCCTGGTTCATGTTGATTTCATGATCGGCTCAGGTGAGATGTAGGTATGGATTATATTTTTATAGAACTCGTGGGGTTTGGCAACGGATGGAGTTTTCTATTAGACTTGCTCCCCTTATAATTCAGATTTAATCCGTCACTAAAAAATGGATTTTGTCAAAATCAGGCTCTCGGGAAGGCCGTGAGGCCCGCGTTGCATGTCTGCGACCGCATATGAGTAATCTTATAAAATATTCATGCGTCAGCACTGCTGGCCGACTCGTGGTCTTGACATAAAAGGGGATATTCATTAAACTTCAACCTTCGACAGTGTTCCGGCGCCTCTGTAGCTCAATTGGTAGAGCACCTCCATGGTAAGGAGGGGGTCACCGGTTCAAGTCCGGTCGGAGGCTGACATTAATTAAAGCATACCCATTGACACTTTGAAAGAAAATTTACTATATTATCGTACCTCCAATAGGGAAAAAGGGAGCATCCTAGATGGCTAAATCCAGGGGTAAGGCTGTGGAGCTTATTGCGCTGCAGTGCACTGAGTGTAAGCGAAGGAATTATACGACTTCGAAAAATAAGCGAAATGTCCAGGAGAAGCTGGAGCTTAATAAGTATTGTAAATTCGATCGGAAACACACCATTCACAGGGAGACTAAGATAAAGTAGTAGTTCTCTTAAAGTCCAGGCCAGTAGCTCCAATCGGCTAGAGCGCCGGTCTCCAAAACCGGATGTTGCAGGTTCGAGTCCTGCCTGGCCTGCTTTTATCACGCGGGAGTTTAAATGAAAAAGATCATTCAGTTCTTCAAGGAGAGCTATGCAGAGTTAAAAAAGGTAACCTGGCCCGGCAGGGAAGAGGTAAGCTCTTCGACAAAGGTCGTTTTAGTTTCCGTTGTTTTAATTGCTATGGCTCTGGGGCTGTTGGATTTCCTGATTTTTAAGGGAATTGAATTGATATTTAGGTAATCGAGGAGTCGATGGCAAAAGGATGGTATGTTGTCCATACCTATTCAGGTTATGAATACAAGGTTCAAAAGCATGTAAACAGGCTGATTGACAACGGCAGCATGTCTGACTTTGTTTTTAATGTAAAAGTGCCCTCGGAAGATGTGGTTGAGATCAAGGATGGAAAAAGGAAAATCACATCCAAAAAGTTTTTGCCCGGTTACATCATGATTGAAATGGACATGCCGGAGACGAACTGGAAACAGATCTGTTCGGCGATCCGCCAGATTCAGGGTGTCACCGGGTTTGTGGGAGCGAACCGGGACCAGAAACCCCAGGCAATTTCCCCTGAGGAAGCCCGGGAAGTGCTGCAGCGTTCCGGGGAAATTAAGAGCGAGAAGGTTCTTAAGCCGAAACAAAGTTTCTCCGTCGGAGAAGCGGTTCGTATCAACGGCGGCCCCTTTGATTCTTTTACAGGAAGCATCGATGAAGTGAATCTGGAGAAGGGAAAGCTTCGGGTAATGGTTGAGATCTTTGGAAGATCTACGCCCGTTGAGGTTGATTTTTTACAGGTCGAAAAAATTTAGATTGGTACCTGGATAGGGCTAAATAACGCCTGGCTTTAGAAATCGAACCTGTAAATGGGAGCTTACCGGCTTAGTAAGCGCTAAAACCAGTCAGGGAGAGTAAGATGGCAAAAAAGAAGGTAGCAGCGATAATCAAACTGCAGGTACCGGCAGGAAAGGCAACACCCGCCCCGCCGGTAGGCCCTGCATTGGGACCGCACGGCGTGAGCGCTCCTAAATTTGTTCAACAGTTTAATGACAGGACAAAGAACCTTGAGGCGGGTCTGACCATCCCGGTTCTGGTTACGGTTTACGCCGATAAGAGTTTTACATTTATTACTAAATCACCGCCTGCTGCGGTCCTGATTAAAAAAGTATGCGGAATCGAAAAAGGCTCCGGCGTGCCGAATAAGGAAAAAGTGGCTAACATCAGCAGGGAACAACTCAGGTCGATAGCTCTTAAGAAAATGCCCGATCTGAATGCCAACGATATTGAGGCTGCCATTCAGATTGTTGCCGGTACGGCTCGAAGTATGGGCGTAACGGCGGAGGGACTTTCAAATGAAAAGGGGTAAAAAGTACCTTGAAGCGGTCAAAAATTATAACCGGCAGGAAGAATATTCCCTGGAGCGGGCCATTGAGCTGGTTAAGAAGCTCGCCTTCGCCAGGTTTGATGAAACCGTGGAAATTGCCTTAAAACTGAATATCAAGGCAAAGCATTCGATTCGGGACACCATGGTGCTGCCCCACAGTTTCCGCCTGGAAAAGAAGATTTTGGTCTTTGCCAAAGGTGAAAAGGTGGAGGAGGCCAGGACCGCAGGCGCTGCGTATACCGGGGATAGCGATCTTATTGAAAAGATTAAAGGGGGCTGGCTCGATTTCGATGTGGCGGTTGCAACCCCGGATATGATGAAGGAAGTGGGAAAGCTTGGACCCGTTCTGGGCCGCCGGGGACTCATGCCGAATCCGAAAACGAAAACGGTAACATTCGATATAAAAGGCGCCGTCAAAGAGCTTAAAAAGGGAAGGATTGAATTTCGGGCCGATAAGACCGGGGTCATTCATTTGCCGATCGGAAAAGTCTCCATGGACAACGCGAAGATCGGCGAAAATGCCCGCCACTTTATCCGGGAAGTAGAGAGAAAGCGCCCATCAGACGTTAAAGGCGAATACGTTAAAACAATCGCTCTTTCCTCAACTATGGGTCCCGGTGTTATGATAAGCCCCCGGGGAAAGTTTTTGACGGAGGAGCCTGTAAATGGGTGAGAAAACACAAAAAATTCAGCAGAATAAGCTGGCTGCGGTAAAACAGGTAAAAGATATGATCTCAGGCTGCGGCAATCTGATTTTCACCGATTATCGCGGGCTTAATGTGGAGCAGATGAATAACCTGCGCAGGCAGCTGCGGGAAAAAGAGGCCGTCTTCAAGGTCGTGAAGAACAGCTATACCAGGATTGCCCTGTCGGAGCTCGAGCTTTCGTTTGAAGATAGTTTTTTAATCGACCCAACCGCCCTGGCTCTTATTAAAAAAGAACCGGGCCTGGTGGCCAGGGTGCTTTTTGATTTCGCCCGGTATTCCGATCTAGACATAAAAGGCGGTGTGATCGAGGGCAAGATCATGGCGGCGGACAGGATCGAGGCGCTTTCGAAACTGGCCTCCAGGGAGCAGCTCTATGCCATGTTGATGAGCGCAATGAACGCCCCACTTACCAGGCTTCTCTATGCCATGAACGGAATTGTCACCGGGCTGGTCAGGACCGTACAGGCTGTGGCGGAGGCTAAAGAGAAAAATGAAGCGAAAAAATAATAACAGCATTAGTCTTCTCAGGTTGCATGCTATTGCTGTAAAATCTTAAAGATAAGGAGAAGCTAAAATGGCAACATTAAAAAAAGAGGATATTCTTGAAACCATTGCAAATATGACAGTGCTTGAGGTGTCTGAGCTGGTAAAGGCTATGGAGGAAAAGTTCGGCGTCACTGCAGCAGCCCCTGTAGCGGTAGCTGCAGGAGCTGTACCGAACCAGAGCGCGGGCGAAGCGGAGGAAGAGCAAACGGAGTTTACGGTCGTGCTTAAGAGTTTCGCCGACGGTAAAAAGATTCCCGTCATAAAAGAAGTAAGAGCCATAACCGGACTGGGCTTGAAAGAAGCCAAGGAGCTGGTTGAGGCGGGAGAAAAACCTGTTAAAGAAAGTGTCTCCAAAGATGAGGCGCAAAAAATTAAAGAAAAACTTGAGGCAGCCGGCGCCACTGTTGAAGTTAACTAAACAGTCATCAATAGATTCCAGATTAATCACGCATACCACCGGAACAACACGCTCCGGGGGTATATTATTTTGTCTGTAGGGGGGTATATGCTGCTTGAAAAAATCAATCGGAAATATTTCGGGCGAGGATATGATGATGTCATGGAAATGCCTAATTTGATCGACATTCAGGCGTTGTCATATGAGCGCTTTCTCCAGCGAGAGAGGCTTAAAGAAGGTGGGACTCTCCGCCGACAGGGCCTGGAGGATGTCTTTCAATCGATCTTTCCGATTGAAAGCCCTAATGCAGACATGGTTTTAGAATACACCGGCTATAACCTTGATGAAAATAAGATTACTCTCCCGGAAAAGGATTGTAAGCAAAAGGGTATTACCTATGCTATTCCGATCAAAGCCAGGGTCAATCTCGTCTTCTTGAACACCGGGGAAATCAGACAGAAAGAAATCTATATGGGTGATATCCCCCTGATGACCGAACGGGGAACATTTGTCATTAATGGGGCGGAAAGGGTAGTGGTCAGCCAGATTCATCGCTCACCGGGAGTCATTTTTTCCCATGATAAAGGCGTTTTTTCTTCCCGGATCATCCCTTACCGGGGATCCTGGCTGGAGTTTGAGATCGATCAGAAAAAAGAGCTGATTCATGCCAAAATCGATCGGAAAAAGAAAATCCTGGCCACAATCTTCTTGAGAGCCCTGGGCTTCGATTCCAGGGAAAAGATCATTGACCTCTTCTATAAAAAGGAAACTATTACCATATCTGAGTCGCGGGAAGACAAGGAAAAATTGCTGGGCAGAGTCTTTGCCAGGGAGGTATTTGCCGCAGCCGATACGCTTGAAGCGGCCCGTAAAAAGTTGTACCTGGCGGGAGATAAAATTCATCCTCACGATGTGGAGGAGCTTCTTCATTCCGGTATCTTTGAGATCGAAGTTATCGACTTCAAGCATGTGGATTCCCTACACTCCGAGATAATTCTCAACTGTTTTGAGCGGGAAGAGATAGTTTACTCCAGGGACAATCCTGAAAAAGACGAGCCCACCAGGGAAGAAGCGCTCTCCAGAGTCTATTCCATAATAAAGCCCGGAGAGCCCATCACATTGGAGAGCGCCGAAAAAGACTTGAGCTCAATGTTTTTCTCTTCCCGCCGCTACGACCTGGGGAGGGTAGGCCGTTATAAATTAAATAAGAAATTCGATTATAAAGAGCCGATGGAGACTCACACGCTGGTGCCGGAAGATATTGTCAACACCATGATCTTTCTAATCCAGGTCTATATCGGCGAAGGGAATGTCGATGACATCGATCATTTAGGGAACAGAAGAATAAGGTCCGTCGGTGAGCTCCTGACCAATCAATTAAAAGTCTCCTTTTCCAGAATGGAACGTATCGCCAAGGAAAGAATGTCATTAAAAGAGGCGGACACCATCAGACCCCAGGATTTGATATCCATAAAGCCGATTGTGGCGACCATCAAGGAGTTCTTCGGTTCCAGCCAGCTATCTCAATTCATGGACCAGGTGAACCCACTCTCCGAGTTGACCCATAAGCGTCGCTTGAACGCTCTGGGGCCGGGAGGTTTGTCCAGAGACCGGGCCGGATTCGAGGTTCGGGATGTTCACTATACCCATTATGGGAGAATGTGCCCGATTGAAACTCCCGAGGGACCGAATATCGGTCTCATCGTATCGCTGGCGAATTATACCAGGGTCAATGACTATGGATTTCTGGAGACGCCTTACCGGCGGGTGAAAGACGGGGTCGCTACCAGGGAAATTGAGTACCTTTCGGCCCTGGATGAGGAGAAGTATTGTATTGCCCAGGCAAACGCCCAGATCGATGAAAAAGGGAGATTTCTGGAAAAAAATATTCCGGTCCGCAGGGGTGGAGATTATACCACCCAGAAAGCGGCGGACATTCAATTTATGGACGTATCTCCGAGACAGATAATCTCCGTATCGACCTCACTCATTCCCTTTTTGGAGCATGATGATGCCAACCGGGCTCTCATGGGCTCCAATATGCAGAGGCAGGCGGTGCCTCTCCTCCAGCCGGAATCGCCTCTGGTAGGCACCGGTATGGAACAGAAAACAGCCTATGACTCAGGGGTAATGGTGGTCGCAAAACGGGCCGGCACGGCTGTCTATGTGACTTGCCAGGAGATTCACATCAAGCCGGATAAGGTGGAAAAGAATGAGCTTGATATCTATCATTTGATGAAATTTCAGCGCACGAACCAGGATACCTGCTATAACCAGAAACCCATTCTACAGGTGGGACAGAAGGTTAAAAAGGGCGAAGTGATTGCCGACGGTCCGGCCACCTGCGGCGGTGAGCTGGCCCTGGGGCGCAATGTTCTGGTGGCCTTTATGCCCTGGTACGGCTTCAATTACGAGGATGCCATTCTCATTTCCGAAAGGGTCATTAAAGAAAATAAATTTACCTCCATTCATATTAAAGAATTTTCAATTGAAATTCGAGAGACAAAGTTGGGCCCGGAGAAAATAACCAGGGATATTCCCAATGCCGGGGAGTACGCTCTGGAGCATTTGAGCGAAGAGGGAATCATTCGGATCGGCGCGGATGTAAAAACGGGCTCCATTCTGGTCGGTAAAGTGACGCCTAAAAGCGAAACGGATTCTACTCCGGAGTTTAAGCTCTTAAACTCCATCTTTGGTGAAAAGGCCAAGGATGTCCGAGACACTTCTTTGCGCGTTCCGCACGGGATCGAAGGAATGGTAATCGATGTTCAGCGGTTGAAACGCTCTGAAGGGGACGAGTTGAACCCGGGCGTGGAAGAGGTGGTGAAGATCCTGATTGCCACCAAGAGGAAGCTTCAGGAAGGGGACAAGATGGCCGGCCGGCACGGGAATAAGGGGGTCATTTCCAGGATCTCGCCCGAAGAAGATATGCCCTTCATGGAAGACGGGACCCCGATCGACATCGTGCTGAATCCCCTGGGGGTTCCATCCAGGATGAACCTGGGCCAGATTATGGAAACGGAGTTGGGCTGGGCCGGCGCTGTTCTGCATGAATGGTATGCAACCCCGGTCTTTCAGTCGGCGACCAACGAAATGATCGAAGAAAAATTAAAACAGGCGGGACTGCCTACCTCATCCAAGATTACACTTTACGACGGCCTGACCGGTGAGCCTTTTGAGAACCCGATCACTGTGGGTTATATCTATATACTCAAGCTGCATCACCTGGTAGATGATAAGATGCATGCCCGCTCTACCGGTCCGTATTCGCTGGTTACTCAACAGCCCCTGGGCGGTAAGGCCCAGTTCGGGGGACAGAGACTCGGTGAGATGGAGGTCTGGGCGCTCGAAGCTTACGGAGCCGCCAACACGCTTCAAGAGCTGTTGACTATTAAATCGGATGATATGTCCGGTCGGGCCAAGATCTATGAAAGCATCGTAAAATCCGAGGTTTTTACTTCTGCCGGAATCCCTGAGTCTTTTAATGTGCTGGTCCATGAGCTGCGCGGACTGGCTCTGGATATCTCTATTTTCGATTCCAAAGGCAAGCAGATAGCCCTGACCGAAAGAGATGAAGAGTTGCTCAACCGGCAGGGGAGTAGATTTTAGGTATCAGCCCTGAGGGAGGAAAGGGGACAGATGAGAAATTTACAGAATTTTGACCGTATTTTAATCAAGCTGGCTTCTCCGGATCAGATTAGAGCCTGGTCTTACGGAGAGGTAAAAAAACCCGAAACCATAAACTACCGGACCCTGCGTCCGGAGAAAGACGGACTTTTCTGCGAGAGAATCTTCGGCACAACTAAAGAATGGGAGTGCTACTGCGGAAAGTTCAAATCCATTCGCTATAAAGGCGTGATCTGTGACCGCTGCGGTGTGGAGGTCACTCATTTTAGAGTGCGCCGTGAGCGCATGGGCCATATTGAGTTGGCCTCCCCCGTATCTCATATCTGGTACTACCGCTCCGTTCCGTCCCGGATGGGGCTGCTCCTGGACCTCCCGATCATGGCGCTCCGTTCGATTCTTTACTATGAGAAGTATATTGTAATCGATCCGGGTGACACGGACCTGAAAAAAATGCAGCTCTTGACAGAGGACGAATATAATGAAGCTCAAGAACGCTATGGGATATCCTTCAGCGCTGGGATCGGCGCCGAGGCTATCCGTACCCTGCTGGCAAACCTGGACCTGAATGCCCTTTCTTCCGAGCTCAGAAGAAAGATGATTGAAAAGGGAGGAAAAGCGGATAAACGCCTTCTGAAACGAATCGAAATCGTAGAGAATTTCAGGGATTCGAATAACAAACCGGGGTGGATGATCCAGGATGTGATTCCTGTTATTCCTCCCGAGCTCAGGCCTATGGTGCAGCTCGATGGAGGAAGGTTCGCTACCTCCGATCTGAACGATCTCTATAGAAGAGTGATCAACCGGAATAACCGCCTGAAGAGACTTTTGGCCCTGAACGCCCCGGACATCATTATCCGTAATGAGAAAAGAATGCTCCAGGAAGCGGTAGATGCCCTTTTTGACAACTCAAAAAAGAAGCGGGTTGTTAAAGGAGCGGCAAACCGGCCGCTCAAATCCCTTTCCGACATGCTTAAAGGAAAGCAGGGGCGGTTCAGGCAGAACTTACTCGGGAAGCGAGTCGATTACTCGGGCCGATCGGTCATCGTTGTCGGTCCGGAGCTTAAACTTCATCAATGCGGTCTGCCTACCAAAATGGCTTTAGAGCTGTACAAGCCCTTTATAATGAAAAAGCTGGTAGAAAAAGACGTTGTCTATAATATTAAGAAAGCCAAAACCCTGGTGGAACAGGAGACTCCCGAAGTCTGGGCTGTTTTGGAAGAGGTGGTACATGAGCATCCGGTACTTCTCAATCGAGCGCCTACCCTGCACCGGCTTGGGATCCAGGCTTTTGAGCCGGTCCTGGTGGAAGGAAAAGCCATCAGGCTGCACCCGTTGGTCTGCCATGCTTTTAACGCCGATTTTGATGGAGATCAGATGGCCGTGCATGTTCCGTTAACTCAGTCCGCGCAGATCGAATGCTGGACGTTGATGCTTTCTGCCAAGAATTTACTCAATCCGGCCAATGGCAATCCGGTCGTCGTGCCTACCCAGGACATGGTTTTAGGCATTAACTATCTCACCCGGGAGAAGAAGGGAGCCAAAGGCGAAGGAAAATATTTCGGCTCTGCCGATGAGGTGCTTTTAGCTCTCGATGCCAGGTCGATCGAGTATCAGGCTCTCATCAAGGTTAAGCTCGAAAAGAACGGGGACTATATCGAAACGACGGCGGGCAGGATCATCTTGAACGAGGAGCTGCCGGAGGAGATCGAATATATCAATATACCCCTGGATGAGCGGGGGCTCCGCACGTTGATAGCAAGTTGTTATAAGGAGTACGATTCCTACATTACGGTCAGGATGTTGGATGCGATAAAGGATCTTGGTTTCAAATATGCTACCAGGTTCGGGGCGACCATCGGTATGGACGATATCATAATCCCGGTCGCCAAAAAGGAGCTGATCGGTAAGGCCAACACCAGGGTGGAGGAAATCCAGGACCAGTATCTGCAGGGCCATATTACCAATGAAGAGCGCTATAACCGGGTCGTCGAGGTATGGAGCTCAATAAACGAGCAGATTACCAATGAGCTAATGAACGAGCTGAAAGAAGACAAGGGAGGCTTTAACCCGATGCACATGATGGCTCATTCCGGCGCCCGGGGAAGCAGGACCCAGATCAGGCAACTGGGCGGAATGAGGGGACTAATGGCCAAGCCCTCCGGGGATATTATCGAGCTGCCGATTCGCTCCAACTTTAAAGAAGGCCTTTCGGTAATTGAGTTTTTTATCTCCACAAATGGGGCCAGAAAGGGTCTGGCTGATACGGCTTTAAAAACAGCCGATGCGGGCTATCTTACCCGCCGGCTGGTGGACATTGCCCAGGATGTAGTGACCAATGATGAGGACTGCGGAACCATCAACGGGCTGGAGCGCCGGGCCATTAAGGACGGGGAGGAGATAGTAGAATCATTGAGGGACAGGATCGTGGGTCGTTTCACCCTGGAGAGGGTGCGGCACCCCATTACCGGAGAGATCATTGTAGATGTGAACCAGGAAATCACCGACGAGATCGCCGATTCAATCGAAGCGGCCGGGGTGGAAAGTGTGCGCATTCGCACCGTGCTTACCTGTGAAGCGGAGCATGGCGTATGCATAAAGTGTTACGGCCGAAATCTCGCCAAGAATCAAACGGTAAATATCGGTGAGGCAGTGGGCATTATTGCAGCCCAGTCTATCGGCCAGCCCGGCACCCAATTGACTATGAGGACCTTTCACATAGGAGGTGCAGCCACCAAGATCAGTGAGGAGAACAGGATCTATTTAAAATACCCGGTCCTGCTCCAAAAGATATCGGGGAACACGGTGATCTTAAAGAACGGTAACCGCCTGTTCACCAGAAAAGGGTACCTCACGATCAATAAGATTCTGCGGAGCATCGATCTAAAACCCAAGGATAAGATCCTGGTAAAAGACGGTCAAAAGGTACTCATAGGAGAACCTCTATTGGTGCGGAATGGAGAGAAAATCAATGCCGGGGAGATCGCCTATATCCAGAAGAAAGATAAAAGCCTGCTCCTGATCGCCCAATCCCAGAGAGTGGATATCCGCAACGGGGCCGAGCTTTTATTCAATGAAGGAGATCTTATACCGGCGGAAGAGACCATTGCCTATTTTGATCCTTTCAGTGAGCCTATTATTTCGGAAACCGATGGTAAGGTGACCTTTGAAGACATCATTCTGGGTACGACTCTTAAAGAAGAGATCAATGAAGATACCGGTAAAATTGAGAAGAAAATAACCGAGTTTACCCTGGAAACGCTTCAACCTCGAATCGTACTTTTAAATGATGATGGGGATGAGCTGGCCGGGTATTACCTGCCGGGTTCGGCCTATCTAAATATTGAAGAAGGTGAAAAGATCACCGCCGGGCGCATCCTGGCCAAATTGCCCCGGGAAAGTGTCAAGACCAGGGATATCACCGGGGGCTTACCCAGGGTGGGCGAGCTTTTTGAGGCCCGACGACCCAAAAACCCATCGGTGCTGGCAAAGATCGGAGGCACCGTGAGTTTCAAGGGCATTGTAAAGGGTAAGCGAGTCATTATCGTGATCGATCCTTATGGAAAGGATTATAAACATCTCGTGCCCATGGGCAAGCATCTCCTGGTACGGGATGGGGATACGGTCGCGGCGGGTGACATGCTCTGTGACGGCAACATTGATCCCCACGATGTCTTGCAAATCCTGGGTGAGAATGCCTTGCAGAGATATCTGGTCAACGAAATTCAGGAAGTCTACCGGCTTCAAGGAGTAAACATCAACGATAAACACATCGGGATCATTATCCGCCAGATGATGAAAAAGGTAGAGATCATCCAGGTCGGTGATACGAATTTCATCTTTTGGCAGCAGGTAGATCGCTACCGGTTCAATGAAGAGAATCGGAAGGTAATCCGCGAAGGCGGCCAGGCAGCTATTGCGAAACCGCTTCTGCTGGGGATTACAAAGGCGTCTTTGAACATAGATTCCTGGATTTCGGCGGCCTCCTTTCAGGAAACCAGCCGGGTGCTTACCAACGCCTCTATCCGGGGCAGTGAGGATCATCTACGGGGCCTGAAAGAAAACGTCATTATCGGCCATCTCATTCCCGCCGGGACCGGTATGAGTGCTTATAAAAATATCAAGCTGTTTGATGAGAATATGGAAGACCTGGATGTCTCCGTAAATAAGGTTTTAGAAGAGAAGAAAAAAGAAAAGGAATTGGAAGCGGTCCTGCCGGAAAAACAGTGATTTTCCTCATCTTAAGGAAAATTCGGGTTGTATAATAAAAAAAAATATGCTAATGTAGCCTTATCTCATCGGGCGGGCATTGTTTCGGTGAGACTGTACGGACGATTATTTCCGGTACAGGATATGGTTTCATCCGGCTTATCAGCCGGGTAAGGAACAGAAAAAACTTTGAGCAAAACTCAATCCTTTTAAAGCGGTGCTAGAATTGTCGGAAAGGGGTTGACATTTTTTTTATCTATTGTTAGATTTGCTCTCGCTGTTGATGTTTGTGTGCGCTTTGCAGGTCGAAGA
>CAZERV010000026.1:0-19877 GCA_964514815.1 uncultured Spirochaetaceae bacterium | reverse complement strand
CCCGCTAGGGTACCGAAGGTGCCCGGAGGGGGTGTCTTCATCCCCTCCGGGGGGTAGCATGCCGTATATTTGCTGAATATGATGGGAGTCAGAGGAGATGCCGACAATTAATCAGCTCATCCGGAAAGGGAGAAAGAAAATAAAAAAGAAAAATAAGGCGCCGGCCCTACAGGCCTGCCCCCAGAAACGCGGCGTCTGCACCCGGGTGATGACGGTGACCCCGAAGAAACCCAACTCTGCCCTCAGGAAAGTGGCCAGGGTGCGGTTAACGAACGGGATCGAGGTTACCGCTTATATTCCGGGAATCGGGCACAACCTGCAGGAACATTCGGTAGTACTACTGCGGGGAGGCAGGGTAAAAGACCTGCCGGGCGTGCGGTACCATATAATTCGCGGCGCTAAGGATACGCTCGGAGTGGATGATCGGCGGGAATCCCGATCTAAATATGGAACCAAGAAACCCAAGGCCTAGGAAAGAGGATATAAGGAATGCCGAGAAGAAGAGTCGCTCCAAAACGACCGGTGGCCCCGGACCCAAAATACGGGAGTATCCAGATTTCTTATTTTGTAGGGCGGATGATGCTAAAGGGAAAGAAATCTAAAACCTATCGTATCGTCTACGGCGCGATGGATATTGTCCGGGAAAAGCTGAAAAAAGACCCCCTGGAGGTCTTTAAGAAGGCTTTAGAGAATGTAAAACCCATGGTGGAGGTAAAATCACGCCGTGTAGGCGGCTCGACTTACCAGGTGCCGGTGGAAATCCGGGAAAGCCGTAGGGAGGCATTAGGCATGCGCTGGCTCATTCAGTACTCCAGGCAGAGGAGTGGAAAATCCATGAGCAAAAATCTGAGTGCTGAATTGATCGACGCTTTTAATTCGACGGGCACTGCATTCAAAAAGAAAGAGGATACGCATAGAATGGCGGAGGCGAACAAGGCTTTCGCCCATTATAGATGGTAGCTTGTAATAGGGATGGTCGCTCCATTCCCGCTTGAAAAGATTCGCAACATCGGAATCATGGCACATATCGACGCCGGAAAGACTACGACGACAGAGCGGGTCCTGTATTACACGGGTAAGACCCATAAAATGGGTGAGGTTCATTCAGAAGAAGCTGAAATGGACTGGATGGAGCTGGAAAAGGAGCGGGGGATTACAATCACTGCCGCAGCCACATTCTGTTCCTGGAAGGGCTGCCAGGTTAATATTATTGATACACCCGGCCATGTCGATTTTACGGCCGAGGTTGAACGATCTTTGAGAGTATTGGATGGAGCAATAGGTATTTTTTGCGCTGTCTCAGGGGTGGAATCCCAGAGTGAAAACGTCTGGAAGCAGGCGAACAGGTATAAAATACCCAGGCTGGTCTTTATCAATAAGATGGACCGGACCGGAGCCAGGTTTGAAGGCGTGGTCGAGGAACTGCACGTCAGGCTGGGTGCCAATGCAGTTCCGGTCCAGATGCCTCTGAGTAAGGAATCGGATTTCAGCGGTGTAATCGATCTGATCAACATGAAAGCGTATGTCTGGGACGAAGATGTGCTTGGTGCTAGATACAGGGAGGTAGAAATTCCGGAAGAGTTTTTAAACGATGCCCGGACCAAAAGGGTGACACTTCTGGAAAAGCTGGCCGAAACGGACGATCTGTTTCTGGAAGATTACTTGAGCGGGGTCGATATCTCTGTTGAGACGATCAAGAATGTCCTGCGAAGCGCGACCCTGAAAGGTAAGATATTTCCCGTTTTATGCGGGGCTGCCTTTAAGAATAAGGGAATTCAACCGCTGCTGGATGCTGTGATAGAATATCTGCCTTCCCCGGTAGATATTCCGCCGATCACGGCGATTCAGCCTAATACGGGAGATTATGTGGAGAAGACTCCCGGGAATGAAGAGCCGTTTTTAGCCCTGGCTTTTAAAATAATGAGTGATCCCTATGTGGGAAAGCTTACCTACTTCCGAGTTTATTCCGGAAGGCTTTCGGCCGGAAGTTACGTGCTTAATTCAACTGCGGACCGGCGGGAAAGAGTGGCCAGGATCTTACGGATCCAAGCCAACGACATGGAAGAGATTAAGGAAGTCGGCACCGGCGATATTGCCGCTGCCGTGGGCCTGAAGCGGACTTCGACCGGTGACACTCTCTGTGATGAAAAGCAGACGCTTATTCTGGAATCAATGGTTTTTCCGGAGCCTGTTGTTTCAATCGCAATTGAGCCTAAAACCAGGGCTGACGCCGATAAATTGCAGAGAGCGCTTCGTAAACTGGACGATGAGGATCCGACCTTTAAGATTCGCAACGACCGGGACACGGGACAGACGATAATTTCCGGAATGGGAGAGCTTCATCTCGAAGTTCTCGTGGAGAGGCTGTTTCGGGAATATAGCGTGCAGGCCGCGGTCGGCAGACCCGAGGTCGCCTACCGGGAAACCATCGCCGTTCCAGCCGGGGCGGAGGGCAAGTTTATCAGGCAGTCCGGTGGGCGGGGACAGTACGGACATGTGGTGATGCGTTTCGACCCCCTTCCTTCGGGAACCGGGTTTTTATTCGAAAATAAAATGGTTGGAGGCAGGATACCTAAGGAATATATTCCTGCAGTCCAGAAGGGGATAGAGGAGGCAATGGAAAACGGAGTGCTGGCTGGCTATCCCATGGTGGACTTTAGGGTGATCCTTTTGGACGGCTCGCATCATGAAGTCGATTCCAGCGAGATGGCCTTTAAAATCGCGGCCTCTATGGCTTATAAAGCCGGGCTGGAAAAAGCCAGACCGACTATCCTGGAGCCGATCATGGAGGTGGAGGTATTTACTCCTGAGGAGTATCTAGGGGACCTGATCTCGGACTTCGGTAGTCGAATGGGACGGGTTGAGGGAATTGAGGATAAACATGGTAGTAAGGTGGTGAAAGCCCTTGTGCCCCTGAGGTGCATGTTCGGTTATACGACCAGACTGCGGTCAATAACCCAGGGGCGAGCTAACCACACCAGGCAATTCGCTACCTACCAACCAGTCTCAAAAAAGATCCAGGATGCAATTGTGGAAAAGGCTCTGGGATGAAATTCGTAGATGCCCGCAGGTCGTAGATGCCCGCAGGTGTCTTCATCCCCGAAGGGGGCGTCTTCGTCCCCGTAGGGGAGTAGTACTGCGCTGGTAGTTGCTATTTGATGCAAGGAGGATAAAATGGCAAAAGCAAAATTTGAAAGGACTAAACCACATATCAATGTGGGAACGATCGGTCACGTCGATCATGGTAAAACCACTCTTACTGCGGCAATCACCTTGTACTGCGCTAAAAAGTTCGGCGACAAGGTAATGAAGTATGAGGACATAGACAATGCCCCGGAAGAGAAGGCCAGGGGTATTACCATCAATACCAGGCATGTTGAGTACCAATCGGAAAACCGGCACTATGCTCATGTCGACTGCCCGGGCCATGCGGATTATATCAAGAATATGATCACCGGGGCAGCCCAGATGGACGGAGCCATCCTGGTCGTATCCGCTCCGGACTCGGTCATGCCTCAGACCAGGGAGCATATCCTGCTTGCCCGTCAGGTGGGAGTGCCGGCCATCGTGGTTTATCTGAACAAGATCGACCAGGTGGACGATCCCGATTTGATCGAGCTGGTAGAGGAAGAGATCCGGGATGTTCTTAAAGAGTACGAGTTTCCGGGCGATGATATACCGATTGTCAAGGGTTCGGCTCTCCAGGCCATGGAAAATCCCGATGATGAGGAAAAGATCGCCACTGTTGTCGAGGTGCTTAAAGTAATGGATGAATATTTTCCGGTGCCGGAAAGAGTCGTTGACAAGCCTTTCCTGATGCCCATTGAGGATGTTTTTTCGATTTCCGGGCGGGGCACGGTTGTAACCGGCCGGGTCGATCGCGGCATCATCAAAGTAGGCGAGGAAGTGGAGATCGTCGGCATCAAGGATACCCGGAAAACCGTGGTTACCGGCGTTGAGATGTTCAATAAGTTGTTAGATGAAGGCCGGGCGGGAGATAACATCGGCACCCTCCTGCGCGGTATCGAAAAGAAAGAGGTCGAGCGCGGGCAGGTTCTGGCCAAGCCCGCAAGTATTACTCCGCATAAAAAGATGAAGGCCCAGATCTACTGCCTTACCAAGGAAGAGGGCGGAAGGCATTCTCCGTTCTTTACCGGTTACAGGCCCCAGTTTTATTTCCGCACCACCGACATAACCGGAACGATGACCCTGCCTGAAGACAGGCAGATGGTCATGCCAGGTGATAATGTAGAGCTGACGGTTGAGCTGATCCACACTGTCGCTGTCGAGCAGGGCTTACGCTTTGCTATTCGAGAAGGCGGAAGAACGGTTGCTGCCGGGGCGGTAACTGAAATCCTTGAGTAATACTTCCTGCTTCCGCTTTCGGAAGCAGGAACGATACCTGCAGGAGGAATAATGGCCAACGAAAGGATTCGCGTTCGACTGAGAGCATTCGATATAGGGCTCATTGATCAAAGTGCGAAAGCGATTGTGCAGACCGTGCTGAAGGCCGGATCGAAAGTCTCGGGTCCGATTCCCCTGCCGACTCGAATCAATAAATTCACGGTGCTTCGCTCACCACATGTAAACAAGAAATCTCGTGAGCAGTTTGAGATGAGGACACATAAGCGATTAATCGACATTATCGAACCCACCTCGGCGGTTATGGATGCCCTGATGAAATTGGAGCTGCCGGCCGGAGTCGATGTTGAGATCAAACAGTGAGGAAGGCGATGTTGGGACTGATCGGAAAAAAACTTGGCATGACCCAGGTTTTTGGTGAAGATGGAAATCTTACTCCTGTAACAGCCATTCAGATTGAAGCAAACATCGTGGTGGGTATAAGGAGCCCGGAGAAGGACGGGTATTCTGCGGTTGTCCTGGGCTCGGGAGTGAGAAAAAAGAACCGGCTTAAAAAACCTTACACAGGGCAGTTTCCCGAAGGGATCGAGCCCTGCGCGCATACCAGAGAGTTCAGGGGCTTTGAAAAGGAATGCAAGCTCGGAGATAAAATAGGAGTTGAGCTCTTCGAGAACTTAAGCTTTTTAGATATGCGGGGCGTTTCGAAGGGTAAAGGCTTCCAGGGAGTCATGAAGCGGCACGGTTTCGGGGGCGGAAACAAGACGCACGGCTCCAAATTTCATCGGCAAGGCGGATCGACCGGAATGGCTGCATCACCTTCAAAGGTATTACGCGGAACAAGAATGGCCGGACGAATGGGCGGCGACAATAAAACCGTTCAGAGTCTGCGTTTGATAAGAATAGACCGGGAAAAAGAATTGCTTCTTGTTAAAGGTGCTGTGCCAGGAAGAAAGGGCGGTAGAGTCATCGTCATGAAAGCTAAGAAGAGGTAGAGGAAGGCAATGGTAAAGAAGGTCTACGGCATCGACGGCAGCGAGCGCAAAGAAATTACTCTCTCCGATGAGGTATTCGACATCGAAGTGAGCGTTGGATCGATCTACCATGCGCTTAAGAATGAGCTGGCCAATATTAGGGTCGGCACAGCTTCTACCAAAGGACGCAGCGAGGTCCGCGGCTCGGGAGCAAAACCTTACCCACAGAAGGGCACGGGACGGGCTCGGGCTGGTAGCCTGAAATCCCCAATTCGAGTAGGGGGGGGTATAGCCTTCGGTCCCAAACCGCGGGATTACAGCTACAAGCTTCCTAAAAAAATAAAACGGCTGGCCATGAAATCCATCCTGACCCTGAAGAACAAGGAAGAGCGGCTAAAGATCGTGGAAGATTTTACCGTGGATACCGGCAAGACCAGGGAGCTGGTAAAAATACTTAAAGGCCTTACCCCTGAGGAGAAAACTGTTGTCGTGCTCTCCGATGACGATGCGATGATGAAAAGAGCGGGACGAAATATACCCTGGCTGAATTTTTTATCCTACAACAGGCTGAGAGCCCATGATATTTTTTACGGAAAGCATTTGCTCGTTCTCGAAACGGCTGCTTTAAAACTAAACGAATTTTACGGAAAGCAGAATTAAAAGAGGCTAAATTTGGACAGTGATAAAATCATTATCGAACCGATTGTTACGGAGAAGACCAACCTGATGCGGGAAAAAAACAAATATACCTTTAGAGTCGATTCAAGGGCGAATAAGTTCCAGGTAACGAAGTCCGTGCGAGAGCTTTTTAATGTCCACCCTATAAAATGCAGCATAATCAATGTGCACAAAAAGCCGAAAAGAGTGAGATATAAATTGGGCTATACCTCGGAGTGGAAGAAGGCGATAGTCACCCTTCCTCCGGATGAAGTAATTCAGGTTTTTGAGGGCGCATAATCGATGGAGCAACCCCTCTGCCCATGAGCTAAACAGTTTTTTAAATGTTAGGCGGATTAAATGGCGATTAAGAAATACAAACCGGTAACAGCGGGCACCCGGTTTAAAACAGGTCTTCTTTTTAATGAGCTGACCGCAGAGTGCGCTGAAAAGTCTTTAACCATGGGCCTGCCGGGCAAAGCAGGAAGAGGATCCGGCGGTCGCATCAGTGTGCGGAGAAGGGGCGGCAGGCATAAGAGGAAGTACCGAATCATAGATTTTAAAAGGAACAAGCTCGGTGTTCCCGGCGTAGTGGCCACAATTGAATATGATCCGAACAGGAGTGCGAATATAGCACTTATCAAGTATAAAGACGGTGAAAAACGTTATATTCTTGCTCCCAGGGGTTTGAATCCTGGCGCTGCCATTTCCAGTGGACCGGATGCCCCACTCGAGGCCGGTAACGCTCTGCCTTTGGAAAAGATCCCCATGGGTATGCCGGTTCATAATGTTGAGCTTCAATTGGGGAAGGGGGGCCAGCTTGTGAGGGCTGCCGGCGGGCACGCCTCAGTAGCATCTAAAGAGGGTGATTATGTCACTTTGAAACTTCCCTCCGGGGAAATGAGAATGATTTTCTGCAAATGCTATGCCACCATCGGTGAAGTGGGAAACCAGGACCACATGAATATTTCCCTGGGCAAAGCAGGACGGAATCGCTGGTTAGGCCGCCGGCCAAAGGTGAGGGGCGTAGCCATGAACCCGGTCGATCATCCCCACGGCGGGGGGGAAGGAAAGACCTCCGGCGGAAGACACCCGGTGTCCCCCCGTGGTGTGCCCACCAAGGGCTATAAAACGCGGAAGAAGAAGAAACTATCGAGTAAATACATAGTAAAGAAAAGGAAATAGGAGTCTTTAAGTGTCCAGATCGATAAAAAAAGGCCCGTTTATTGCCAAAAGCCTTTATAAAAAAGTGCTGGAGATGAATAAGAGTGGTGATAAGAAGATGATGAAAACCTATTCTCGCTGCTCAACGATATTTCCGGAAATGGTCGGGCATACGATTTCCGTTTACAATGGAAAGACATGGATCCCTGTTTACATTACCGAAAACCTGGTGGGCCACAAACTAGGTGAATTTTCACCTACCAGAATCTTTCGTGGTCACAGTGGGTCTGATAGAAAGACTTCTAAGAGATAGGTAGCTGGAATGGAAGCGAAAAAAGGATACACGGCCAGGGCCCGCTTTTTAAAAATCTCGCCTTCCAAGGTCAGACGAATTGCGGATAAAGTGCGTAAAAAGCCGTATAGCAACGCCATGGCTCTTTTAGAGGTTCTGCCGCATAAAGGCGCCAGGCTACTCCGAAAAGTAATCAAATCTGCAGCGGCGAATGCCCTGTTCATTAATAAGGAGCTCGATGAAGAGATGCTCTATATTCGAAAGCTTGAGGTAAATGAAGGCGTGCGAATGAAGAGAATCTTGCCCAGGGCTCGAGGAAGAGCGGACAGGCTACAGAAAAGGACCTGCCACATATCCGTGGTAATGGATGAGATAGGACAGAAAGGAGAGTAATGTGGGACAAAAAGTAAATCCGATCGGGTTGAGGCTCGGGATCAATAAAACCTGGAAATCAAAGTGGTATGTTGACCCGAAAGACTATGCAGAGACCCTGCATGAAGATTTGAGACTCAGAAAGACCATCGAGAAGAGTTCCGAAACCCAGGGAGCTGAAATCGCCGATGTGGAAATAATCAGGCATCCCCAGAGGATTGCGATCATCATTCATACCGGAAGACCGGGAGTGATTATCGGGTCAAAGGGCGCAAATATAGAAAAACTGGGCAAAAAACTGCAGAAGCTGGTCGGCAAGAAGATCCAGATAAAGATAAAAGAGATTAATCGGCCCGAAGCTAATGCCCAGCTCATAGCCTATAATGTGGCCAGGCAGTTAAAGTCGAGACAGTCTTTCCGGCGGGCCATGAAGATGGCAGTGCTAAATTCAATCAAGGCCGGCGTTCAGGGCGCCAAAATCAAGGTTTCCGGCAGGCTGGGCGGTTCTGAAATGTCTCGCACCGAGGAGTATAAAGAGGGGCGTGTCCCCCTGCACACATTCAGGGCCAATATAGATTACGGATTTGCCGAAGCCATTACCACCTTCGGTTCAATCGGGGTCAAGGTCTGGATTTATACGGGTGAAGTTTTCGGGAACGATAAAAAAGAGGACGCCGGTCTCCTGTTGAAGAAGCAGAGAGAGCGGTCCGGCGCCAGGAGATAATCGAACGATGCTGAGTCCCAAACAAACCAGGTTTCGAAAGAAACAGAGAGGCAGAATGAAAGGCAACGCCACCCGGGGGAATAAGATTTCTTTCGGTGATTTCAGTATCATCGCCATGGAAAGGAAGTGGATTACCAACCGCCAGATCGAAGCGGCCAGAGTAGCCATGACCCGGCATATCAAGAGAGAAGGCAAAGTCTGGATAAGAATATTCCCGGATATTCCCTACACTAAGAAACCGGCCGAGACTCGAATGGGCAAAGGCAAGGGAAATCCCGAGTACTGGGTTGCCGTGGTGAAACGGGGTACCGTTCTGTTTGAAATCGCCGGGGTGACAAGCAGCCTTGCTGAATCGGCAATCAAACTGGCAGCAAGCAAGCTCCCCATAAGGACACAATTTGTGGCTCGGAGGGATTTGTAAGTAAATCATGAAAGATTCATTTAATGATTTGATCTATGAAGAATTACTCACAAAGAGAGAGGAATTGACCAGGCAGTACAGGGATCTGCGTTTCAATATAGTTCTGAGCCATGTGGACAATCCGTTGGAAAAGCGCTCTCTGCGCCGCAAGATTGCCAGGATTAATACCATTATACATGAGTATGAAATCGGAATTAGAAGGAGCTAGGAGATTGGCGGTGGAAGAGAAAAAGAGCAACAAAAAGATTATTACCGGTAGAGTCGTGAGCAATAAAATGGAAAAAACAATAGTAGTTAAAATTAGCCGCAAAAAGCTCCATACGCTCTATAAAAAATATATCACGCGTTCTAAAAAGATTAAGGCGCATGATGAAAAAAATGTTTGCCAGATCGGTGATCTGGTTCGCGTGATCGAATCGCGGCCGCTAAGTAAAGATAAAAGATGGCGATTTTTGGAAATTGTGGAAAAGGCAAAGTAAATCGCGTGTCGGGGATAAGCTATGATTCAGATGATGAGCTACTTGAATGTTGCAGACAATAGCGGTGCTAAAAGGGCGCAGTGTATAAAAGTGCTCGGCGGCACGCGTAGAAAATGGGCCGGAGTCGGTGATATCATTGTTGTGGCCGTAAAAGATGCCATACCGAACGCCCCGGTTAAGAAGGGAACTATGGAACGAGCCGTCATTGTCAGGACAAAAAAGGAATACAAGAGACATGACGGGACCTATATTCGTTTCGATGATAATGCCTGCGTGTTGATTGACCCGAATAAAAATCCGATGGGAAAGAGAATATTCGGGCCGGTGGCAAGGGAGCTTAGAGAAAAAAATTTTATGAAAATTGTCTCCCTGGCCCCCGAAGTACTTTAGGAGTACAGAATGGCGAAGATAAATAAGAACGATCAGGTGAAAATCATCGTCGGAAAAGACCGTGGAAAAACCGGCCGAATCCTGCAAGTTGACAGGGCCAGGGGCCGCGTGTTTGTGGAAGGGCTGAACATGGTAAAAAAAGCCATTCGTCCTCGCGGGCAGAATCAAAAGGGGGGAATCACCTCCGTAGAGGCTGCTGTGGATATCTCGAATGTGATGGTCCTCTGCAAGAAATGCGGCCCCACCAGGATAGGATTCCGAATCGAGGGCGAACAAAAACTCAAGTTTTGCAAGAAATGTGGAGAGCAACTGTAATGAGTGCGGAGATCAAAGAAGCAAGGCAGAAGATATTTTATCGAGAAAAAGTAGTTAAGGCTCTCTTGAAAGAATTTAATTATAAATCGGTAATGCAGGTGCCGAGGCTTGAAAAAATCATAGTAAATGTGGGCGTGGGAGAAGCCGTTCAGAACAAGAAACTGCTCGATTCCGCAGTTAAGGAACTGTCTCAAATCACGGGACAAAAGGCGGTAAAGACGAAAGCGAGGAAATCTATAGCGGGATTCAAGATTCGTCAAGGGCAGGAAATAGGGGCTATGGTAACTCTGCGGGGGCAGCACATGTGGGAGTTCTTTGATCGATTGGTCAATGTGGCAATTCCCAGGATAAAAGATTTCCGGGGTACAAACCCGAATGCTTTCGACGGACATGGAAACTATGCTATTGGTGTTTCCGAACAAATAATATTTCCGGAGATCGATTACGACAAGATCGAGAGAATAAGCGGCTTGAATGTAGCCATTGTAACGACTGCCAAAACGGATGGAGAAGCAAGGAGTCTTCTGGCCCATCTCGGGATGCCGTTCAGGAAATGAAGGAGTAATATTTATGGCCAGAAAAGCGATGATCCAGAAGGCCTTGAAAAAGCCTAAATATATGACCAGAAAAGTAAACCGGTGTCGGATTTGCGGAAGGTCCAGAGGGTATATGCGAAAATTCCAGGTGTGTCGTATATGTTTCAGGAAACTTGCCAGTGAAGGTATGATACCCGGCGTGACCAAATCAAGCTGGTAGGAGATGTGTATGAGTGTTTCAGACCCTATTGCCGATATGCTGACAAAAATCAGAAATGCCAGTATGGCAAAGTTCGAAAAAGTGGATATATCCACTTCAAAATTAAAATTAGAAATTATTAAAATTTTGAAGAACGAAGGCTATATCAAAACCTTTAAAAAAATTAATCTAAACGGAAGATACCAGATAAGAATCTTTCTTAAATACGATGAAAAACTTAAGTCCGTCATTCGCAAGGTCAAGAGAATATCCAAACCGGGCCGAAGGGTGTACTGCGGACATAAGAAGATGCCCAGAATTCTCAACGGTTACGGCACTCTGATCGTTACTACTTCTACCGGTGTTACTACCGGGAAAAAAGCCGCGGAGAAGCAGGTAGGCGGTGAGCTGGTTTGCAGCGTCTGGTAAGTGAGGTACAGCTATGTCAAGAATTGGCCAAATGCCTATCAAGATTCCCAAAGGAGTTACGGTAGATATTAAAAAAGATCAAATCACAGTCGAAGGGCCGAAGGGGAAGCTGATCCAAAAGTATCTTCCTAATGTAGCCTTTAAACTTGACGATAATGTTTGCCTGGTGACCCGAAAAGACAACAGCAAGCAGTCAAAAGCTCTCCACGGATTATACAGAAAGCTCGTTTCGAATATGGTGGTCGGCGTTTCTGAAGGTTTTTCAAAAGTGCTGCTCATCAATGGAGTAGGCTACCGGGTTGAGTTGAAAGATGAGATATTGGCCCTGAACCTGGGATTTTCCAACCCAATAGAATATCCGATTCCGGAGGGCATAACGATCACTCTGGAAGGCAATAATAAGATGATCATCAGTGGTTTTGATAGGCAGCAGCTCGGTCAGGTGTGTGCCGAAATTCGCTCATTTCGTCCACCTGAGCCATATAAAGGCAAGGGAATTCGTTATGAGCATGAGTTTGTTCGCCGGAAAATCGGAAAAACAGGGGTTAAATAGAGATGAATAGATTGTCAGAAAAGAAAAGACGCAGAGTGCGGCGGAAGATACATATACGGAAAAAAATCTCAGGGCTTCCCGACTGTCCGCGGCTGACTGTTTATAAAAGCAACCGCCACCTATATGTTCAGGCTGTGGATGATTCGCAAGGACATACTCTCGCCGTCGCCTCAAATATTGAGCAAAAGCTGCGTGATATAAAGAACAAGGCGGTCGATGCAGAACGATTGGGGCAGATTATCGGGGAACGATTAAAAGAAAAAAAAATAACTAAAGCCCTGTTTGACAGAAACGGTTACACCTATCATGGGATCGTTAAAAATATTGCTGATGGGGCAAGAAAGGTTGGAATCCGATTTTAGGGGGTTAGGTTGGAACAGGAAAAGGAATTAGTCGAGAGGCTCGTTCGTTTAAACAGGATCGCCAAGGTTGTAAAAGGAGGAAGAAGATTTTCTTTCTCTGCTATTTCCGTAACAGGTGATAGAAAGGGCAATGTCGGCTTTGGGTTTGGGAAGGCGAACTATGTATCCGATGCGATCAAGAAAAGCATGGATAAGGCTAGAAGAAAAATGGTCAAGGTTTCCCTGAAAAAGAACACGATCCCGCATCAGGTAGTGGGGCAGTATAAAGGGGCAAAAGTACTGCTTAAACCGGCGGCCCCAGGTGCGGGAATCATTGCCGGAGGACCGGTGCGCGCCGTGATGGAGGCGGTCGGAATCAAGGATGTTTTAAGTAAATCTCTGGGCTCTAAGAATTCGATGAATATTGTTAAAGCGGTATTTGACGGATTAGAACAGTTAACGGATGCCAGGGCTCTGGCGGCAAATCGCGGTAAAGTCTTGAAAGATTTATGGGGCTGATATGAGAAGGATACGTATTAAATTGGTGAGAAGCGTGATCGGCCGAAAGCCCTACCAGAGGAAAACCGTAAAAGCCCTGGGACTGAGGCGAATCAGCTCGGTTGTTGAAAAAGAGGCGACTCCTGCCATTCTCGGTATGGTCCGGGCTGTTTCCCATCTGGTGGAGGTTGAGGAGCTGCAGCATGGATGAAATTAAAATCAGGAAACCGAGAGGCGCCACCAGGAAGAAAAAAGTACTGGGTAGAGGCACAGGCAGCGGGAGAGGCTGCACTGCGGGAAGAGGGACCAAGGGTCAGAACTCCCGTTCCGGCGGAGGGGTACGCATCGGCTTTGAAGGCGGACAGATGCCTCTCTACCGGAGGATCGCCCGCCGTGGATTTTCCAATCACCCCTTTAAGAAAAAATATGCCCTGATAAAGCTGGAGGATTTGAATGTTTATAATGACGGAGAAAAAGTGAACCGGGAAAGTCTCCAGGAAAAGAAAATACTGCGGCAAAGAAAACTGCCCATTAAGGTTCTCGGCAATGGGGAAATCACCAAAAAGGTTGTCGTTGAGGCGGATAAGGTTACTAAAGGCGCCAGGGAGAAAATCCATAAAATAGGCGGAGAGGTAATCGAGAAAAAATTTGAGAAAAAGGTAAACAGGAATGGCGACTAATCCTCTTTTAGACATATTCGGGGTTAAAGACCTGCGGGATAGAATACTCTTTACTGTTTTTATCCTCTTTATATTCCGTCTCGGAGCGAACATACCCATTCCGGGTATCAATCTGAACGCCCTCAAGGTATACATGCTTGCTCAAGAGTCTTCCGGGGCAATTGGGATAACGGACTATATAGATATGTTCGCGGGTGGGGCATTTAAGAACTTCTCAATTTTTATGCTTGGAATCATGCCCTATATTTCCACTTCCATCATCATGCAGCTACTGGTTTTAGTGTTTCCGAAACTGAAGAAGATTTCGGAGCAGGAAGGCGGCCGGAAAAAGATACATCGCTATACCAGAATCGGAACGGTCTTTGTCTGTCTGGTGCAGTCTTTCGCCGTCACCGCCTATATCGATAAAATACCCGATGCTTACAACATGGACAGGCTGCCCTACACGCTGATAGCCATGCTCACCGTTACGACCGGGACGATCTTAGTCATGTGGCTCGGTGAGCAGATCACCCAGCGCGGCATCGGCAATGGGATATCCCTGCTCATTTTCGCCGGCATTGTCACCCGGATTCCCAATGCGGTCTATACGATGTTTGATATTATCCGCCGCGGCGAGCTTAATCCGGTTTTCGTTATTGTCGCTTTCATTATGTTTGTGGTGGTAGTGGCGCTTGTCGTCTATGAGCAGCAGGGCCAGCGAAAGATCCCGATTCATTATGCCAAAAGGGTCATTGGGCGGAAGATATACGGCGCCCAGAATACCTATCTGCCTTTCAAGATAAACCCTTCCGGCGTAATTCCGGTTATTTTCGCCTCATCTATCCTGATATTTCCCATGCAGATCGCCCAGAATCTGGGCAGCCGGATAGACTGGCTTTCGAAATTCGCCTCCTGGCTCAGACCGAATGGGGTGCCGTACGTGGTCCTCTATACTCTCTTGATCATATTTTTCGCCTATTTTTATACCCAGGTGACCCTGAATCCTGTCGAGATATCGAAGAATATCAGGGAAAACGGGGGCGCGATTCCCGGAATTCGCTCCGAAAAAATGGAAGAGTATCTGACCAGGATCCTGAATCGAATCGTACTACCGGGAGCATTGTTTCTGGCCTTTATCGCGGTAATTCCCACGCTCGTTCAGTACTGGTTCAAGTTTCCGCGCTCGATGGCGATGATCATGGGCGGAACATCCCTGCTAATCATGGTAGGCGTCGATCTGGACACCATGTCCCAGATCGAAGCTCACTTGAGAATGCATCATCACGAGGGCCTTGTGCGGAAGGGTAAATTAAGATCAAGGAATCTATAACGGAAGGGGAGAATAATCATGAAGGTTAGGGTCAGCGTAAAACCGATTTGCGATAAGTGTAAAATAATCAGGCGGAGAGGGGTATTGCGGATTATCTGCCAGAATCCCAAACATAAGCAGAGACAGAGATAGGAGGATATTTAATGGCCAGGATTACAGGAGTTGATCTTCCGAATAAGCACGTCAATATCGCCTTGACCTATATCTTCGGGATCGGGCATTCTTCCGCCGACAAGATTTGTGAAGCTGGAGGGATTGATTCAGCCCGCCGCATGAATGATTTAACCTCAGAGGAAGTGAATATTCTGCGGAAGATTATTGAAAGCGATTACAAGGTGGAAGGGCGCCTGAGAACGGAGGTTTCTCTGAATATCAAGCGTTTGATGGATATCGGCTGCTACCGGGGCCTCCGGCACCGGCGCGGACTACCTGTCCGCGGGCAGCGAACCAGAACAAATGCCAGAACCCGCAAGGGAAAGAGAAAGACAGTAGCCGGAAAGAGAAGAGCGAAATAAGACTGAAGTTTAGATCATGAAACAGGGGGTGAACAGCAGTTGGCTAAAGCAAAGAAGGATAAGAAAAAAAATATTGCCGAGGGAAATGTCTATATTCAGGCAACATTTAACAATACGATTGTTACCATAACCGATAGAATTGGGAATGCTATTTCCTGGGCCTCGGCCGGTTCCCTGGGATTCAAGGGAGCAAAGAAGTCTACACCCTATGCGGCGCAGACTACGGCGGAAACCGCGGGGAAGAAAGCGCAGGAAATGGGACTCAAGGAAGTAAAAGTGTATGTCAAAGGACCCGGGGTCGGAGGAGAGTCGGCGATCAGGGCCCTGGGCGTTCTGGGGTTGAAGGTGAAATCCATTCAGGATGTTACTCCGATTCCCCATAACGGATGCAGACCCCAGAAGAAGAGAAGAGTTTAAATGGAAACAGGGAGGCTTTAATGGGAAGATATCTGGGCCCTCAGTGCCGGCTGTGCCGAACTGAAGGGGTAAAGTTATATCTTAAAAGTGAGAGATGCAAAGGTGACAGATGTCCCCTGGCAAAGAGGCGCGGTAAACCGGGCAAGGGTCCCAGAGCCAGGGCAAAGAAGGTATCCGATTATGGAGTCCAGCTCAGGGAAAAGCAGAAAGTAAAACGAATGTACGGCATGCTGGAAAAACAGTTCCATATCACTTTTTCCAGGGCCATGCGCATGAGGGGCATAACAGGTGATAACCTGGTCATTCTGCTGGAGAGGCGCCTGGATAATATGGTCTATCGAATGCACTTTGCCGGTTCCAGAAAACAAGCTCGGCAAATCGTATCTCACAGGCATGTGATTGTTAACGGTCGTAAGACCAACATTCCCTCTTACCTGGTAAAGGAAGGGGACGAGATCGAGATCGGTGAAAAGAGTAAAAGATTAATGGTGATCAAGGAAAGTTTAAAAGAATACTCCCGATCGGGCGTTGTTCCATGGCTGGAAGTTGATCCGGACAGGGTTTGGGGTAAAGTGAAAGCGATACCCAGGAGGAACGATATTACCGATCTGGCCGAAATTAAAGAGCAATTGATCGTAGAGCTTTACTCTAAATAAGGAGAACTAATGGCGCGAAGAAACCTTTTAAAAGGATTCAAGAGGCCTAAAGGCATAACGTTTGAACATAGCGAGGTAAATGCTAATTACGGCAAATTTACCGCTTATCCGTTTGAGCGCGGGTACGGCACAACCATGGGCAATACCCTGCGGCGGATTCTCCTCTCTTCGATTCAGGGTTATGCTATAACGGCTGTCCGAATTACGAGCTACGGTGAGGACGGGACCCCAAAAGTGATCACTAATGAATTCGAATCAATTCCCGAGGTCGTGCAAGACACCCCGGATATCATCAACAATTTAAAACAGGTACAGCTCAGTCTTGCCGATTATCTTGAAGAAAAGATTATCGTTATTGAAGCAAAAGGGCCTGGTGGGATTGTCGCTAAAGACCTGGAAACCGATGGCAGCATTAGAGTAATCAACAAGGATCTCACCGTAGCAACTTTGATGGAGAAAGCGAATCTGGAAATTGAAATCCAGGTCGATTTAGGCAGGGGTTATGTGCCTTCGGAGAGAAGTGAAAAATATATCGAAACCATAGGAACGATACCTATAGATGCCGTGTTCTCGCCGGTGAAAAAGGTAAAATATTCGGTGGAAGATACTCGTGTTGGTCAGCGCACGGATTATGACAAGCTGAACCTGGAAATATGGACGGACGGCAGCATAGCTCCTGAAGATGCCCTGGCTGAGGCGGCAAAGATTGCCAAGGATCATCTGTCTATTTTTATTAATTTCGATGAAGACGCAAGTTGCGATGACGGTGAAGAGGATGAGGAGGAGTCCAGGATCAGGGCCATGTTAGAAACTCCGGTGGAGGAGCTCGAGCTGTCCGTAAGATCCAGTAACTGCCTTCGCAATGCGAATATCAGGAGCATCGGCGATCTTTCCGGGCGCACTGAAGAGGAGATCGCCAAAACGAGAAATTTCGGTAAGAAATCTCTTCAGGAGATAAAAGAAAAATTGTTGGAACGCGGACTCTCCCTGGGCATTAAGGATTACAGTGCGCTCAAGAAATTGAAAAAGATAGAATCGGAAGAGGATAAGGAAACGAGCGATGAAACATAGAGCCGGCTTTAACAGATTAGGCAGAAAGACAGCTCACCGGAAGGCTCTTTATAGAAGTATGGTTACCGCTCTGTTCAGGTACGAAAGAATTAAAACGACCAAAGCAAAGGCCCGGGAAATAAAAAGAGTGGCCGAGAAAATGATTACCCGGGCCCGTGAAGATACGGTTCACAATCGAAGAATAATTGCCAGGAAAATTACCGATAAGCAAATCCTGGCTAAACTTTTTACCGATATCGCTCCTCGCTTCGCGGCAAGACCGGGCGGATATACCCGGGCGCTCAAGTTGGGTAAAAGGTTCGGCGATGCTTCCGAAATGGTCTACCTGGACCTTGTGGAACGAAAAGAAGTAGAAAAGAAGAAGAAAAAGCAGGAAAAAAAAGGGCAGGAAGAGAAAAAGCAGGAAGAGAAAGAGGAGCAGGAATCTTGATTCCGAAGCCCTGTTTTCAGTGAAAAGTGAAAGATCGGTTGAGTGGGGAAGCATCCCGGACCGGTGGATCTGTTTCTTCCTCGCTTTTATTTATTAGTGGTCTACTGATTGCGCCGGCAGTAATTGTTCAAGATAATCTGATCATAAAATTGCTGCAAACACTCCTGTTTATTCTTTTAGCCCTGATTTCGAAGAGACGAATCCTTCTGTTGGGAAGCCTGATATTCTTCCTGACAACCCTTATCTTGAATCTATTGAATCCCCTGGGACGGGTTCTGGTCATGGTCGGTCCTTTCCCGATAACGGAGGAAGCGATGACTTCCGGCCTGGCTAAAGGCCTGACCATTCTCTGTCTGATATATCTTTCCAGATTTTGTGTTCGGCAAGATCTCCGCCTTCCCGGGCCGGCCGGCCGGTATCTTTCAAAAACCTTTTTTTATCTGAACTGTTTTTTAGAAGAAAAAAAGTCGATAAATAGAAAGGAGATTATAAAAAGTCTCGACGGTATATTAGAAAATATTTATAACCGTAAGAAGTATAAACCAATGATTGATCAGGTTAAATCTACGCCTCTGGGGATCTTTTTGCTGGCTATTCTGTTTTCTCTTAATTGGGGTTTAGTATTTTTCCCCTAATAGTTATACTTGAGTGGATGGCAAAGCCGATATATAAATTTAGGAAGAAAAGATCATCTTAGGAGGATGAGCCTCAGAGATGCGGCAGAGTTTAAAAATTACCTTGAGCCTCTTAATCTCTTTAGTGGTATTCAGTATTTTTGCGCTCGTAGCTTTTTCGGGATTGTTTGCATCACTGGAGACCTCCTTTTTTCAGCCGAGGATCAGCAAAGAAAAAGAAAAAAATTTAAATCTATTATCCGAAAAGATCGAAAAGTATCATCTCATTAACATTGAGCGCTTCAGTCCCATTCTTCGCGAGAGTTTTGTGCCCGCCGCTTTTTTGAGCCAGCAAAGCCAGGAAGATATCTTCAAGAGAGTTAATGCTTTTGGAAAGCTTATGGATGAGTTCGGAAGCCTGCAGATGGTCCGATTTCTGGGCGTAGACGGTAAAAGGATACATTTCAGCACTTCTCCCGGTGATATTCAGGCGAAAGAGCGATTCAGGATTAGTTACTACAATCTTGAACAGGCTGATCCGAACATCACCGGGAGGGATCTTGTATCCGGCCAGGAGGATGATTTTAAACTTATTTTAGATGCAGAGGGAAACAGGTTTATCTATTCTTTTCCGATCGTTGATAGATATGAGATTTATCGTGGCAGTGCCTTAATTTATATTTCTCAAAACGATTTAAGTAACTACCTGTTCAAGATACCCGGCCTGGATTTTAGAGAATTATTTATCCTTAACCGACAGGGAGTGATTGCAAATATTCCGGAAAGTCACCGGGACACGGTCAGTAGCGCAGTTACTGAAATTTGGCAAGATCAGAAAGGCGAAGGCGTAATAGCAGAAACTATTATTCTTGAATCGTTTGAAGACGGAAAAGTTAAATACCGGTACCTGGGCCAGGGCTCAAAAAAATACGGATTTGTCTGTCTTTTAATCCCATTCTCGGACTTTGAATTGCAGCCCATGATGAAAGCGGTTTTGCTGGCCTCTTTCTTTTTCACCATCTTCTTATTAGTTTTTTTAATCTTTAATTTGAAGCAGGATCCACTGGTCATATTGTCCCAGCGAATTAAACGCTTCCAGCTTGAGGTTTTGCAGGAATTTATGGAAGGGAAAGAAAAGGTAGACTGGGGAAAATGGCAGAAGGATCTGGTTGCCGGCAGGTCGGAGCTGAAAACCAGGATAAAAAAGGGCATCGGTAAGGTCTCGGCGGATAAAGAAACAGAGCTTGATCACATGATCGATAAAAGCTGGGATGAAATCATATCCATTATCGAAGCAAGGCTCGGTGAGCCGAGAGAAGAAAAAGTAGATCTTGACCAGGTTGAGCAGCTTATTCAAAGGGCCCTTGATAGGGGGAAAATCACTCTTTTGACCCAGGGAGTTTCTGAGATAAAGACCGGCCCACCGCTTCGTGGGCAGGTCATGGTGGAAGAGATCGGAGTAGAGGAAGCTGAGGCCGT
>CAZERV010000025.1:14622-33005 GCA_964514815.1 uncultured Spirochaetaceae bacterium | reverse complement strand
GGCTTCAGGTATGAGGCAATGGCTTCTCTTAGATGGTGCCCGTAAGTTTAGCGGTCCAGGGCGAATCCTCTCTTGCCTTTTATCTTGCTGGTAATTGAGGATATGGAGGCCTTGATTCTCTCCAAATAAACCTGCTCTCTCTTCAGCCACTTTTTGTTCTGAAGGTTGGCATAAACGCCGATCAGAAAGGCCCGGAACCGGCCCCTCAACAGCCTCAAGATGACTCTTCCCAGGGCGAAAAAACGGGCGTGAGCCTTGATTTGGGCCTTCTGCAGCTCCCAGAGGGAAAACCTGGAGGGGATGAATTTTACGTGATGCCCGTCATAAGTATCCCACTGGTAATCCAGGATCCTGTTCTGCCTCTTTAAGGTATTAAAGAACTCGGTGCCGGGAAGGGGAGTCAGGATCATGAACTGGGTGGTGTCGATTTTTTTCTTGATGGCAAAATCTACGGTGGACTCTGCCTTTCCCGGCGTATCGGCATCAAACCCGACCACGAACATCCCGTGAATGAGAATTTTTCTCTTTCTGATCTCTCTGATGGCCCGTTCCATCTCTTCGGGAGACTGGGATTTTTTCATCTCCCGCAGGTTTTCCGGGTCTACCGACTCAAACCCGATAAACAGGGAGGTGCAGCCCGCCTTTTTCATCAGGTCGAGCAGCTCCGTATCCCTGGCCAGGTCCGACCTTACCTGGGTGACCCAGCTAAAACCAAGGTTCAAGTCTATCATCTCCTTCAAGAGCATCTTGGCCCTGTTCCGGTTGGAGGTAAAATTATCGTCATAGAAGAAAAGATAATGCTTCCGCGGATCGTATTGCTCGAGCTCGGCAATGACGTTCCCCGTCGATCTGTAGCGATAGCGCCTGCCAAACATGCAGGTGACAGAGCAGAAAGTACAGTCAAATGGACAGCCCCTGGAGGTCTGGATCGGGATAATGGTTCGTCCGATCGGGCCACCCATCTTCCTGTTTCCCAGGTCGAGAAGGGAAAAATCACAAAAAGGAAGGGCATCCAGATCGCCAACGGGCTCGGGAAGCGGGTTGCGGACAACCTGGCTCTTCCTCTTCCAGGCTAGACCCGGCACCTCCTCCCGGGAGCTCCGTTCTTTATTTAAAGCCTTAACCAGCATGGGTAAGGAGGATTCACCCTCCCCCATGATGCAGTAATCGGCGTGCTCCAAGGCCTCTTCGGGCAGAAAAGTAACGTGTGGACCGCCCATAACCACGGGGATTCCCCTTTTTCTGAAATGATCGGCCAGGGTATAAGCTACATTGGCGGTCGGGGTAATGGCGGAGATGGTGACCAGGTCCACATCCAGATGCCTGGACAGGATCTCCCTTCGGCTTAGAAAGTAGGCCCGGACCTCGTACCCCAGGCTTCTCATGATTGTTGCCAGGAGAACGCTGCCCAGTCTCGGAAGCTCGTAGCGGGAAAATACGTGCAGGTGCTCTCCTTTAGGCTCGAGAAATGCAATTCTTTTAATCAACTTTTCCCTCCCCGGTTCCGACCGGCCTGCTCTGGATAAACTCATCATAAGCATAATCTCTGAAGGTCAGGGGCCGATTTTCTTTTTCGTAAAGATTTATAAACCCGGAATAATCCGGTATCCCCTTTTCTTTCAGGAAGGCCTGGTAATCCCTGAACTCGGAATAGAGAAGAGGTATCCCGAGCTCATCGATCATCGCCACGACCCTGTCTCTCCCGGATTCCTTGGCCAGGTACATCATCTTATCTGTGCGGATAAAAAGCTCCTTTTCACTCGAACAAGGTTTCGGCAGGTCTTCTCCCAACCCCTGAGCCACGCCGATGGAAAGACTGCCGATCGGATTCTTCTGCCAGCGTTTAATAAACACATCCAGCACATCTTCCAGGTGCGGGTTGCTCCTCTTTGCTTCCTGAAACTCCTTACTGGCCAGAATCAAGGGGATCTCGCCCAAGCTCTCGGAATACCTTGCGGAAAGCAACTCGGAACTTTTCTTCCTGATCCGCTCCGCCTGGATAATACCGGCCCGGTAGTCGCCGTTAAGAATTATTATAATCTCTTCACCGCCGAACCGCACCGCCAGGTCGTCATCCCGCATGGAGGAAAGAACCGCCTGGGCTGTCGTCCGCAGGACCTCATCGCCGAACTCATGTCCCTGGGTGTCGTTTATGTATTTGAAATTGTCCAGATCGGCGACCAAAAAGGATAAACTCTCCTTCTTTTCTTTGGCCTCCCGGAAGAGTTTAGTAATTATCCTAAGATACTCATTCTTGGACATAAGCCCGGTTAGTTGATCGATATCCTGAAAATCCCTTTTCAGCTCGACTCTTAAGGACCTCTTGTCGCTGTCAATCCTTTTCCGGATCTCCTTCTCATCCTTGCCGGCGTACACAACCTCGCCGCCCAGCTCTTTCAAGACGGTATTTTTATTGTTGAGAAGGGAGCTCAGGAAGTCCACCAGTCCGTAAAGGATCTCCAGGAACCGCCGCCCGGATTCGGCTGCCGAATTATCCAACAGGCGCTTTTCCGGTGGAACGGCATCCAGATAGCTTTTAATCTGCCTGATAATCGGGCTGGGATGAAATTGAATGATGCTGCCCTCTTCGAGCTTTTTGAGAATGATGGGATTTTTCTTTATAAGCTGGCGGCGGTCGAAAACAAGCCGGCGGAGGAGGCTAAGCAACTCCTGGGTTAAGATGTACAGTGGGCGGCATTTGAAATATTCGCGCCTGTTTACATCCAGGGCGATATGCCCGTAATCGCGAATGATATGATTGCGGATCTGATTGACCATTTCCACGGTTTTTCTGCCTGAAGCGGTATCGGGAAACCCCTTACCGTATTCACTCCTGACCAGGGAAATCTCCTTTTCAAAATAATCGATCTCCTGCAGATAGCGCTTGAAGAGATCCTCTCGAAATACGGCCCACTGGTTTTTAATTTCCGTAAATCGTTCCTCTACGGACTCAGAAGCCTCGGAGAGGGGATCCGCAATTCGATTCAAAGCATCCGGCTGCACCGCTTCAAGCATCTCGTCGATAATCTCATACAGCAGGATCACCGGGGCCAGGGGATCGTCCTTTGAGATCTTCCAGAGAAGCTCTGAAAAACCGGGCTTTCTGGAGAGAGCCGGGCCGAAGTGCTCCTGCCTCTCGAATATTTTCTGTTGGAACCAAAATAGAGAGGTATAGTCGGATTCAAAGATTTTTTCCAGATGAGAGTCTGGAAAGGCATACTCCATAATTGTCAGAATCCCCCGGTATTCTTCTTTCATGTCCTTCGGATCTTTCGTTTCTTCGGGCGATTCTTCATCCTCCGCTTTCTGTTCCTCCTCCATTTTATCCTTTTCCGGCACTGCGGTCCTGACCTCGACCTTAATGAGCTCTTTCCTGCCCAGGCCGACGAAATCGAAGATCTGTTCTGCTATCTGATAGGCCTCTGCTTCCTCTTTGAAGCGATTGAGCATCTTCAGGAGAGCAGGATAGAGCTGGTGAGCAAACCATTTCAGACGCCGGTAGGAGCCCAAAAAATCATCGATCCCGGCCTCGATTTTTTTGCTCACCTGCCGGATCTTCTGCTCATCCGTATAGATACGTTTATAGAGGGACTTTATAATTTCACCCGTATTCTTTATCCGCTCCTTTACCACTTCAAAATGCACATCCGTGCGGAGCGCGGCCCGGTAAACGGTTTTTACCACCTCGATCAGGTCATAGACATCGATTCCCACCCGCCTTTCATATTTATGTCTTATAAACTCCAGGACCTCGTAAACATGAGGATCGAAACTACCGAAAACACCGAGCAGCTTAAAGCCGAACGGCTCCCAGGTTGCCAGGTCCATTTGAAGGTCGGACTTTAGATTCTGGCGTTTGTCCGTAGCCCGCTTCAGGAAAGTCCCGCCTTTCAAAAGAAAATTCGCGCTTCCTCTCAGCTCCAAAAGAGTCCTGGAAAGGCTGTACCCGGAAGAATCCGACCTGGAAGAGCGGTCGAAAATCAGCGCTTTGGTAAAGCGGTCGTGAATGATGTCCTTCCGGGGCCGCAGGAAAGAAACAAGGCTCAACAGGAACTGCTTTAATGCACAGAGATCGAATCCCTCGGAACAGGCGTAGCTGTCGATTTTCACCCTCATCCGGTAAGAAGGCCTCTTCTGTCTGCGGCTGCTGTCCAGCAGGCTCTCCCATCTCTGTTCCTGATCAGGAGTTATCTCGGCAATTTCTTCCCCGGAAACGGCTTCCAATCCCGATCCCGTTTCCGGCGGCTCTACAGGAAAGCAGGTAACCTTTATATCCTTTGCAGCCTGGCTGAAGTCCCGGTAGAGTTTTCTTCGTTCTTTGTCCGACAGATCATCATGTCCGTTCATTGGTTCACTGTTAAATTATATACAACTTGAATAAGAAAGTCCTGTTTACTTTTCGGCCTGCTCTGTCAAGGCCGGCTGCCGATCGGCAGACTCACTTCCCATCTGCATGATTTCCAGGCGTTTCTTTCTTGCCCCATGGGCAAAAAGAGATTACCTTTGGGAAATGAGCAAGACACTGAAAACCCCGCCTAAAGAAATCCTGGAAGGACGTATTTTAAAGACCCTGATCCGGCTTTCCGTACCGACCATTATTGCCTTTTCCTTTCATACCGCCTTCAACTTCGTCGACCGCCTGTTCGTTTCCAGGGTGGGTGAGCTCGAATTCGGCGCCCTGGGCATGGCTTTCACCGTGCAAAGTATTTTAATCGCTATCGGCTCCGGCACCGGTATCGGGACCAGCTCCCTGATTGCCCGCTTCATAGGCGCCGGCAAGCGCAAAGAGGCGAATAATGCCGCCGAGCATACCCTGCTGATCATTGCCGCCCTCTCCCTGCTCGTTTCCATCGTGATTCCCCAACTCACCAGGCCTTTTTTCACTTTGTTGGGAGCCTCTCAGGAAATGCTTCCCCATATTTTGTCATATATCAATATCATTATTTACGGCTCCTTTTTCATGCTTTTTATAATGATCGGAAACGGAATCCTGCGGGGAGAGGGAAACATGATCACTCCCATGCGGGTCATGATAATCGGTACCCTGGTCAATATCCTTTTGGATCCGCTTTTGATTTTTGGAATTGGTCCTTTTCCCGCCCTGGGGGTTAAGGGAGCCGCGATTGCCACCGTAACCGGACAGGCAGTCAGCAGCATCGTGCTGGCCGCCGCTCTCCTGAGTAAGAAAAATATCATCAGGCTCGATATCAAGAATTTCCGTTTTAAAAGTGATTATATTCGCGGCATTTTCGGGGTCGGAGGGCCTACCATTATCTCTCACCTGACCAATTCACTCGGTCTGAGCCTGCTCTTTATCATAATCAGGCCTTATGGTGACCTGGCCAAGGCCGCTTTTACCATGGGCTTTACTTACCAACAGATCGCCTTTCTGCCTTTGTTGGGAATTGCCGGTGCAACCCTGACCATGACCGGACAGAACTTCGGCGCCCGAAACACGGAGCGAGTAAAAGCGATCATCAATCGCGCGCTCATCTTAAGCATGGCTCTTATGACCGTCTTCGCCCTGATTTTTATCTCAAGGATTGGGTTCTTCACCAGAGTTTTTTCCAGTAATCCCGAAGTAATTAAGATCGGGAAAAACCTGCTCATCATTTTCAGCCTGGGTTTTCCCTTTCTGGCCGGCCGGCTGATCTTTTCCAGTTTTTTTCAAGGATTGGGCATGGGATTCAAGTCCCTCTTCCTGAGCCTGGCTCAAATCATCATCTTTGCCATCCCCCTGGCCTTCTTGTTATCCGTTCTGATAGGGCTTAAAGGAGTATGGATCGGGATGGCGCTTGGAAATCTCCTGAGTGCATTTCTAGGATTTTTCTGGGCTGCCGGCACGAACCGGAAGTTGGCCCGGAAAGAAGTGCGCTGAAACTTTTTTAGACTTTCTCAAATTATTTTTTCAAAGCTGTTTAGAACGATCTGAGAAGCCTCGTAATATTGGGGGCCAAGCCTGGGAAGCACTGCTGAGATCTCATTCTCATCGCCCTCAACGCCCAGGACCGCAAACCCCCGGTCTCCCCGCTCTCCAAGCTGGAGGTCCAGCACATTAACGTTTCGGGAGGCCAGGGCGGAAAGAAGGATCAAAAGAACCCCGGGCCGGTTATTGTGGACCGTGATTATCATCTGCCGGGAAATGGGGATGGGCAGGTACACACCGTCCACTTCCAGCAGATAGACCCGGGCTTTTTTGACCCGAGGCAGGTCGTTATTCACCTCGGGGTCGATCCTGAAGAAGCGGTCGGAAGCGGTGCCCATAACAAAATCCGCCGCTTCCTTGATTCTCTCGGCCGGCCCGCTCAGGGTCAGAAAGGCCGTGGCTGTTCCGTCGGCCAGGGAATTAAGATAGGCCGTATCGACATTGATCTCTTCCGAGGCCAGGGTGTTGAATAGGATGGAAAGAGTGCCCGGGGTATCGGTATGATGGGAATAGAGACAGGTTAGCTCCGGCCCGCTGTTGACGGCCGGAGAAATTCCGCCGGCCAGCGGGTTAGCGCCGACTTTGCCTTCCCGGCTGCCGTCCGCCGGGCTGAGACCGGAAGCTGAAACGGGATCCGGAAGACGGTCGCTTAAAGTGACGGAGCGATCATCCCGCCGGACCCTGATGGCGTTGAAACTGCCCAGGGAGGCGGAATCCGGGAAATCCTCCTGCAGGCACTTGAATGTTCCGCCAAAGGAATATCTGGGCATTTCCAGGCGCCGCTCTCTCTCAAAGCGACGTTTCAGCATTTCCGTTCCCAGGTTGAGTATCTTAAACGGCCAATCTTCCCCCCTGTTAAGCGGTCTCTTCTCGGGTATGCCCCTGGAAAAAGAAACATAATACTTATAGCCTGCCTCTCTGGCCTGCCGGAGCACTGTCTGATTCTCCTTGCCGATTTCAGCCAGGGTGTGGGCATCGGTGCCGATGGCAATGGGGATGCCCAGCCGGCAGGCCTGTTTCAGGATATGAGGATCCGGAAAAACTCCACAGCCTTTTCTGAGGCCCGCCATGTTCAAGTCCAGGGCCAGGCTGAGATCGCTGATCATCTCCAGCAGGGTGCAGACCCGGCGGGCCAGGTAATGGGAAGAATGTTCGATATCCTTCATGGCTTCGGGCACCGGGGCGTAGATCTTCGGCAGGTCCAGGTGACCGACAACTTGAATCATGTCCCGGGAAACATCCACCATCTCGATCATTTCATCCAGGTAGCCGGCCCAGAAAGGCTCGATCCCTCCCCTCAGGCGAATGAGACGGTTCGTATCCTCCTTCGAGCCGTCGTAAGGTATCTTTTCCGGGGAAAAATGGTTTGAGCCGATTACAAAATCGGTTCCATGGGCCTGAAAGAGCTTGGAGCGGCTCCACTGGAGTCCAAGCCCGGAACCCATCCATTCAAGCTCAATGCCGAAACGGATGGCGATCCTTCCCCGGAATTTTTCTTTAAGCATTTCCATCCTGCGGGCATATCTAGAATAGGAAGAATCTCCGCGGATGAACTTTATTTCCGTGTCCCGCTCACTCTGATAGCGGAAAGAGGTAAGGCGGGGGGTGTGAATGACAAAGGTAATGGACGCGGAGCCGAGCTTTATGGCGTTCTCAATGACCTGCTCCTCATCATCAATTCCATGTTTCACGTGATCCCGGCCTGTCCCGACGTGCAGTCCATGGGTCTCCCAGATAAAAAGCGTATTATTCATAGAGCTCATCATTTTTTCATGATAAGGTAAAAAGTTAAAGTTGACCATGCTTCTCTAAAAAACTATAATTGAAGCAAAGATTATGGCGATATTCACCTATGAAGATTATGTCCTTCTCCCCGATGACGGAAAAATTCATGAAATCATAGACGGAGAGCACTACATGACTCCAGCTCCGAGCACCTATCACCAGACCCTTTCCCGCCGCATCCAGTTCCAACTCTACGAACAGATAGAAATTAAAAAGTTGGGTGTAGTGTTTGATGCTCCCACGGACAACCAGCTCTCCAAGATAGACATCGTTCAACCGGATATCCTGGTAATCCTGGCGGCCCGGCAGTCGATTATTTCTCCTGCAAAGGTGATCGGCCCGCCCGATCTGGTGGTGGAGATCCTATCCGAGTCCACCCAGGAGAAAGACCGGGAGCTCAAGGCGGACCTCTATCAGAAATCCGCCGTTCCCGAGTACTGGCTGGTGGACCCTAAAAGCCAGACTGTTTCCAAATACCTCCTTCGGGAAGGCCGGTACCGGGAAGCCGGGGAGTATCACGACGAAATCGATTTCGAAGGCCTCGAGAACGTAAAGGTAAATCTGCGGGAAGTCTGGTAGAAACCGACCAGATGATTTTTATCTCTTTCAACAAAAAAATATGAACAAAAAGTATAAAACAATCATTATTATTTCATTGCTTCTTTCAATCGGCCTGTTTTCCGCCCACGGCATCGGGATCAGCCTGTCTTATTTCATTCCCAGAAACGGCTATTTTTCTAACCCGGTCTCTCCCTTATCTTTCCGGGATATCGGGGTAAACTTCGGCCGTTATATCGGTGTAGCCGGTAATCTTTCCTTTTACAACATCGGCGGAATGGGCATCAAGGACGCAAACAACAATGTAATAGAAACAGGAGGGCCGGTTGTCGGCCCGACCAACTCAATACTTGGCTCCCTGCTTTTAAAACTGATTCTTCCGATCGGCAATTTTGAGCTTACTGCCAGGGGCGGCATATTCGGCTTCTACAACATCGACCCCCGCCTGATGGCCGGTACCCTGGACCGTTACATAGCCGGCCGGGAAGGACGCAATTCCGTGACCTCCGATTTCGGCTATGACGGGACCCTGGGCTGGGGCTGGGTCTTCGGAGGCACCTTCACCTACTACATCCAGGGCAAAATAGGAATTTCAGCCGGAGCTCTCTACTATCTCGGCGGCGCGGACATGAACTTCAGCGGCACCTATAACGCCGACGCCGACGCCGGCCTGGCTATCCCCGCCTATCTCCGGAACGTAAAACTGGATTATTCCGGTCTGGAGCTCATCGTCGGAGTATCGTACAAACTGTGAGCCCATGAAGGAGCTTAAGGCAGGCATTGCCGAAAGGCCGGCTAAGCTTTTTCCGCCCTTTTCCCCCGGCTCAGCGCCAGTAAAAGAGAAGTAAGAAAAAAGAAAGCTCCCCCGGCCAGAAATACGGCCTTGAATCCAGAATATGCGGCGATAATACCGCCCAGCAGAGATCCCAGGGACCAGCCTATAGATTTGGCGCTGCCGGCCAGCCCGAAAGCCGCTCCCCTCCTCTCCGGGGGCACCCGGCGGGCCAGAATAGTATTCAGAATCGGATCGATGCCTCCGGCGCTGAATGCTGAAAGAAAGCGCAGGGGAATCAACCGCCACACATTCGAAGCATAGCCCTGCGGAATCAGGAAAACTCCCGCCAGGACGGCGCAGATCGAGCCTATAACGGCCGGCTTTCCCCGGTCGGCCAATCTCCCAATCAGAATACTGGCCAGAAAGGCAGCTACCCCGGCGGAAGCGTTCAGCATCCCGGTCTGGGTGGCGACCCCTAAAGCCGGTACGGCGATCTCCTTCACAAACAGGGGGTATACGGGCCTCTGCATATACCGGCAAAAACCCAGGAGAAAGATCAGACCGATGATAAAAAGAATCCCGCTTTCCAGGAGGAAATACTTCACTCTTTTTAAGGTTGGGATGGAAGAGATTATATTCCTGCGCTTAAAATCTTCTTTCACGAACAGGAGGGCTACTGAAAACGAGACAATCATCGATACCGCGGCGATGAAAAAACCGGCTCTATAGCCGAAAAGGTCGGCAAAGAGCCCCCCCAGGAGTGGGCCGACGGCGCTGCCCGCAAACACGGCCGAGTTCATGACCCCGACGGCAAATCCGATTTTTTTGTCGGGCGTCTTCGATACCACCAGGGTCAGGTTGGCCGTTACCGTGCCGGTAAAGAAGCCCTGAATGATCCTAAAAGCGAGCAGCATCCCCGGACCGGTGGACAGCCCCATACCGAGCAGTATCACGGCGCCCCCCAGGTTGGCACGCAGGATCATGAGCTTCCTGCCCCAGCGGTCCGAAAGGATTCCCCAGACCGGCATGGCCAGGGCCATGGGGAGGCCGGCGGCGGAAACAAACAGGCCGCTCCAGATCCTGAGCTCTTCCTGGCCGCTGATGCCCAACTCCTGCAGATAAAAGGGAACAAAGGGCAGGGAAAAGCTGAACCCGATTACCGAGAAGAACTGAGATATCCAGAGAAAGATCAGATTATGCTTCCACTCTTCCATGTCATCTTCACGATCAAGCCCGGATTTCCGAAAGAGCCCACCCGGCGGAGTTCTTAAGCAGGGTATCTTCCCGCTCCAGGAAAACTTCCAGCTCCGGAATTAAGGCCGGATCCCTCCTGTTCCCTGCAGCCAGGATCGCGTTTCGCCGGATGGCCGCCGCCTCCACCCAGGAAAGGCCCAACTGCGTTCCCCGGAAAAACTCTTTAACCTGAGGTCCGCTTAAAGAGAGTATCTTTTTCAAAGAGATGCTGGGGCCCAGGAGGCCCAGCTCCGTCTCGGTTTCAAGGGTTAGGTCCCTGTTGAAGGGGCAGGCATCCTGGCAGGTCTGGCAGCCGTATAAACGGAAGGCCCAGGCTTTCCTTGAGCCGGGAGAGAAGTCGACTGCTTTAGAAGCCAGGGTCTGAAAGCAGCGCTTCCTGCTCACGATTCCCGGTCTCTTAAGAGCCCCGACGGGGCAGGCTTCGATACAGGCCCGGCAGGTCCCACACATCTTTCCTTTTTCCGCCCAGCCGGCCGGAGGAACATCCGCTTCCAGGTCCAGGGGAAGGAAGAGGCCGGCGATTATAAAAAGGGAGCCCAGGCCGGGGGAGATTACCAGCCCGTTCTTACCGTAAAAGCCCAGCCCGCAGGCAGCGGCCAGGGCTTTCTCCGGGAGGCGGGAGTTGCAGAATATTCTCACCGCCTGTTTCGCCAGGGAGGAAGCCTTCGAGATTTCCCGGACAATCTTTTTAAGCCTCCGCACCGCCTCTTTATAGTAATTCCGCCTGGCAAAGGGAGAGATCAGCCCGTGCGGATCGCCGGGTGCAGAGAGATCGTCCGCTTCCCGCCTGTAGCAGGAAAGGGCGCCGAGCACAAAAGAGCCCCGGCCGAGCCCGGCTATCTCTCTATAGAAGGCAAACCGGGCGGGCAGGTTTTCCGGTTTACAGATCCGCGCTCTATGAAACCCAAAGGCCGTAAACAGGCGGAGCAAATCCTGCCCGCCGATCATGATATTCTTTTCCGGATCCAATCCCCGATCAGCTCGAGTATCTCCTGTTTCTGCGGCTCGTTCATGATCTCGTGCTTCAGGCCGGGAAATATCTTTTTGGTCTTGTCCCGGCCGGCTATCTTCTGGAAAATCAGCTCCGAGACTTCAGGCTCTACAGTGACATCCCCTCCCCCATGGAGGACCAGGACGGGCAGGCTGAGTCCGGCCAGGCCCCCCTCGGCCTTCTTCATACCCTCAAGCAGCTCAAAGCCGGTGCGGGCCCTGATCTTTCCCTTATAATAAAGAGGGTCCTCCTCTATCTTTTCGATCACCTCCGGGTCCCCGCAGATCTGGGTATAGTCGAAGTCTTGCATAGGAAGAAGCGGAAAGAGCCTGGCCACAATACCGCTGATTCTTACCAGGAACGGAGAGACAAACTCCGGCACCCTGGCGGTGGCAGCGGAGAGGATCATTCCCCTGAGCTCTTCCTGGTACTGTTGGGCATATAGGAGGGCCAGCAGGCCGCCCATGCTGTAGCCCAGCATAAACACGGGCGCTCCAGGAATGCTCTGTAAAACAGTCCGGTGAAGCAGGCGAATGTCTGAAAGGACCTTCTCCAGACTCCGGATATCCCCTGCAACCCCGGGGCTCCGGCCGTGACCCCGGTGATCCGGCGCAAAGGCGGCGTATCCCCTGCTCCCCAGGTAATTTATCACGTGCTCGTAGCGGCCGGAATGCTCGGCAATACCGTGAAGAACGATCACGGCCGCGGCCGGCTCTTCCGGGACCAGAAAGCGGTAAAATATTTCCTTTCCGTCTTCGGCCTCAAGATAGCCTGTTTCCTGTTTCATCTACATCCTCCTCGGTTTATTGCGGCTGAAAAAGCCCTCCCCCACGGCAGCCCGCAGGGCAAAACGCAGGCTCCACACACCTTCCCGATTAACGGCAACCCCGGCGCTCAAATCAATGGGAACGCCCGCAGCCAGGGCCAGGCCTTTTATCTCCTGGTGAATCTCAAGTCCCCCGGCAAACCGGTATTCCAGGTTATCATTCAGGGCGAAATCAAAAAAGGGATTTATAAAAAAATCTCCCAGAAAAAGAGCGGGATTCCATAACCCCTTTCTAATCTTAAAGAGCGGGATCGAATAATCGAGGCTCAACACTGCGCCCGCCCGGCAGATTAACCCTGTTCCGTATCCTCTTAACACTGGCAGGACCCAGTAGGACGCACCCAGATCATAAACACCGGTCATACCCAGTTTCACTTCGGTGTTCCAGAGCTGTTTAGTTAAAATCGTGCCCAGCACCAGGGCAAACAGGTCCATGGATGAGCCCAGTTCTTTCCGTTCAAAAGGAAAACCGAAGAATATCGAAAGCTGTAAATAGGGGTAGAGAAAGCCGGTTTTAAAAAAAGGCTCGATCTGCTTCCTGGAAAAATCATCCCTGAAGAGCTCTCCCGATAAACCCAGGGAAAGCGAGGAAAATCCGGCGGACAGGCTCTTATACAGGGGGAGCTCCAGGGCCGCTTCCAGGGCCGCCTCCAGGGAGTTCCAGCCCATGGTAGAAAAACGAACGGAAAAAAGCAGGGGAGAAAGAACGAGCGTGTTTAAGGAAAACTCCACCTCCGGCCGTTTTCCGGTGAAATTGTACATTCCATCGAACGTATATTGAAAATCTCCCAAAGCGGAGACACCCATGATTCCGGCTCCGGCCATGATATCCACCAGGCTGAAATCCGGGGTTATAACGGCTGAAAAAACAGGATAGAACACCTTCGGGAAAAGGGTAAGCAGGTTATCGAAATAGCCGCCGCGGCGAATCTCATTTTCGGGCAGCCCGGGCGGGACGGCTACAGGTTGAGTGCCGGCCGATAGAGAGTACGCCGGTTGAGGGTCAGCCGGTAGAGAGAAGGCCGGCGAAGTATTGTCCCGGTCTGGGTGAGCAGTATAGTCAGGCACCTGCGTTTCCTGAAAACGAGCCTTCTTCCGGTAGATATCGTAGCCTTCCGAACCCAATCCGACGAAGTACAACCGGCCGCTCTCCCGGTCATAGGCCGGCGAGGAAGCGTAGCCGCTATCCGTTAATCCGGAAAGCCGGTTTTCCTCCAGGTCATAGCAGAAAATAGAATAGATCCCGCCGTAGTTGGCTGAAAAAAACAGCTTCTCCCCGGAAAGGTATAAGCCGCCCTCCGAGTAAGAGGACTCGAGCAGAGGATTCAATGTGCCGCTCTCCCGGTCTGGTGATCTCCCGGTCCGGGCTCGCAAATCCAGGCCATTGAGGTCCAGGGTATAGAGACTGAAGCTCTGCCGGTCCCGGCGCGCCGACAGGTAAAGCAGGCCATTTTCATCGGCCAGGATCTCTCTGATCAGGTAATCGGTCTCAAAAAGGAGCTCCGGAGTTTCCCCATCTCCCCGCTTTAACCGGTAAAGCCGGGAGCCAAAGGTGTCTTCTCGATCCCTGGAAAAAAGAATTTCACCGCCGGTGATCACGGTGAAACCCCTGATCAGCTCCCTGAATACGGACCGGTCCCGGCCCGCCGCCGGATCATACTCATGAAGCACCGAACAGAAGCCGTAGGAATTGTACTGATAGTTAGCAAAACCGGGTTTCAAGTCCAGCGTTGCGTAGTAGAGCTTCCCCTCCCGGCTAACGAGCCGGCTCGTAAAAGGAGACGGCGAAGAAACAAGGGTAGATTCCTTCCCGGTGTAAAGATCAAGCTCAATAAGCTCATAACGCCATCTTTCCAGGAAGGAAGCGGTCTTGACCGGGTAGGACCGTTTAAAAAAGAGTTTTCCGTCCAGAACCAGGGGATCTTCCACGTACCAGCCATGATCTGTGACCGGCTCTCCCTCCTGGTATGAGTCTTTGAACCTTTCTTCCGCCGCGGCCCGGTATTCCTTCCACAGCTCCGGAAAGGATTTGCCGTAGATCTCCCCGGCAGTCCTGTCAATGCCCAGGGCAGGAATAAAGGGCGATAGATAGGAAAGGATTGAGGACCCAAAGCTCTTGAAAAACCTGGAAAAACTTTCCTCTCCATAGGCGCCGGATAGATAGTCAAAAAAGGTACCGCCGAAAAGATAGACTCCCCTGCCGCCCGGAAAAGAAAGCGGCGCATAGGTGGCTTCAACGAGAGAGGGAAACCTGTCTTCCCTGACCAGCGCGCCGAGATAAGCATCGTAGGTGCCGTCATTCAGCCTTCCGGAAAACGGTGAGAGCCGGGATTCGCTGTAAACGGCGATTCCCTCGGACATCCAGCCCGGCTGAAATATATTTGGCGATAGATAGGAGCCGAAAAGGAAAGTCAGGAAGGACGGAAAACCGCCGGAATTGGTTAGATGGAGCAGATGGGTATATTCATGGACCCCGACCAGGCTCCACCAGTTTTGGGTAAAGCCGAGCTCTCCCGAAGAAGGCGGGTAAGTGAACAGGTGAACGCGGTGAAAAAGCGGATCGGCATACCCGTTACTCATGGCGCCCGGGTCTTCGAGCACCACGGAAAGACTCTTGCTGCTGTTGCCGGTCAGCTCCTCGACCGTTTTCCGGTAAAACTCCAGCAGGCCGAGAACTTCCAGGGCCCGGATTTCGTTTCCCGAGGGGTAAAAGACGGTAAATGAATCGTTTTTTACCGTCTTCCACTCACCGTAGAGAAGCGCGGTAGTATTCAGGCCTGAAATTAAAATCATTAAACTGCAAAATAAGAAGGTGGATGACTTCACCGCAATTCACTATATCTCAAAAGAGACCAGGGTACAATGAAAGCGGGAAAACCGATCGGGCAAAACCTTCATTGACAGCGCCCTTATTTTGCCATAACCTATAATCATGAGCATGCAAGAGCCCGAGAGCCGGATCAGCAAACAGGGGGAGAAAGTACCTGCTCCCCCGGGTGGGTTTTTTCAGCAGCTATTTTCGTTCCTCCTCGGCAGCTCCGACCCGGAAAAAGAAAAAAAGCGCCTGTTGAAGGATATTGCTAAAAATCTTAAAAGACTGAAGACCAGGCGTTTCAATCCCAAGGGAGGTCTGGCGGAACCGGGACTGGCCAGGTTGTTTTTCGAGTTTTACAAGACCCTGGGACCGGCTCAGGCCTTGTTAGGCCACGCCGATACATCAAACGCTTTGAAATCCATTCTTATTGAAGGCTCCTTCAGTAAGGAGCAGACGGAGCTCAAAGAAGGAATGTCGGAAGAATCGATCAGGGAACGCGCCCACCAGGCGGATCCCGGGAAACTGACAGAGGAATTAAAGACCGAGCTTAAATCTTTCTTCTCATTTTTCGATATCAACACGATCAATGAAATCAATAACAATTACAAACTGCTCTCCATCCTGCTTGCCATGATCAATTTCGATTATTACTTTTTTCTAAAAAAATTCGAATCCCGTTTACAGGAAGGGGCGTTCAACTATAACCCTCGTTTTGAAGCCATCAACGCCCAATATATAAATGATGAATTAAAGGATTTTCTGGAAACCCTGCAGACTTTTGATCCGGGTGCCAAATGGAACCAGGTTCTGGAGGTGCTGAGTGAATACCGTGGAGTGGAGGCCATCTCCCGGGATGCCTGGAAAAAATTTCTCCAGTTGCTCCGCCAGGTACAAAGGACGAATGAGCTGGTAATGATAATCCAGCTCATAGACGGAGATCCCTTTTACAAACCGAAACCGGGGATATTTAAGGAAAAAATCGTAGAAGCCTACCTGTCAAAAATAAAAATGAATACCGAGCTGACGATCCAGAAAATCGTGCGGGAACGGAGAACGAAAAAAATCGACAATCTTGCCGTTCAGATCTTCGGAACTCCCTCAATCTCCAGATTGGTTAATTACACGGAAAAGGCAAATATACCTTTTTCCAAGAAAATGCTCGGCGGGTATACATTCGTTACTCCCCTGAATTATTTAAAGGCTTTTCTCCTGGACTATGTTAAGAAGAATGTCCGTCAGGTCGTAGATCTTCTCCTGATCCCCGGCCAGTGGACGGATAACGCCCCCTCCCAGATGCTGTCCGAATCATTCCACCAACTCCTGAAGATTTCCGACGAAATCACCATATTCGATGAGTCCCTTGCTGAAGACGGAGAACAGGGGAAGAAGGTGCAAAACACCATCTACAAGGCTGACCGGGACAAGCAAATGATGAATTATCTTCGCCAGACGATTAAAAAAATCAATGACCAGGCCCAGGCGATGATTATCAGGTCCGGCCAGAACTGCATTACCCTGGGAAAGGTTCTGAAACAGGTCATGGAAGACTATACGAAGAAACACCCATCACTTATCTTAAACTGGAAGGAATTGGAAGGACATACGGACCAGGATATTAGAAAGATGCTTATTTCAGTCTATAAACAACTCTATTATTTTTTGCAGCTCATGAAATTCTACATCTGAATATGGAAAGAGCTTACCAGGTCGGCCTGGAGACTTTTAAATCGAACAGCCGGTGGAGCGCTGAAGAATCCCTTCAGGAGCTGGCCCAGTTGGCCCGAACGGCAGGGCTCACCGTGGTCGGCAGCACCTGCCAGCGCCTCGATCATCCCAATCCAGCCACCTATATCGGCTCCGGAAAGGCGGAAGAGATTCGCTTAGCCTTAGATTCCGCCGGCGCCCGGACGGTCATCATTGATGATGAGCTCTCCCCCGGGCAGCAGCGCACCCTGGAAAAGCTTTGGGGGGATGAGGTAAAGGTGATTGACCGGACCGCACTCATTCTGGACATCTTTGCCCTGCACGCTCATACCCGGGAGGGGCAGATTCAGGTGGAGCTTGCCCAGCATGAATACCGGCTGCCCCGTCTGACCCGTCTGTGGAGCCACCTGGTCCGTCAGGCCGGGGGAAGCGCCGCCGGGGTGGCGGGCGGCGTGGGGCTGCGCGGCCCCGGGGAGACCCAGTTGGAATCGGACCGCCGCCGGATCCGACGGCGCATCGCCGTCCTCAGGCAGGAGCTTGAGGAGGTCCGGCGGCGGCGGCGCACTCACTACCGCAGGCGCAAGAAGGGAGGCATCAAAACGGCGGCCCTGGTCGGCTATACCAATACGGGGAAAAGCTCCCTGCTGAATGCTTTAAGCGTCTCCCAACGCAGTCGAGTTGTAACAGCCGATAAGCTCTTTGCCACCCTGGACCCCGCTACCCGGAGAGTGAGACTTCCCAGTGGGACCTCAGTCCTGATTACAGACACCGTAGGCTTTATCAAAAAGCTTCCCCTTAATATTGTAGCGGCCTTTCGGGCCACCCTGGAAGGCATAGATGAGGCGGACCTGCTGCTTCATATAATCGATATCACTCACCCCCAGGCGGAAGCCCAGGTCCTGACCGTACAAAAGGTATTATCCGATCTCGGCGTGGCGGACAAGCCGACTCTCTCGGTTTGGAATAAAATCGACCGGGCGCCTGAAGATGCCCGGATACTCCAGGGACGAGAGAACAGGTCTATTGCCGTAAGCGCTCTCACCGGCCAGGGGATTCCGGTTTTTCTCAACCGGATAGAACGGATCTTGAAAGCGGAGATGATTCCCGTAGAAGTTGAGATTCCGTATAAAGACGGCGCCTTAAAAAGCAGGGTCTTTGAGCAGGGCACGGTGGAGTGGTACCGGGACGGATCCTCCGGCACCCGGCTGCACGCTCACGTGCCTCCCAGCCTGGTTAAGACCTTAGGACCCTACCGCTGCCTCTAATATCTGACAGAGACAGAGCACCAGGATACCGCCTCTTCCTGGATGATCTCACCCTGAATGCCGAGCATAATCCAGTTTATGGGGATTTTCCGGTCCGCTTTAGAGACCGCCCGGCGGGCAAGCTCGAGGAGTCCCCGGCAGCAGGGGACCTCCATAGTCATCACGGTAATGGATTTTATTTTGGCAAAATCAATCATTGAAGTCAGCTTTTCGAGATAGATCTCCTGGCCGCTGTCGAGCTTCGGACAGGCGATGGCCAGGGTCTTGCCCTTCAAATAATCTTTATGAAAATCCCCCGCCGCATAAGCCGCGCAGTCGGCGCATAAGAGAAGGTCGCTGTCCTCCAGGTAAGGAGCCGAGGCAGGAAGGAGGTGCAGTTGGACCGGCCACTGGCGGAGCTCGGATGGCCAACCGCCCGCCTGGAAACCGCTTGAGCTTTTTTGCTGGGAAAAATCGATAACCCGGGCTCCCGGGCAGCCGGCAT
>CAZERV010000025.1:11036-14522 GCA_964514815.1 uncultured Spirochaetaceae bacterium | reverse complement strand
AGGGGGGTAGGGTTGATGGGATTCCAGGTTCTTTTCTTTCAGGAAGGAAAGGGCTTCATTCAAATACCCGGTCTCTCCATGCTCTTTTAAATGTTTCAGATGAGCTCGAATCACGTTTTCCCCCTGCTTTACGATGTTTTCCATGACTTTCCTCTCATCGTAGGGCTCCGCCTCTCTTTCCTCAACGGTAATAGCTCCCTCCGGGCAATGGCCCAGGCAGGCCCCCAGACCGTCGCAGAAGAGATCGCTCACCAGCCGAACCTTATCGTCTATAATCTGGAGCGCCCCTTCGGGACAGTTCGGAATGCACAGCCCGCATCCGTTGCAAAGTTCCTCATCGATTAGAATGATCTTTCGCTTCATGCTTATTAACCCCCCAGGTTTTATTATTCAGAATTATTGTTCTTCTATAAAATCAAACATTTCTTCTCAAAAAACCTTGACCCTGATCAAGAAATCGTTATTTTTATGGTCAAATTTAGTTATAATTCAATTATAGTAAGTATTTATGGACATTAAGAAATTCTTAAGCAGGACCGAGTTCTTCAAGGGCATCTCTGAAAAAAACATAGACACCCTGGCGGAAATCTGCATCCCGAAGTGGGTAAAAAAGAAGGAAATCCTCTTTTTAGAAGGCCAGGAAGGACAGACGATCTATCTTCTTGCCTGCGGCAGCATCCGGATTTTTAAATCTGCCCCCGACGGCAGGGAGATGGTGATCAAGGTCATTAAAGAGGGAGAGATATTCGGAGAGGTCATCCAGTTTGAAAAGACAGTTTATCCGGCCAGCGCGATCGCTTTGGAGAAGAGTCTGGTTTTTATAATCCCTAAGCTTCAGATCAACTGCCTCCTGGCCAATGAATCTTTCAGAAACGATTTCATAAGTATGCTAATGAAAAAGCAGCGCTACCTGACCGAGCGCATCTTCTACCTGGCGGCCCATGATGTGGAGGAACGCTTTTTCCACTTTCTTCGGGAGCAGTACGGAGAAAAAGACGAATATTCGATCACTTTATCCAAGAAAGATATCGCTTCGGCCCTTGGCACAATTCCCGAGACTCTTTCCCGGCTTATTTTCCGGTTGAAAAAGCAAGGGATAATCAGTTGGGAGGGGAATCTTCTCCGCATCCGGCGGGGATTCTGGAAGGAAAGAGACTGATCAAAGGTATTTCATCGCCGCCTTGCGAAGTCTTGCACTTGCTGGTAATCTTTGCTAAGTGAATGTCATCATCGGACACAGCAATATGGACCTGGACTGCATCGGGTCCATGGTTCTTGCCCGGTGCCTCTTTCCCGACCATCGCCTGGTAAAAAGCAGATTGATCCATCCGGTGGCCCGCAATCTTTACAATCTTTACCAGAACCAGCTTAACTTCCTACCCATAGAAGAATTGAAAGACGAGGAAATTGAGCGAATAGTGATTGTCGATACACGCTCGCAGGCGCGGGTGAAAGAGAATTTTAAGTATATCAGGCCGGAGAAGGCAGTGATCGAGATTTTCGATCACCACCCTTCGGACACGGCAGACATTGAGGGCGCGGAAATCCACGAAGATGACTGCGGCGCCAATACTACCCTGCTGGGAATGGAGCTCCTGAAAAGAGGGATCAGCGTCTCGCCGGAGGAGGCGACCATTGCCCTGACCGGCATCTATGCCGACACCGGCAATTTCAGCCATGAAAATGTCCAAAGCGCTGATTTTCAGGTTGCCTCGTTTCTCATACAAAAAGGGGCTTCCCTGAAGCTGGTCATGACTTTTTTGAAATCCCTTAAAGAGGAGCACCAGCTAACCCTTTTCCATGATCTGTTGAATCGCCTGGTGTACAAGGATTTTAACGGGCATTTCATTATCCTGAGCTATATGGAGTTGGAGAAACAGGTCGGCGGCCTGGCTGCGGTGGCGGAGAAGATCTTTGAAGTGGAAAATCCGGACGCTTTTTTCGCCGTTTTTGCCTTCAGGAAAGAAAATCAAGCGCTGGTCATAGCCCGCAGCCAGAAGGAAGTCATTGCCGTTAACAAGATTCTCAAAATCTTCGGAGGCGGCGGGCACGCCCAGGCAGCTTCGGCTCTGTTTAAGAACGAGCCGGGCCGGCTCGTTTATGAAACCCTGGAAGAATATCTCAAGACCGCCCTGATACCTGCGGTCACAGCCAGCCGGATCATGTCTAAGGATGTTTCCGTTATAAGGGAGGACTGGAGCTTGATGGAAGCCTCTATTTTTCTTGAGGAGATCAGCCACACCGGCGCTCCGGTCATAAACGAAGCGGGAAAGCTGGCCGGTTTCATGACCTTGAGGGATATCATGAAAGGGCGCAAGGCCGAGCAGATGCATGCCCCGGTCAAGGCCTATATGACCAGAAAAGTCATTTCCGGCCGGCCGAAGACAACTATCAGGGAGATCGAGACTTTGCTATTTACCAACAATATCGGCCACCTCCCTATTATGGAAGGAGAGAGGGTGGTAGGCATCGTGACCCGTTCGGACTATCTTAATTTTATAAAGGAAAGCAGGCAGAAAATCAGCATCTTCCCAGCCGATATATCTGCCATAAACGGCCCAGCGCCTGCTCGAGCCTCGACCCCAGAGCCTCGCCCTGGGCGGTTGTGATATCATCCGTGTTATCAAACACCGCATAAGGGACCCGGTGTCCCTGAATGTTTATATATTCCGGATCGGGAGCGCTCACAGCCTCCCAATCTATTTCTCGATAGAGCCGTTCCATTTTTTCGTCGGGAAGACCGTGCTCAAGAATACTGTAAGGCCTTTCCGGGTTATATCGCCGCCTGTTTTTGCGCAGTGACTCATCGTAAGAAACATCCACATAGACCAGCGCAGACCGCTCGTAGACTTCCGGTGTAAGCCGGCTGAAAGCCCGGGCATATCCGCCGTGCTCGCTGCCCCTGGAAAACTCTATGAGGGTGGTAAAGCGGTCATAGTAGCCTGAATCGGTATTGATCCGCTTCCTGTATTCCAGGCAGATACGGCGGATTAACAGGTCCCAGAGGTGCGGTTCTTTAAAATAACCGTTCGTCGTGGTATGCAGGCGGGGTTTTTCCATCTCAGTTAAGATGCTGTCCTCTTCTAACCAGGCCCAGAGCATGGGAAAATCGTCTATTTCGTCTAACTCCCCGATGTGGAACTTCTCAACTCGAACGGCGGCATCGATTTTTTTCAAATAGCTTATGATTTCACTCTTCCCCGCCGCAGGACGGGCTATGAGGAGTAGAATATCGAATTTCTCTTTTCCGGTTCCCATAATGGCTTAATACAATAAACGCGAATCCGGGAGGAGTCAACACGGCCCGGGATCGGCCGCATTACCTCAAGACCAGAAATTTTGAACATCACAGATGTACAAAACTTACAATTTGTACATCTTTTGTCTCTAATTTTCTGTAAATCCTTTAACCAACGCTCAGGCCGGTGCCGGTACGGCTCCCACAACATGCACAGCACGCACGTCAACAGGTATGGAGCTGCGGCC
>CAZERV010000025.1:7946-10936 GCA_964514815.1 uncultured Spirochaetaceae bacterium | reverse complement strand
GGAGCTGCGGCCTTACCCCTAAAGAGATCGCCTGCCTCCTCACTCTTCCGCCGGGAGAAAGAGTCGGCTGTAATGAGCTCGCCGAAAGGATCAATCTTTCTCCTTCCCGGGGCAGCCGGGTAATCCAGAAGCTCATCGGCAAAGGATATCTGCAGAGAGTCGAGAAGGCCGAGGACCGGCGCTGCCTCTCCATCTTTCTTTCCCCCCGGGGAAGGAAATGCCTGGCAAGGATAGAACAGGCCAGGAGCGAATGCGAGCGGCGGCTTATTTCCCGGCCGAACGAGGAACAGCTAAACGCGGTCCGGAAAGGAATTGAAATACTTTAGGCTGCCCTTTAAACCGGGAGGCACCGGCCCCTGGGGAGCTATGGATCTATTTAGAGGAGAATCTATGACAGGAGAATCCAAGAGCGGAAACGTTAATCTGGAAGCAATTGATGCCAGGTACGGTGAGCTTTCCACAGGAACCTGCTGCCTTTCCTGCGGCGGGGCGGCCGGTTATAGTGAGGCGAAACCGGGAGAAGTCTGTGTCGACCTCGGCAGCGGCAGGGGAAACGATGTGCTTCGCTTAGCCGATGCCGTGGGGGGAAAAGGATTCGTATACGGAATCGATGTCTCCGAGGGCATGCTTAAGAAAGCCGAAGCCCTGGCGCCGGAAAAAGCGGAGAAGCTTAAGGCGGGTATCAGGCCGGTTGAAACGGAATGCGACGTCCTGATTCTGGGGGGAGGACCGGCCGGATTAGCGGCGGCAATTTATTCCGCCCAGGCTAAACTCGCTACTATTTTGGTAGACACCTCCCTTCCAGGCGGCCAGGTGACCGTAGTCCACCAGTTTGCAGAGCAACAGGCCAACAAAACAGCCCGGGAAAAAGCCTTTGACAATGAAAAAATCAAATTCATCTTCGAGCATGAACCGAGAGCATTCATAAAGAACGGCAGCCCGTCCATGGAGATCAGGATCGAAGACTTGAAAACCGGGAAAATGAAAAGTATTGTGGCAGATGGAAGTATAGCCACCATAATTATCGCCAGGAAGCTGGAATAGATAAAGGCGCATTAATCCAGTTCTTTATATTTTTCCCAAAATCTAAGGGCAATGTATTCTTCATCATCTCTATAAAAAAGACGAATAATTTCTCCCGTGTACTCTCTAGCGGCTGAAGGGGATTGTCTTATAATGAATTTCGCTTCTTCTCCCAAATCCTCGTCTGAAACATCGTTTTCTTTCTTTGCATCTATTTTCAACAGGGCGCCGATCTCTGATAAATTAATCAGATTGCATTTGAAATTTCTATCATTTAGAGATATTTGAACTACAGCATTCAATTCCTCTCGGGTAGATTCTCTCCGTTCCATAATTCAATCCTTATCGCCTATAACTATCTATATTCCATTTCCATCCGGTTTGTCAATAATTTCATTTCTCCGATATCGTGACCACACCCTTCCAATCGGCAGGAGGAGGTGATTTCAAATAGGTCCTGCACCGTTCAAGAAACAGCCTGGAACATGTGTCCTCAGGCATTAGAGTTTTAACCTGAAGAAAATACTCGGCCGCTTTTTTAAACTCCTTGTTGTAGTAAAGCTTCAAACCGGTCTGGTGATATTTCCAGGCATTTTCCTCTTTCGAGGTCAGCTTTTTTCGGGGCGAATATATACGAATTCCCTGGCTCTTTCCTTTTACCACTACCCTGTCGAGGAGCCGGCATTGAAGATCATTCTGCACTTTCCTGTATACGGACTCCGAAATAATCAATTCTTCCTTGTATTTCTTCGTCAAACCCTCGATCCGCGAGGCGAGGTTTACCATATCGCCGATAACCGTATAGTCCATTTTCTTCTCTGAGCCGATATTCCCAACCGTAACGCCGCCGTAGTTTATCCCTATACCGATACGAAACTCCGGCCGTCCCTTTTTAGCCTCCCAGCGGTTAAAGTCCTTTAAAGCCTCAACCATATCTAAACCGGAGAGAACCGACTGGAGGGCGTCATCTTTGTGCCGGACCGGGGCCCCGTAAAAAGCCATGATCGCATCGCCGATATATTTATCTACAACGCCGTTTCGGCTCATGACGATATCAACCATCAAGGCGAAATACTGGTTCAGAGATTCCACTACTTCATCCGGGCGCAGGCGTTCGGATATACTGGTAAAGCTCCTGATATCGGAAAAGAGAATGGCTAAGATTCGATTCTCCCCGACCAGCATTGACTCCGGATTGGCGAAGAACTGGTCAATCACATCCTTGGGAACATATTTCTGAAAAATATTGCGAATTTTCTTTTCCTTAGTCTGGGCAACCACAGCTTTAAAAGCATAACCTTTTATCTGCTCATAAGCATTTTCCAGCTCGGAGGTCATAAGATTGAAAGTATGCCCCAGTTTCCCGGTTTCGTCCCCATACAATACCTCTACTCTTTTTGACAGGTCGTTGGTGGTTATTATATCCTGCATGGCTGCAACTACATTGCGCAGTGGCCGGGTAAGATAATTCGAAAAGGCCAGAAGAAGGATAATCGACAGCACCAGGGCAATGGAGAGAATGATGCCGGTTTGCCGGATTATCTGGTTGATGGTCCGATAAAAAGTATCCTCCATTTCCGTGACAAAGATCTGCCAGTGAAAGGGATCGAAGGTTGCTGCCTGGGCAACCCTTTCCACCCCGCCCACCCGAATATGCTGCCAGCCTTCCGCCCTGCTCGAGACAAGGCGGCTTATCGCTTCGGTTTCCTCCTCGCTTAATATAACTTCCCCGGTGCGCATAACTACTGTAACTTGCTCATCCACCGCAAAAATCAGCTCGGTCTCGCTGCGTATTAAATTCCGCGCGAACGATTCAACCGCAGATTTTGAAACTTCGAGAAAGGTCTCATCGTTCTCCAGGTTGTTATCTACTAATAAAGACCACTGGCTCCCGGCGTAATTGCTGATTTCTTCACTTTTCAAGAGCAGGAAATCGGTGGCCACAGTGGTGATTCCGTTTCTCGCCG
>CAZERV010000025.1:6596-7846 GCA_964514815.1 uncultured Spirochaetaceae bacterium | reverse complement strand
AGCAGCAGCTAATTACTCTTGAAGCTGAAAAAAGAAAGGAATACGAGGGGCAGCTTGAATTATTGAAAAAGCAGGCTGAAGATGAGCTTGCCGGGAAAGAAGCCGCCCTGAATGCAAAGATCAACGAGTATGAGCAGACTTTGAGCCAAACGCAAATAGAAAAGACAAGGCTCCAGGATGAGCTCGAAGGACGCGAGGCGGCACTCCAGGCCCAATTTGAGGAGAAAGAAACCGCCCTGGAGAGGGACCGCGGCGGCGCCATAGAGCAACTCGACCGTATGCGGGAACAGCAGGAGAGGGAACAGCTCATCCTGGACCAGATACTCTCTTCCTATGACAAAATTAATAAAAATATAAAAGCAGCCCAACCCGATGAAGCGCTTCGGAATCTCGATAACTTGAAAAAGTTTCTTGATCAGGATTCGTTTGCCGCTCTGCCGAAGATACAAAAGAGGCTACCGGTAGAGCTGTTCATTGTCCGCTCCCTGGAGGAACTTATTGAAATGGAGCCGGCCGGTGAAGAACCGGGCCTCGATTCCCGGCCGGATTCAGTAGACGTTGTTGCTCTTATTTCCTCGATTATCGAACAGGGGAATAACCGTTTCGAGGAGGGTGATTACCCGGCCGCCCAGGAGCTCTATCTCTCAGCCCTGGTCGAGATTCCTGCCGTTGAGCTGGGCTATGCAAAACTGAAAGAAATTGAAGAGAAGTTTTCAGAACAGGAGCGGCAGGAGCTGAGCGGGATCATCGCTTCCGGCAACGCCTTTTACCTGGCCGGTGACTATAAAAAGGCGGTTGAACGGTACGGCAGGGCCCTCGAGTATCTCCAGGAAAACAGGGAATCCGTCAGCCGGATGCTTACCCGGATCATGGAGGCCGGTTACAGGCTCAAAGCGGCGGACGAGCCGGCCCGTACCAGTCGAATAGAGGCTGCTGAAGCCGAAAGGAAAGCAATACTGGATGGACTTCGGGCCGCCCGCGAGCAATACGCCAGGCTTTCAGTTAAGAGAGAACAATCTTCAGAAGAGTCCCGGGAATCCCTCGTCGCCCTGCTGGAGTCAAAACTGCTTTTAAAAGAGATCATTGCTTCCAAACCTGTTAGAGAACAGTATCCTGAGCTCTACGAAAAAACAGAAGAGTACTTCGATAAAACGGAGCAGTACTTCGAGGCCTTCGGTGAGCAAAAGAGGAAGGACGGTCAATATTCAACCCTGGAAGATATCAATACCCTATTGGACAACCTGATAAAC
>CAZERV010000025.1:4624-6496 GCA_964514815.1 uncultured Spirochaetaceae bacterium | reverse complement strand
CGGTCAATATTCAACCCTGGAAGATATCAATACCCTATTGGACAACCTGATAAACAGGGAAAGAAAAGAGAATCTCCCGGGCGTTCTGGACAGTTATGAAGAACCCTCCCACAAGGAGCTATTTCTCAAGTTTATCGATAAGTTGCAGGTCCTGCTGCAATGATAAAAGCGGCCTTGTTCCGAAGCCGCCGCCCCCAAGTGTCTTCATCCCCGCAGGGGAGTAGGGAAGGGGCGGACTGTAACTGAGATGGGTCGGCAATAATCCTCAAGGTTTACCATAAAGGTACAGCTTGTACGGCTGGCCGGCACTGCCGGAAGTATCAAGATCCAAATAGAAGTTAACACCAACGTAGTAATTGTTGCCGGGTGTGAGGCCAGTTATAGTCCAGGGCGGGGATGAGGGCTCGCTGCTGGTGCCTGTTTGCAGCGTAGAAAGGTTGGCGCCGGACTCGTCCCATAAATAGAGGTCGATATCATCGAATCCCGTGGCCCAGGTGGCGTAGATCTCAACACTGTTCACACCTGCACCGGCCGTGAATTTATAGGTATCGTATTGATCATAAGTATCCATTGTCCCATTTATCTCGACCAGGCTGTCGACGTTGAGGGTGATGGCGTAATCGCTAACCGCCGCGGTAAACGCTGGGGGCGTCGGTCCAATATCGCTGTTGTCCTCCGCTCCCTCCGTATATGAAACAGGCACGGAGATAACGCTTGAGACCCTCATGTCGTTAATCGGATCGCTGTCGTCGTCCGCCGTGATTTTTATTATCAGGTAGTAATATCTGCCTGCTCCCGGCCAGGTCCCGTCGAAGGGCACCACCACAGACCCGCTGCCGGCCAGCGCGGCCTCGCTTCCGGAAGCCTCCAATGTGTCCCCGCCGTCCAGGATTTGATCCGTGGAAATATAGACCGCCCAGTCTATGGTCTGGTTCCCGGCGTTTCCCGAAACTTCCTGTATTGTAAAATCATGGACCCCGGCGGCAGTGAACAGGGCACCGGGCGCGCCCGAGGTCTGGATGGTAGCGGCCGCGATATTGTAATTCGGCGCCGGTGGGGCGCTGACTGCTACGCCGGCGCCGGCCGTATCGTTATTGGCCCCGTTGACGTCGTCACTGGCGGCGACCTGCACGATCAGGTAATAGGTGGCAGGAGTTCCCGGCCAGGTGCCGGAAAAAGTGATGGCTCCCGAGGAGGCTCCCGCATTAAGAGCCGCAGTGCTGCCGGAGTCGATAACAGGGTCGCTTCCATCCAGGATAGTATCGGTAGATACGTAGGCCGTCCAGTAAACCGGTTGGCTGCCATTGTCTGCGCCGCCGTTATTTACGGTAAAGTTTCCCGCAATTGCAGCCCCGGTAGTGGTCCCGCCGGTATTGTTGACCACGGTGACTGAGTAATCGATATTCGGCGGATTCAGGGTAATGGCGCCGGCCCCGGACACATTGTTGCCGGTGGTTAAATCATCGGATGCGACGGCTTCGGCGATCAGAAAATAGGGTCCGCCGAAAACTGGCCAGGTCCCGGTAAGTGGGACGACATTCGTCCCTCCTGAGGCCAGGGCGGCGATGCTTCCGCTTGAAATTATCGTGTCGCCGCTGTCGAGAATTCCATTGGCTGAAATATAGACCTTCCAGGTTACGGTTTGACTGCCGGCGGCGCTGCCGCTGTTTTGGATGGTGAAATCGAAACCCCCGGGAATGGCAGTGCCTGCCGTACCGGTGGCGGGGAAATTGGTGACAGGTACGGTATAATCAACGCTGGAGGAAATATTGGTTACGGTGACAGTGGCGTTGGCAGTAGTCACTACAAAGTCTGTGACCTGTACCGTATCGGTACCGGGGGTTGCTCCGGCTATATAAAGACCGGTACCGG
>CAZERV010000025.1:0-4524 GCA_964514815.1 uncultured Spirochaetaceae bacterium | reverse complement strand
ACCTGTACCGTATCGGTACCGGGGGTTGCTCCGGCTATATAAAGACCGGTACCGGGACCTATCGTGGGCGAGCCCGAACCGGCCGTAGTTATGGCAAAGGTATAGGGCGGTGTGCCCCCAACAGCCGTGAAGGTGACATTACTGTTTACGTTCAGAGTTATGGAAGAGGGACTGAGGCCCAGGGCCCCGGCAAAAGCGGTTATGGTAATTACCGCATCTTTCACCCCCCCGGCGCTGTCCGTGACCCGGACCGTGTCCGAGCCGGGGGTTGCTCCGGCTATATAAAGACCGGTACCGGCACCTATCGTGGGCGAGCCCGAACCGGCCGTAGTGATGGCAAAGGTGTAGGGCGGCGCGCCGCCGTCAGCCAGGAAGGTAACCTGTTCAAAGGCAGGAAGCACTGTTGAAGTCGGGCTGATGCTCAGCGCCTTGCCCAGCTCACCGTCCAGCAGCTCGGAAAGCATAAAATTATCGCAACCATTGAGTAAAAGGAAAAAGAGGGCTGCCGGAAGCACCAGCAGTTTCATACTGCGAGTAAGCCGTGATAACCATAAGAATCGTTTTCTCTTGTCCCCATTGCGGTACCCTGCCGGGCATCTACGACCTTCGACCGCAATGGACTTAAATGTTGTCAAAAAAACAAGATTTTTAAGTATTATCAGCATATATCCCTCCCCACCACAGTCTCCATCTTTAAAAACTCAAATATATATACCCGGACGGGGTAAACCCCATAATCAAAATTGATTGCTCAAAAAAAACCGCATAACTCGTATCCACCGCAATGCCGAAAAAATCGCTGAACGGCAGACTGAGTCCTATTCCTCCCATTACGTAAGGCATCACATTAACAAGCCCCCCCTTTAAGGTCGAATCCACAATAAAAATCGCCGGACCTCCGCTAATATGCACAAATAGACCCAGGGGGAGCCCGTTACCGATTATATAACGGAAATCAAGCCCAAGGGGGATGAGCAGGTTATCCGTAGCGGCAACAACGCCCTCGGCCCCAAAAATATTAATCCCGGAAAACCAGCCGATACCCAACTGGCCCGTCCCTAAATCGATACGAAAGTTACCGTAGAGAGATGCCAGGTAGCCTATTTTAAAGTATTTGCTCGCCGCTCCGGTCACTAGAAAGGGCGCAAATCCGGTTGAAAGCTCGAAATGTTTACCTCTCGGAATTTGCATCTCCGGGCGGGTATCAATCGTTTCTCCCTTAACGGCTTTAATCTCGTCCTGCCGCGATATATCCTGCTGTTCAGATTCTTTAGAGACCGAAGCCGGCGCTGTTCCTTCCGCTTCAGATGGTCTCTTAAACTCGGACCGGGAAAAATTGGCCAGCCTTTTCCGGACTGCATAGAGAATCTCGGAAACAGCCTCGCTAATAACCCTATCAAGCATTAGATCGACCTTTTCTAACTTTGAGGAGCTGGCGGAGAAACGCTCCTCTTCCACATCGTACCAGGAAAAATCCAGCAATATTTCCCTGTTCCTGGTTGTAAACTCTCCGATTATTACGAAATCGGCCTTAACCTGCCGGGCCAGTTTCAACAGGCTGTTTTCATCTATTTTATCACCCTTATAAAGGCTTTCAATGGACGAATCCCCGCTTAAATCCGGTTCCGATATTACCAGCAATCCCGAACGTTCCAATTCCCATCTTACCGAATCTGAAATTATCCTCCGGAACGACCGGCTCTCCTCTGTTTTAAAAGACCGGGTTATTTCCAGCACCACTCCCGGCCGTGATTCTTTCTCTTCGGCAGCGGCTGGATTGCGAGACAGTATTAGCAGTAGAAAACTGGCCGTTATAAGACCCGGCCTGTCAATCCATCCAAACAAAGACCTCTCCCCCTGCTTAATCACCCCTTTCGTTGTGTAGTTTTGACTTTTTATTATTATTGAAACTTTTTAAAAATAGGATATCACTATTAGTATAATACTGTTTCCCCCAAATTTCCAATTTTTTTAAAAAAAATTCAGACCTTTCCTGGCATTCCGGAGCTGTTTAAAAATTTCATTAATTGTGTGCCGCCTTTGTATCTATTATCTATATATTCGGTAAAATTCATCACTTGATAATTTTAATATTCATAGGTTGTTTTGCATCAATTTTTTCAGCATAATAGCGGAGGATAACAATGTCTGAGAATAAAAACATCAACATATTAATAGTAGGTGATAATCCTGAGATTTCTCAGGCTGTGCAAAGCCTGCTTGATGAGTCTGCTTTAAATATAGTAAGAGCCGGCACAGGAAAGGAAGCCATTGCCTTCATGGAGGAGCAGGATTTCGCCCTAGTTCTTCTTAACGTTCAGGAATGGCAAAAAGAGGGCTTTGCAACTGCAAAAAGTATGAGAAAGAAAGAAAAGACCAGGCATATACCCATCCTCTTTCTTACCACCTTGAGCGGAAGGAAAGAGTTTGACTTTAAGGATTATGAATCGGGACCGATCGATTATCTCTTCGATCCGATCAATCCGCTTCTTCTCAGGAGTAAAGTAAATATATTCACCGAGCTCTATATCCAAAAGAAGCTTCTGAGCATGAAGAGCGAATTGCTCGCTCAAAAGGTAAGGGAGCTGGGGGAGGTGAAGATCCAGCTTGAAGAGGCGAAGCGCAAACTGGAAGAGCTCACACTTTATGACAGCCTGACCGGCTTACCAAGCCGCCGCCGCTTCGAAGAGCTGGTCGATATGGAATGGAGGCGCTCCATACGCACCGGGCGCCCGGTCTCTTTGATCATGATAGAAATTGATTTCTTCAAGCAATTCAATGACCACTACGGCCGGCCGGCCGGTGATGATTGTCTCAGCAAAACAGCGGGAGTCCTGAAAGGCTCTACGAAAAGAGCGCCTGATTTTGTATTTTATTGCGGGAAAGATGAGTTCGGCGTTGTGCTTCCTGAAACAAATATCGATGCGGCGGTAATTGTGGCGGAGAGAATAAGAGAAGATACCGAATTACTGAATATTCCGCATTTGGAATCCCCTGCAGCCGATCACGTTACCATAAGCCTGGGAATAGCCAGCGCAATTCCAGCAGCCGATTCATCAGCTTTAGAGCTGATGGAAACCGCGGTTAACTGCCTGGATGAGGCAAAGAGGGAAGGAGGCAATCGGGTACGGGTTATGGATTAAACGCCCTTGAGAAGCCCGGCTCTTCATTATTATTAGACAGCGCTTTTTCCCGGCCGCTTATATAACTCTCGAGAGTTTCTTTCAGCCTGTTTCGAGCCCTGTAGAGTTTGACTTTCACATTTTCCCTGGATATACCCACAGTCCTGGAAATATCTAAAACACTCATCTCTTTCTCATAGTAGAGGTTCACCACTTCCTTGAAATCTGGGGAAAGCAGTTCAACAGCCTTCTGAATTTCCTGGCGGGTCTCCTGCTGCACTAAAAGGTCAGCAAGATCGTTCTGGTGAAATTTAATATTCTGCCCGACGCGTTCCTTGAGATCGTCAAGCCGCTTCAGCCTGGAGTAATGGGTCTTTAGATGGTTCATGGCAATTGAATAGAGCCAGGTCCAGAATCTCTTATCAAGCCTGAAGGTGTTGAGAGACCGGTATGCCCTGAGAAATATCTCCTGGACAGCATCCTCCGCTTCTTCCCGGCCACCCAGGTGGGAGAGGCAAATTCTGAAGATGCTGCTCTTATACCGTCTCATGATCTTCCCGAAAGAAGCGGTATTCCCATTAAGAATATCTTCGACAATCCGAATATCTTCCTTATCGGATACCTGGGCCTTGCTCATGCAACACAGAATAGCAGCCGCTTTTTTAAAAAACAATGTAAAAAAAAGCTTTTCTTTGTAACCAAAAACAAAAACCCAGGTATATGTTTACAGATTTTGCAGGGAGGTGAAACGTATGACAAAGATTATGTTATTTTCAATCGTAGTATTTCTGGTTATGGTTATCGGCGCACCAACCTTCGCCGGGTCAAAAAAGGGAGATTCCCCGAAGCAGGAAAAGAGCTTTCAAGTAGAAAATCCCAATCACACCCAGGCTCTGGGCGGTAAATCAACACACGCTCGGAAAGGGTTGGAAAATGCATCAAGGCATTCTTCCGGTAGAGTGGCTGAAATCACCATAGATGATCCCGATGGTCCACAACATGGTGATGATACTTTACCTGGCGATGGAACAGGTGGAAAATAAACGATATTTGGAGACCAGAAATGAATTGCAGGAAAAAAGAGGTTTCAAAAGAACCTCTTTTTTTTTATTATCAATCCTTCCACCCTGAGCTTTTTTCCTCATAAAGCAGGGGACAATAAAAGTGGATAAGTGAAAAGCCCACCCCTTACTGTTCTTACATCAGACCCAGGGAGACATCGATTTGAATTTCCGTGTCGGAATGAACGAATAGTAAAACACGATTTTCCCGGGCAAATCGCTCTGCATCTTTGATCCATATGTAGAGGATCCTTAAAAAAATCTAGCGTATCTGTCATCGACCTGCTTTTCGCAGACAGTATTATGAAACAAGAAGCCCCCGGGAAAAGGAGGAAAAAACC
>CAZERV010000024.1:3483-33919 GCA_964514815.1 uncultured Spirochaetaceae bacterium | reverse complement strand
CATATTTGAAGCAGTTTGTTGCGGCAGCACTTCAAAATATTAGATCCTGATTCGAAATTATCTATTTCTATCGACTTCTGGGAGGTAGATCGAAGTGAACCCGAATCTGAAGGCCATCTTACGGGAGAAGCTTTCTAGGATATAAGTCACACTGTACTTTTGCACCAATCAGCACTTTGATTTGTATAATAGCAACCGGTATTGTATGCACAATCAGAAAAAGATTATTTACAAGTTAGAAACATTCTATTTTTCATAAAAAATGGAACTTTCAGAACAATATAAGAAACAGGGGCTTTGGAGAAACTGGGATGTAATGGTATTACCTATTCCCATCAATAAAGAGCACTCAATTCTGGATTTGGGATGCGGTATGCCTTTGGCCGCGATGGACTAAAAAGCTTGTAAAAATAGAGTATTGAGGAATATTTGACTATGGCTCATAAATTCAATCCTAAAGATTTACATAAACTTGACAATCCAGAGAGGAGGAGACTCTTGCCTCCGGCAGAGACACTGGAAGGACTTGGTCTCAGAAGAAATGATATTATTGCAGATATCTGATGCGGTATTGGCTATTTTTCTTTCGCAGCCTCAAAAATTGTCGGAGCTACCGGGAAAGTCTATGCAATTGACACATCAGGGGAGATGCTTAAAGAAGTGGCCTCGGATTTTATGTTTTAAAATCCTCCCTGTGATCTCTGTGTGCTCGGTGGCTTCTTTTGATTGCGGCCGGAGGCCGTAGATGCCCGCAGGTGTCTTCATCCCCGCAGGGGGGTAGGGGTACCGCGATATGCTTTATTTTACCTTCCAAGTTCCGATTCTTAAAAATCAAATTGGCTCAAAATAACCAGAAAATAGTAGAACCGGTCAGGAATATAGATATCTTATTCTTACGTCGCTAACTTTTTTGCGTAAAGAAAAGAAATCTTCTTTACGTGGAGCAGGAAACAAAGTAGAATCAGGCAAATATTTATACATTTCCCTATTAAGGAGGGCTTATGGACAAACTTTTTAAACTCTCTCAAAGGGGTACCAGTGTCAAAACCGAAGTTTTGGCAGGTATTACCACCTTTCTAACCATGGCTTATATCATCGTAGTAAACCCGGCAATCCTTTCCAATACGGGCATGTCCTTCGGCGGCGTTCTGTTTGCCACGATTTTGGTCTGCGCCTTTTCTTCCATCGCAATGGGACTATATGCGGACCTGCCTTTCGCTCTGGCTCCGGGAATGGGAATCAATGCTTTTTTTACCTTTACCCTGGTACTGGGGATGGGAGTTTCCTGGGAAACGGCCCTGGGCGCCGTGTTCGTCTCCGGGATTATCTTTATCATCCTCTCTGTTACCAAAGTGCGGACCATTATTGTCAAAGCTATTCCCGCCTCCCTGAGATATGCCGTGGCCGCGGGTATAGGCATCTTCCTCGCCTTAATCGGCCTGAGCAGCGTAGGGTTTATCGTTTCCAATCCCGCCACCATGGTCGGTTTCGGAGGGATCGATGTAACAACCGTACTCTTTATGCTAGGCCTCCTCTTTACGGCAATTCTTATCCTGAAAAAGGTAAAAGGGGCCTTGATCCTGAGCATGGTAGGAATGTCGATTCTCACCCTGGTTGTTTCCCTGATCGGGGTGGCTTCCGGAAATCTGGATGAGCCCCTGGTTTCCTTTCCCGCGGCAATTTTTTCACTGCCCAGCTTAGAGGTCTTTTTTAAACTGGATATTCTGTCTGCTTTGAGCCTGGGGATGATCGGGCCCATTTTCGTCCTGCTCTTTACGGATATGTTCGATTCCATTTCCACTTTCCTGGGGGTAGCCCAGGTGGCCAATCTTATCGACGAGGAAGGGCAGCCGATTAATGTGGGCCGGGCACTCCTGGTCGATGCCGTTTCCACCACCATATCAGGGCTTTTCGGCACCTCTTCTGGAACAACTTATATCGAGAGCGCCGCCGGAGTGGAGGAAGGCGGAAAAACCGGCCTAACCGCCGTAGTTACCGGGCTGTTGTTTCTTCCCTTTATGTTCTTGAGCCCCCTGCTCTCTTTTGTGCCCGCCGTGGCCACGGCGCCGGTTTTAGTGATTGTAGGAGTGTTCATGATCCGGCCCCTGAAAAACCTGGACTGGAAGAACTTCGAAGAGGCAATCCCCGCCTTTCTGGCTCTTATCTTGATTCCCCTGACCTATTCAATAACCCAGGGAATTATCTGGGGGTTTTTGGTCTATACCCTGATTAAGCTGCTCGTGGGAAAGGCAAAAGAGATTCACTGGATGCTCTATATAATCGATATTTTTGCCATTCTCTCACTGATCCTTCCCCTCTTAAAAGCAGCTTAAAGGGCCAGATCCGCTTATTTGGAGATTGAGTGAACTAAAGCTTTTCTCAATCAGGGTAAGAGAAATAATAGCAGTCCATTGCGGTTAAAGGCCGCAGGCCGGAGGTGCCCGAAGGGCGGCCCGCAGGGGGGTACCGCAATGGACTTAATCTCAAATACAATTCAGTCCACATACAGCGAAACATTCTTGAAACAATCGACATCGATGAGTCCCCGATCGGTTATCTTTAAGGTGGGGATAACGGGTAAAGCCAGGAAAGATAAGGTCATGAAAGGATTATTTACCCCTGTTTTTAGTTCTCTAAACAGGCTCTCAAAGCTTTTCAGTTTTTCCAGTAGATAATCGACGTCTTTTCCGCTCATCAGCCCGGCAATGGGGAGAGGCAGATCTTCAATAATCGCATCCCCTTCGGTTATGACCAGGCCTCCGCCCATTTTATTGAGGTGCTTGGCCGCTCTAAAAATCGAGGCGTCGTCAACCCCGGCGAGTATCATGTTGTGGGAATCATGGCTTATGGTCAAGCCCAGGGCGCCTTTTTTCAAGCCCAGCCCATGAATGAATCCTTTACCGATATTTCCGGAACCGTAATGCCTTTCGATCACAAAAATCTTCAGATAGTCTTTTTCCACATCGGATTCCAGATAGCCTTGAAATGAGGAAAGATAGTCTTCGATTTTTTCCGTAATCAGGGAATTCTCAACCACCTTGATTATTTTTACTTTATTATCTTTGTCTTCGATCTTGAAATCATTCTCGGATAACCATTTTATATTGACCGAATCCTTTAAATGATAGAGCGGAGGTTTTTCGCGGACGATCATTTTTCCTTCTTTGGCAACCGGCTTTCCGTCTTTAATCACCAGCTTTGGTCTTATGTCTCTCAAATCATCGAAGATGACCAGGTCCGCATGAAAACCAGATGCCCCTTCTCGTGCAGGTCATCCGCATGTATGTCATCGGTGCAGAGGAGCAGTCGGTGTTTGGTCTTTTCTGAAACGAGAGGGAGCAGACTTTCCAGGTCCCTGGCAGTGCTGCCCTCTCTCAGAATGATGTACATGCCCTTGGAAAGCCGGCGATGTATCCGTTACAAATGGCAATCTCGCCTTCATAAACGGACGATCTGAAGACATCAACGATCTTGCAGTTTTTAAATACCAGGTCGGATTTGATTTTCCCTAAAGAAGCATCAATGGCCGTCAAGAATTGACTGTTCATCTTCCACCTTGTTTTTAGGATTCTAATATTTAATTATCAAGATTATCAAGATGCAAAGATAATAATCAGGACCGGACCGGATACCGGGCTAAACTTGACAAAGGCGGATAAATTTTGCATATTAATTTGTGCTGCAGCCGGGTCCATCGATGACTTCGCTGCAAATCTATAACCATGGTGGGTGTAGCTCAGGTGGTTAGAGCGCCAGTCTGTGGAACTGGAAGTCGTGGGTTCAAGTCCCATTACCCACCCGGAAATGCGTCCGTAGCTCAACTGGATAGAGCGCCGGACTTCGAATCCGTAGGTCGCAGGTTCGAGTCCTGCCGGACGCGCTTATTTAAAAACGGGCCGTTAGCTCAGCTGGTAGAGCAGCAGACTCTTAATCTGCGGGTCAAAGGTTCGATCCCTTTACGGCTCATAAGAAGGATAAGGCTGCTTCGACAGTGGGCGATATTGACGATTCTTTCTTAAATAGATATATTTGCGAGAGTGGTGAAATTGGTAGACACGCCAGATTTAGGATCTGGTGCCCCCAGGGCTTAAGGGTTCGAGTCCCTTCTCTCGCAACCGGAATGACGTGGTGCGATAACTGCCCTAAATTACTGTATAGTATTCCGGTGATCAAAAGCGGGAATAGCTCAGTGGTAGAGCTTCACCTTGCCAAGGTGGATGTCGCGGGTTCAAGTCCCGTTTCCCGCTCTTACGACGAGGCGATCTGGAGCACTATCCGGATCGCCTTTTGTTTAAAGTATCCTTTAAATGAAGAGGTGCCTGAAGTGATCGTAAATAAAAATGTTGAGCTATTGGAAGACTCCGCAGTTAAACTGACCATAACCGTGAACAAGGATTCGATTCAAAAAGAATATGATGAGCTGGTAAAGAATTACGGTAAAGCCGTTCAGATTAAGGGCTTTAGGAAGGGAAGAGTGCCTGCTGACATTCTTATCCGCAAGTTCAGTTCCGCCCTGATCAGTGAGACGGCAGAAAAAATCATCAAAGACAGCTTAAATGAAGCCCTCGATTCCGTGGACAAAAAACGCCTGCGCTTTTCGACTCCGGAAGTGAGCTCCGAAGATACTTTGAAGCTTGGCAAAGATTTTACCTTCACAGTATCCTACGATACTTATCCGGAAGTGGAACTGCCGGAATACAGGGGCCTGGAATACGAAGAACTGCGGGTCAAGCTTACCGAGGAGGACCTGGAAAGGGAATTAAAGAACCTGCAGGAACAGAACTCCCTGGTTACGGATAAAGAAGAAGGCAGGGTTGAGAAGGGGAATATAGTCAATATAGACTATGTTGAGCTCGATTCCAACGACCAGGAAAAGGAAGGATCCAGGCGGGAATCCTTTGTATTTGAGGAAGGGACGGGATATAATCCCTATAAGATCGATGAAGATATTCTCGGCATGCAAAAGGATGAGGAAAAAATCATTAAGAAAAGCTTTCCGGAAGACTTTGAAATTAAGGAATTGGCCGGCAGAGAAGTGGAGTTGAAGGTTAAAATAAACAATATCAAGGAAAAACAGCTTCCCGAAATTAACGATGAGCTCGCGCAAGATATAAGCGACAAATACAAAACTCTGGAAGATCTTAAAAAGGATATTCTCCTGAAACAGAATGATTTAATCAGCCAGAAGGTTAGAGAGAACAACATCTCTCAACTGCTGGAAAAAGTTACTGCGGGTTCAAAAATCAGTCTGCCCAAATCCCTGGTAGAAGAGGAACTGAATCAGCAGTGGAATAATTTTGTAGCCCGTTTTCGGACCGATGAAAAGATTGTCATCCAGAAATTGGAAAGTGAGGGGAAAACGAAAGAAGATCTCCTTGCCGACTGGCGCCCGTCAATAGAACGTCGGTTGAAACTGCAATTAACGGTGGCCAAAATGATAGAAAAAGAGAAGCTCCAGGCCGGCGATGAGGATGTGAACAACCAGATTCAAAAAGAGGCCGATCTTGGCAACATGAGTTTTGAAGAGGTAAAAGAACAGATGAATAATCACCTGGACGTTCTAAAACACGATATTAAAAAAGAAAAATTGTACGATCTCCTCCTGGAGAGCGCCGCCGGGAATAAAGGAAAAGAAATAAAATTTCTGGACTTGGCCCGGGGAAACTATTAAATTCAAGATAATTTAAGGTGGATATGGCCCTATGAATGAAAGAGCAAGCAATCTGGTTCCGATCGTTATCGAACAGACAGGGAGAGGAGAAAGGTCCTACGATATATACTCCAGGCTCCTTAAGGATCGAATAGTTTTCCTGGACAGTGAAATCCTCGATATTACCGCGGATCTCGTCGTGGCTCAGCTCCTGTTTCTGGAGTCCCAGGACCCGGAAAAGGATATTCACATCTACATTAATACTCCCGGAGGAATGGTAACCGCCGGGCTGGCTATTTACGACACTATTCAATACATTAAGCCGGATGTCCAGACCATCTGTCTAGGCCAGGCAGCCTCGTTAGGGGCTCTCATTCTGGCCTGCGGAACGCGGGGGAAAAGATACGTTCTTCCGTCTTCAAGGATCCTGATTCACCAGCCCTGGGGCGGGGTTTCGGGACAGGCCGCGGATATCGGCATTCAAGCCCGGGAGATCATCCGGATGAAAAAACTCATCATACAGTACTTTTCTGAGCATACGGGCAAGAGCACCGACCTTATCGCCCGAGACCTGGAGCGGGACTATTACATGTCCGCCGAAGAAGCCATGGAGTACGGTCTGGTAGATAATATTTTGAGAAGAGGAAACAATGAGCAAACCGTTAAGAAATGAAGGCCTGAAAGTCTGTTCCTTTTGCGGGAAAAGCGCCGATACGGCCAGGCGGCTGATAGCCGGACCCGGGGTCTACATCTGCGATGAATGTGTCATTGTCTGCAAGAAGATTTTGGATGAAGAAGATGAACTTCTCACCAGCGAATTCCAGGACGACATACCCAAACCGAAAGAAATTAAAAAGTACCTGGATCAGTATGTAATCTCCCAGGAAGAAGCGAAAAAGGTCCTCTCTGTCGCCGTATACAATCACTATAAGCGTATTACCATGGCCAGCAAGCTGGATGGGAAAGTGGAAATTGAGAAAGCCAATGTGCTGATGATCGGTCCCACCGGCACGGGTAAAACGCTCCTGGCCCGGACACTGGCCAATAAACTTAAAGTCCCTTTCGCCATAGCGGATGCGACCACCCTGACCGAAGCCGGCTACGTGGGAGAGGATGTGGAAAATATTCTCCTTAAACTGATCCAGAACGCGGGCAACAACATAGCTTCGGCTGAGAAGGGGATCATCTACATCGACGAAATCGATAAGATCTCCAAGAAAGGAGAAAATGTTTCCATAACCCGGGATGTTTCCGGCGAGGGGGTCCAGCAGGCCCTTTTGAAAATTATCGAGGGAACCGTGTCTTCCGTTCCCCCCCAGGGGGGAAGAAAACACCCCAACCAGGAGACGCTGAAAATCGATACCACCAACATCCTCTTCATCTGCGGGGGCACCTTTGTCGGCCTGGACAAGATTGTGGAATCCCGGGTTTCCAGGCACCCCATGGGTTTCGGCGCGGATATCAAGGCCACCCATGAAAAAAACCTGATCGAGCTTTATTCCCAGCTACATCCGGATGACCTGACCCGTTTCGGGCTAATCCCGGAGTTCGTCGGCCGGCTGCCTATCGAAGTAACCCTGGAAGAGCTGGATATGGAGACTCTCAAGCGAATTATCACTGAACCCCGGAACGCCATTGTCAAGCAGTACCAGGCCTCTCTCAAACTTGATAATGTAGATCTGGAGTTTGAAGAGGGAGCCATAGAGGCGATCGCCGAGAAAGCCGTGGATAGAAAGAGCGGAGCCAGGGGCCTCCGATCGATCGTGGAAAATATCATGATCGATATTATGTATGACATTCCCTCTATCAAAGGGAAAAAGCGAGTAGTAGTAACCCGGGAGGTAATCGAAAAATCAGCTAAACCGGAGATAGTTCTGATTGACGAAAAGAAAACGGCATGAAGATTTTTCCTGCCAGAACTGAGTATGCCCTGATTCCGCTTCGAGATATGGTGGTCTTCCCCAACATGATCGTCCCTTTTTTTGTGGGCAGAAAGCGGTCCATTCGTTCCGTTGAGGAGGCGATGGAACAGGGAAAGCTGGTTTTTCTGGCGACTCAGAAGGAAAATACTGCCGAAGAGCCGGCTGAAAAGGAGATCTTCAATGTCGGAACAATCGCCCGGATATTGCAGACGTTGAAGCTGCCGGATGGGACCATCCGGCTCCTGGTGGAGGGAAACCAGAGGGCAAGTATTGTCCGTTATCAGGAAAAAAATGATTATTTCAAGGTCCAGATAAAGCCAATCAAAGAAAACCGGGAAGTAACTTCACAGATCTCGGCTTTAATGCGGACGGTGATGAAAGAATTTAATCGCTATACCGCCCTCTATAAGAAAATTCCCCAGGAAATCAGCTCAGGAATCGGAAAAGTGGAGCTCCCGGATAAACTGGTAAACATGATCGGCTCGAACATCCCTTTGAAACTTGAAAAAAAAATCGAGCTGCTGGCCGAAACCGATACCCTCAAGAGGATTGAAAATCTGGCGGCCATCCTGATGGCGGAAAACGAAGTTCTTAAGCTTGAACAGAGAATTAGTACCAAGGTCAGAAAAAAGCTGGAAAAAACTCAAAAAGACTATTTCCTCCAGGAGCAGCTCAAGGAAATTCACAGAGAGCTCGGCTCCGAAGAGGATGATCCTACCGGCGCCAAAGAGCTGGAGGAAAGATTAAAAGCGAAAGGACTGCCCGAAGAGGTAATGGCAAAATGCCGGAAGGAGTTGAAGAGACTCGCTCGGCTGCAGCCCATATCCCCGGAATCGGCGGTCCTGCGCACCTATCTGGAATGGATAACCGATCTTCCCTGGACAGAGCACAGCCGGGAAACAAGGGATATTGAGCTTGCCCAGAGTATTCTTGATGAGGACCACTACGATCTTAAAAAAGTCAAGGAAAGAGTGCTTGATTTTATAGCCGTCCGTCTCCTGAACAAGGGAAAATCAAAAAGCCCTATTCTCTGTTTCGTCGGACCTCCCGGGACCGGGAAAACTTCCCTGGGCCGCTCCGTCGCCAGGGCCCTGGGAAGGAACTTTGTGCGAATTTCTCTGGGCGGAGTAAGAGACGAGGCCGAGATCCGCGGTCACAGGAAAACCTATGTGGGGGCTTTGCCGGGTAAGATCCTGCAATCCATGAAAAAAGCGGGCGCCAAAAACCCTGTATTCCTTCTCGATGAAATCGATAAAATGAGCTCCGATTACCGGGGCGATCCGGCTTCGGCTCTGCTTGAGGTACTCGACCCCGAACAGAACTCCACCTTCATGGATCATTATATCGAAGTCCAATACGATCTTTCCGATGTAATGTTTATAACCACGGCCAACTCGGTGCATAACATCCCCTTCCCCCTCCGAGACAGGATGGAGATCATTCAGATACCCGGGTACACCGATTTCGAGAAAGTGAAGATCGCAGAAATTTTCCTGATTCCTAAACAGACTGCGGAGAACGGGCTCAGTTGGGCCGATATCAAGTTCCGGAAATCTTCTATCCTCAGAATCATTCGGAATTATACCATGGAATCCGGGGTAAGAAACCTGGAGAGACAAATAGCAAATGTCCTCCGGAAAATAGCCCGCAGAGCCGTGAAAGAGGGTCTGCCCGTTCAGTCCGCAGGGGAAGATTTGCCCGGGCAGCGGGTCAGGACCGGTTTGCGGGAACGCAGTTTCAGCGTGATTGTGACGCCGAAGCGAATAACACAGTACCTGGGAATTGAGCCCTTTCAGGATAAAATACTGGCCAAGATATCCAAGCCGGGACTCGCCTACGGGCTGGCCTGGACCGAGCTCGGCGGCATGCTTCTGCCGGTAGAGGTGGCGATCCTGGACGGCAAGAGCGAGTTGATTCTGACCGGCAACCTGGGTGACGTAATGAAAGAGAGCGCCCGGACTTCACTCTCTTTTTTACGGGCCAATGTCCGGGATTTTAACATATCCCCTGATTTTAACAAAGAAAAAGATATCCATATTCATGTTCCGGAAGGAGCAATTCCTAAAGACGGCCCCTCAGCCGGCATTACGATCACGGCAGCCCTACTTTCGGCTATCAGCGGCATTCCTGTCCATCAAGGCTATGCCATGACCGGTGAAATTACCTTAACGGGCCGGCTCCTTCCGATCGGAGGGGTCAAGGAGAAGGTACTGGCCGCTCATCGAAATCGGATGGCCTGTATTTTAATACCCGAAATGAACAGGAAGGATATCGACGAGCTTCCCAAAGAGGTACTTTCCTCGCTGAAATTATTATTTGCCGACTCTATAATAGAGGCGCTGTCACTCCTTTTTCCCGCAGAAATCACCAGCAAACAGGCAAATAGCGCTTAAAGTCCTGACTTTGGGTTGCCGGTTTATGCTATTTTATCTATTATTATAGTGTATCTAGTTCAGGACAAAAGAGGTTGACATGCTGGTTCCAGCGGAAGTGTGGACAGTTGCCAAAGCCGAGCAGGGAAGCGCTGTTTTAATCAGGCCGATCGGTTCGGAAGTTGCCGTCCCCATCTTTATCGGACCGTTGGAGGCCCAGTCAATTCTGATCGGACTTGCCAACCATAAAATGCCGAGGCCCCTTACCCATGACCTGACACTTTCAATTATCAAACAGCTCGAATCAAAAATAAGTCGAATCGAGATTACAGAGCTCAAAGAAGGGACTTTCTATGCCCGGCTGATTCTGAATCATGTCGAAAACGATCTCAGCATAGATTCGAGACCCTCCGATTGTATTGCTTTGGCTGTGCGGGCAAAGTGTCCGATTTTTATCGACGAAGGGGTGGTCGATGAAGCGGGCATCTCCATAACCACGGCCAAGCAGGAAGAAACAAAAAAGAATGAAAAAGAGACGCAGCTCAGTATTCTCCAGAAGGCGTTGGAAAAAGCCATCGAAGCAGAAAATTACGAGGAAGCTGCCCAGCTCAGGGACCGAATAATAGAAATGGAAAAAAACCTATAAGATCAGGCACGAACGATAGATCTTTTAAGGCAGCCTTTTTCGGGAAATTACCACCATGAAGGCGGCGGCATAAAACACAATCGGCAGATTGATCAATAAAATTTTGAAAACCGGCAGATCGCCTAAGGAAAGAAGCTCCTCTCCGATGAGGCCGAAGCTCTCAAAGGTAGTAAATACAATTTCAGCGTAACCGATAAGTGTGCCGATTATTACCAGAACCCAGGCAATATCCCGGGTCTTTGACCAGAGCAGAATGGCAAAAAAGGCTCCGATTCCGCCGATAATTAGCCTGGAGAGAATAACCAGGAAATCAGCTAATTCCATAGATGCACCACACCCCTATTTTCCCGGATTTTGCTTAAAAAGTTTAATCATTTTTTTAATTTCCCCGGGAGAAGCCTCGGCCGGCAGAATACTGGGACCGGGATAACCGGGTGAGAGCAGGAACCCTTCCTTTAAAAAATTGAAAAAACATATTTTATACAACCCGGCGCTGAAATTCGGCCTGAGGTAAATCCCCCGCTGAATCCAACCGTCAGAGCTCTTAAGAAGGTCCTGCCTGAACCAGGGCGGAAAGTGATATTTATTGAGGCAGGCCAATGATCGCAGGACTCCGGCCAGAATGACCGGAGAGATGATATCGGACTCCGGGAGACCGCGGGCCGGGTTATGTTTAAAACAGACCGCTTCAGGTACTCCGCCCATGCTGAAAGGAAGAATGGGAAAAAGAACTTCCGCCTCAGGTTCTTCAGGAGAATCGGAAAGCAAAGGCCGCCAGTAAGCCGCCTCTTTTTTTGCTCCCCCAGGCAGGACCGGATCATGGATTTCCTCTTCTTCCAGCTTTCCTCCCAGGTGGAGCGAAGCTAACTCCAGGGCCCGCTCCCGGGATGAAAAGAAGCGAACGGCAGCGTAACCGGGAAAAAGCCTTTTCAAGGCCTTCTCCAGTCTTTCCCCATATACCGATGGAAGATCGGTGAGCACTCCTTTTGAGACGACTTCTTTGACGACGGCAGTCAGCCCCTGGGGCCGGTGCCCCAGGAGGGCGCGGCCGCCGTTCTGATAGAGGTCCAGGTATCTCTTTCCAGCCAGGTCGTAGAGCCTGTAACCCCTGGCCCTCTTCAAGATAGGAATCAAGGGAAGAAGATTATTGGCTATATCAACAATCATAAAGTAACGATACAGTTAAACAACCAGCTCTTCAAGCTCATCTCTTCTGACCAGCTCAAGGTAGTAGCCGACGATCTCCTCACCTTTTGAAGCCCCCTGGTTATGAAATTCATTCTGCTACGATTTCACCGGCCAGAATGGTAATGTCGTCCTCGGCTTTCCGGCCGCCGCGCCAGGCATCTATTTTTTCTTTTAAGCTAAAGAGAGATTTCTCGAGTGCCAATGAGCCGCTCTCACTCAAAATGTCCAACAGCCTTGAAACTCCGAACTCCTTTTCTTCAGAGTTCAATACCTCGTAAACCCCGTCGGTGTAAACAAAAAACCTGTCGCCGGGATGCAGTCCTCCCCGGAGTCCGAAAAGAAAACCGGCGATTATGACGGGAAGGACCGTGAGGATGGCGATACTGGCTCCTATTTCAGGAAGGAGCAGGATGAAGGCCAGCACATAAGCGATATTAATGCCGAAAAGAATGAGTAGGCAGGTCCTGGTTGAAAGGAGAGGTCTGCCTGGCCCGGATTCTTTTGACTCGCTAATTTTCTCAGTTTCCGAAGCCACGCAAATTCCTCTCACCAACCGGCCGGGAGCGCCTATTGTATTGTTCACTTTATTAAGGATCCCGGCTGATTCGTTCCAGCTTCGCATATTTTAGCACGAAACTGGCGATTTGTCCCGAATCAAATCGGACGACCACCGCCATGTTCCCCTCCCGGGCCCATTTCCTGGTAATGATTCCCGTTCCGTATTCATCATGATACACGCCGCCGCCCAGGGGGAAGCCATCGTCGGAAGGGGTGTTCAGCGGCGATCTGTAGCTGTGCAGTGCTTCCGGGGGGATTTCCTTCAAGAAAAGGGAAGGCTCACAGTCTTTATAGATTCCGAATATCCTGCGCCTCCCGGCGGCGGTCAGGAACAGGGTTTCCCCGGCCCTGGTCGCTCCGACATAGAAAAGCCTTCGCTCCTCTTCCAGATCATCACCGGCCACGGGCAGGCCCTCGACCGTAGAAGAATAATGGGGGAAGATGCCGTCTTCCAGCCCGGTAATGATCACCCGCTCAAACTCCAGCCCCTTGGTGTTGTGCACGGTTATCAGGGTCACCTGATTAGATTTTTGGAAAGGGTTTCCCCTGGAGCGGTCGAGCCCGGTATCTTCCAGATAGTGCAGAAGCCCTTCCTGGCTCCCGGAAAACTCTACGGTGTCGTTGACCAATTCTTCAAGGTTCTGAACCTTACCTTTTTTTTCTACTTCATCCAGTTCCCGGTAATGCTCATAAAGACCTGTATCCTTAATAACGGCTTTAACCAGTCCGGACAGGGAAGCGAATGACTTCTTGATGAGACTTCTCTGAAAAGATTCGAGCATGGAGAGCAAAGCTTTAAGGCCGGAAGTCCCTTTAACGGAAAGAGAAGGCAGTACCATTCCGGCCGCTTCTACCAGGTCAGTGGCTCCAACCTTGCGGGCCTGAACGATCTTCTCCACACTTTTAGCCCCCACCCCGCGGCGGGGCTTGTTCACTACCCGGCGAAAGGCTATCTCATCTTTAGGATTGACCAGCAGGGTCAAATAGGCCAGGGCATCTTTGACCTCTTCCCGCTCGTAGAACCCTACCGTTCCAACCACCCGATAGGGGATCCCGAGCCTCTTGAAGAGTGTCTCGAAGACCCTGGATTGAGAGTTCATCCGGTAGAGAATGGCCGTATTCCCATATTTCCCGTCTCTGAGCAGATCGGCGCAGAACTGGGCTTCCCTGTCCTGGTCCTCCAGCAGGGCGAACACCACGGGGGCGCCGGCCGGCTTCCTGGTCCACAAAGTCTTTCCCAGGCGGTTGATATTATTTTCCACCACCCCGGTGGCCACCTTCAGGATGTTCTGGGTCGAGCGGTAATTTTCTTCCAGGCGAATAATCGTAGTGCCGGGAAATGCTTCGGCAAAGCTCAGGATGTTTTTGATTTCAGCTCCCCTGAAGCCGTAAATTGACTGGTCCTCATCCCCTACCACACAGAGATAAGTCTCTTCGTCGTAAAGCTCGCAGAGCAGCTTGAACTGGGCAAGATTGGAATCCTGGTACTCATCCACCAGGATAATCCGGAAACGCCCGCTTATTCTCTTCTTGACCTCGTGAAAATCCCTTAAAAGCCTTACGCTCTGCATTAACAGGTCGCCGAAATCCAGGCTCCCCGTCTCCCGGAGGTACTCCTGGTAGCGGCGATAGAGATCCGGAAAATCAACCCCGAGACCGGGAAAGCCGGTAAGATTGCTGCCCGAGACATCCCCGGGGAAGAGGCAGTCATCCTTAGCCCTGCTGATCAGTCTGGCCAAACCTTTTAGCTGACCAAGGGGAAGCTTTTCCGGAAGTGCCCTCTTCAGAAGCGCCATGGATTCATCTTCATCATAGATGGTGAAACGAGCCGGCAGGTCCAGGATATGAGCGTTACGGCGCAGAAGCCAGGCCCCGAAGGAATGGAAGGTCCTGATCATGACTCGATCCGCTTCAGGCACCAGGGCCTGAGCCCGCTCTTTCATTTCAACGGCCGCCTTGTTGGTAAAGGTGACTGCCAGAATGGAGCGAGGATCTTCCTTGAGATGATCTACCAGGTAGGCGATCTTAGTAGTTATGACCCTGGTCTTTCCTGAACCGGCCCCGGCCAGAATCAGGAGGGGAGAGCCGAAGTGAAGGACCGCCTCCCGCTGCTTCTCGTTCAGGACGGCTAGATAAGTGCAATTTTCCTCACGAGACATGATCGGGCACAGCCTCCAGGTCGAACCCGTTTCTGCGGACAATCCTGGCTCTTACTACCCGGCCGGGTTCAAGCCTTTCGGCATTCACCACCACCAGGCCGTCCACATCCGGAGCCTGAAGGTAGGCCCGGCCGAGGTAAAGATTCTCCCCCTTGACGGGCTCCTCGATCAGCACGTCCAGTTTCCGGCCTAAGAAAGATTCAAGTCGTTTTTCGGTAATGACTGTCTGTCTTTTTTCAAGCTCAAGCTTTCGTTTCGAGGCGGCCGCTTCTTTTACCCGGCCGGGATAGACGAAAGCCTGAGTCCCTTCCTCCCTGGAATAGGTAAAGACTCCCAGCCAGTCCAGGCTGCTATTTTCCTGAAAATCCAGCAGGACCCGGAAGTCTTCCTCTGTTTCTCCCGGAAAACCAATCAGGAAAGTTGACCGGATAACGGCTCCAGGCAGACGATCCCTGATTTTTTCAACCAGAGCTAGATAGGACTCTTTAGAGCCTGTTCTTCCCATTCGGGGGAGCACTCTATCCGAGGCATGTTGAAAGGGAATGTCAAAATAAGGAAGAATCCTGTCATCCCCGGCTATGATATCCAGGATCTCTAAAGGAAATTTGTCCGGATGCAGGTAAAGAAGCCTGAGCCAGAACCGGCCGCTAAGTGCGGAAATATCTTTTAAGAGCTCCGGGAGCTCGGAGAGTCCCCGGTCCCGGCCGAAAGAAGCGAGGTCCTGGGCAATCAGGTTGATCTCATGGATTCCCTTATTAAACAGATTCTTTATTTCTGCCAGTATTTCTTCCCTCGATCTGCTCTCAAGCTTTCCCCTGATAATAGGAATGGCACAGTAAGTGCAGCAGTTGCTGCACCCCTCGGCGGCCTTCACAAATGCGCTTCCCGGATAAGAAAAAAACCTCTCTCTCTTCAAGGCCGGATCGGGCTCAGGAGAATCCTTTACTTCCGGGAGCTCTCCGGGCGGAAGGTCTGCAGACAGTCCGGCCGCGATCCGGCCGATTTTTTTAAGGCGGCCCAACCCGGCAAATCCATCGATTTCTGCCAGGTCATTCCGCAAGTCCTTTTCATATCGCTCGACGAGACAGCCGGCCATAACGATCTTTTTTCGGGGAAAGCGGCTCTTAAGCGCCAGGGAAGTCTGAATGGATTCTTCTTTGGCGTCATTGATAAAGCCGCAGGTATTAACAATGATCAGCTCCGCCCCCTCCGGGTCATTCACCCAGTGATGCCCGGACTTCTCGAGCCCGGCAATCATGACTTCGGAATCTACCTGATTTTTAGCGCAGCCGAGGCTTTCGATATAAAACTTCATGAAGGGTATCAGTCTAAAGAGATGACCTCAAGATTGTACCGGCCCGAGCTTTCATTCTTGATCCAGCGAATGACTTTGGCAGCCACTTCGCCGGGCTTACCCATTTCTACATCCCGGCCTGCAATCATTACTCTTAATGCTCCGGCGTTTGAGATCCACACTTTGACATCCTTTTTTGCATCGAGGGAGAAGTTCTCTCCTTTGTGAAAAAAGCGCTCTTCCCGGCCTTCGCCGTCCAGGATGTATCTGAAAAGACAGTACCCTCGAAAATTGATGCTCACCCGGAAAGAAGAGGGGGACTCGGAAGCCATAATGACCGTGCCCCGACTCTGCTCAAGACCGGCCGCAGAGACGGCCGCCGGCGGCGTCCCGGGGCTTTCCGGTTCCGCCGCCGCAATCCCGGCTGCCTCTTCGGTTTCCTCTCCGGTTTCGGCTTCCAATGTCTCTACCTTTTCCTCGCTCGCTTCGGCAGTCTTCAGCGGAATACTTCCAATCACTTTATAGAAGCCGATATTTGCCCTCTTTTCAGCACCGTCACGATCAAGATCGTTGAGAAGCAGCCTGAGATCAATTTTGGAATCCGAGTTTAAGTCCATCAATCTCTCTTCCCCGATGTTCAGCTCCAGGGTACCCCCGGGAATTTTAAGAACCAGCATATCTCCGATAGAAACCAGCTTCAGCGGATAGGTATTTCCGCTTACAGGAACGATAACCGTGTCCTCAAGATTAAACCAGCGGGTAAGAACCTCTTCCTGAAAGACATATTCCGCCTCACTGTTCATTGCAAAAACCTGCTTTTCAGAGGCGGTTTCTTCCTTTGCAGGGCGGCTAATCGCAAAACGAATCAAAAAGAATCCTCCTCCGCCCAGAATGAGAAAAGCTAAGCTGAAAAGCAGGACCGACGGAAGGGAAGCCTTCTTCTTGTTCCCCTCCAGCAGCTCATTCATCGGCAGAGGCTGTTCCTGGATTTTCATATTCTTATATAGAGTAACCAGCTCTTCAGGATTCAGAGACAGGTACTCCGCATAATTCCTCAAAAACCCAATAATATAGGTCTCACCCGGGATGACTGTAAAATCCTCACTCTCAAGCGCAATCAGGTAACTCTTGGAGATATGCGTATCCCGGGCCACCTGTTCCAGAGAATAATCATGCTGTTCACGCGCTTCTCTTAATTTCTCTCCTAAAGATTCCATGCTCGTTACTCTTCCGCTTCAAAAAGGAAATTCTTGAAAACATTAGCATAGGGCGGTGAATCGTATTTAAACCGCGCCTCCGGGATATTCTGGTTCACGCTTATCTCGATAAAATCAAAAATAAGTTCTTCGTATCCTATGGTAATACCGGTTATTCTGCGAATGAGACCGTTGTTCCCCACTGCCATAACTAGCTGCCGGAATCCCTCGGCCGTGGAGCGGCTGGATAATTTCAGTTTGACCACCAGCTCTTTGCTGCCCTCATCCAGGGGCTCGGGGTCCGGTCCGGTAAGATAGGCGACCCCGTAATTCTTCTTCAAAATATTCAATCCCTCTTGGGAAGCAATTCCGGCTACAGCCGCCTGACTTCGACGTTTCAGTTTTTGCTCCATAATGACTTCATACCTGGGTATGTAAATTGTGAGCAGTGTCCCGTCCGTAACCAGAACCTGGTCCTCATAATCTTCAGGCTCGGTAAAGTCGATTCTGAGAAGATTGGGGTTCCTATAGTAAAGCTTACCCCTCATGACCATTTCCCCACGGGTAATGACTATGGAGGCTGTAAAATCTTGAATCTTGCCGTACCGGGCGGATATATCATCGAAATAATTCTCAGCCGTCATTATTTCCTGGGCCTGGGCAAATGACAGCGGTATGAGAATTAACAGACCCAGTGCCGTTATTGTCTTTAATGTTTTAATCAAAATATATCTTCAACTTAATGATGATTTTCAGCCGTAATGGACTGGAGTTCTTATAAACAACATACTACTGATAGGGGATCGTTTGTCAAGGTGGCTGCCGGCTTTCAGGATTTTCATCAAGGAGCCTTAATAACTGGTACTTGAGAGCGTCATCGGCCAGCTTAAGGGATTCTCCGCAGTCCGGACAGATAAAGCGTCTGTCCCGTACAAATTCCTGGGCGCAGCCGACGCAGTAGATTTTTCCACATTTTTTGCATTTTCCGGCCGGAGCGTCATTCGGAGGCTCGCCGTGGATCCTCAAGGCAGGTTGGGGGGGAATTCCCCTGGGAATCCACCAGGTCCTATCGCAGGAAGCGCAGGCATATCGTATTTCATATTTTTTACGGACCTGCTCCCGGATTGACAGGGCGCGCTTCGACTCCGGTTCCTGCCGGAGGACTTCTTCCAACAGGTCTTTCGCCGACCGATAGTTTCTTCTTTCCAGATACAGGGAGGCGAGGTTCAGCTTTATCTCGCAGTCTTGCCCCGCTCGGCAAAGGGCTTCCTTGAAGGCCAGCTCGGCCCGCTTATATTCCCCTTTAATAACAGCCAGGTTGCCGGTGAGATTGTAGGCGGAAGCACCCGGAGAGCGCGCCAAAAGCCGGCCCAATAACTCTTCCGCCCTCATGATCATGTCGAGCTCAATGCAGCAGGCAGCGGCGTTCTGCGGATACTCATTATTTTCCTGATCGAGCTGGATGGCTTTCTCATAATCGTTCAGGGCAGCGGCAAAATCCCTCATTCTGACCAGGATATTTCCCCTCTGGTTAAAAAGGGTAGAATGCTCACCGCAGGCATCCAGGCCTTCGTTTATTGCTATAACCGCATCTTGCAGAAAATCCAGCCGGGCAAGGCATTCGGAGTAATTTAGATAAATATCGGCGACTTCGGGACTCCACTGCGGGGATGAAGACACACTACCCTGCTGGGCATCTTCGACCTGGCGGGTATCTACGCTACCCTGCGGGCACGAAGACGCCCCCTCCGGGGATGAAAGACCTACCCTGCGGGCATCTTCGACCTGCCGGCCCGGCACAGCTTCTTTCGCTTTCCGGAAGTACTCCACCGCCTGTTCGAGCCTCTTTTTCTCCATAAGGTGTTGGCCGAAGAGATTGTTGACCCAGGGATCATCCGGATTAAGCCGATAAGCTTTTTTAAGGGCGTCTTCGGGATCCTCGCCAAGCAGAAAGAGATTTTCCGCCAATCTGGACCAGTACAGGAAAAAAGAAGGCTCAAGCTCTGCCGCCTTTTTCAAGTATCTCCCCGCCTTTACCCGTTCTCCTTTATCAATGAGGATCAGACCGTAAAGATAAAAAACTGCGCTGTCCTGATAGCCCGCCTTTATTAAAGGGACAAAGAGCTTCTCCGCTTGCCCCGCATCTCCCTCATGATAGAGCATTTTACCTTCCACGGCCTGAAACTCTTTTGCTTTTTCCCTGAGATCATCATCAATCTGAATACCTTCCGCCAGCAGGGCTCTGGTCCTGGAAAAAATGAGGGACAGCTCGTCATAGGCTTCCTGCCTGAATAAAAGGCGGGCGGCGGCCAGATAAGTCGTAAACGCTTCTTCTTTAAGACCCAGACATTCCTGGGTCCGGGCGGCATTGGTCCTGGAAAGGGAATCCTCGGGATCCAATTCGACTGACTTTTGATAAGCTTCCAATGCTCCCTCCGGGTTTCCAAGAGAATATTCGCAGTTACCCAATATATTCCAGAGACGGGTATTCCCCGGGTGCCCGGGAATGATTTTCCGAATGTAAACCCTCGCCTGGATAAAACGCTTCAGAGAATAGAGGAGATTGGCTTTTTCCAAAAGAGCTTCGGGTTTCCCGGGAGCTTTCTCGAGGCATTTTTCGATAGACTCCAACGCTTGATCGTACAACTGCATCCGGCGGTATGATTCCGCCAGCATAAAATATTCCTCGGCCGATCCCTCCCTGCCTCTTAAAGCTTTCTTCAGTTGAATCCCCGCAGCGAGGAATCGCCCCATGGACATGAAAGTGCCGGCCAGATTTACCCGGTATTCGGGTCGAGCCGGGATAAAATGGACCCAACGGGTGTAGGCTTTTTCCACCTCCACCGGCCGTGAATCGACCAGGATACGGTGGAGATAAAAAGAGCCCGGGTCTTTTTCGGAATAATTCTGGGCGGCAAAACCGAAAGTCCCTTCGGATATAGTCTCATCATCAACCTCGGCAATCCATTCGTCATCGAGATAAAATGAAAACCCTGTTCCCCGGGCGATGACCCTGAGGTCTGAGACATTCTTCCCGATCAGCGGAGATTCGGTCCATTCGATCAGGTTGATGGGATTTCCATTGAAGACCACACAAAATCGAAAAAATCTTTTGGTTGAAACCAGGAAATAATAGAAATTCTCGTCATTGATATATCGAAAAATAAAACCGGCCGACGAATAGCCGTTTTCAGGATCAATACCGATCCGTCCTTCGAGTATAAAATCCCGGTATTTGAAGCAGTCGCTGGGCACCCAGGCCAAACAATCTTGTTTTTTTAACTTTAAGGTGTAAACTCCCTGCCTTGAGCCGGTCGAGTAAATGGGAGTGTCCTCTTCGGGAAGTCTTCTTTCTTCATGCAATTTGAAAGCGGATTTCCACTGTTCAAAAACGACACTTTCAGGATCCGGCTTATCTTTCCTAAATAAAGAAAATATTCTTCTCATCGCTGTAGTAAGATTATGGCTCTACGGGTAAACCGTTTCCGGTTTTGGGGAGACGCCTGCATTAAACCTGACATGGGAGAGACAGGGAAACTCCCGCCTTACTTTTTCTTGAAGGGAAAAATCAAGGCTCGCCATAATCACAGCTTCGACTTCCTGCTTTCCAATACCCGGGGCTTCGGCTAATATACGTCCCCAGGGGTCGACAATCATGCTGTGGCCGTAGGAAGACTTGTTTTTTGCATACGGTCCGACCTGATTGGCGGCCACTATAAACACCTGGTTCTCAATAGCCCGGGCCGAGATGAGAGTCTTCCAGTGAGCCTCTCCGGTCAGGGCCGTGAAAGCCGAAGGAACATAGATTACCTTAGCGCCCGCCAGGGTAAGAATCCTGAAGAGCTCGGGGAAACGAAGATCATAACAAATGGCAAATCCGGACGGTATGCCCGCTACCTCACCGGTAACGGGATTATCCCCGGCTTCAATGGCAGCAGACTCGAGGAAGGAATCGCCGTCCGCAAGCTCTACATCGAAGAGGTGAATCTTCCGGTATTCAGTCTGCAGGACTCCCTCCCTGTTAAAGCTGCAGGCGATGTTGAACGCCTTAAGTATTGGTGAGCGCACCAGAAGACCGGCAATTATTTCCAGCTTCTCTTTCCGGGCAAAGTCGGAAAACATTTCAAACCAGGGACCGTCTCTCTTCGCCGAGTTTTCGGGCACCTGCTCGTTTCTGCCCATGAAATTAGTGCATTCCGGCAGGAGAATCACATCGGGCCGCTGGCCGGCCGCTGCTTTCAAAAGCTTTCCCACTCTACTGAGATTCTTTTCCGGATCGCTGCCTGAATTAAGTTGAATGACCGCTGCTTTCAATCTAGTTATGCCTCGAAATCTTTGCCCATTTCCTTGATCCTATCCCGCAGCTCCGCAGCCTGCTCGTAATTCTCCTCCCGGACCGCATTCTCCAGCTCTACTCTCAAGTATTCGAGAGGCGATATTTTTTGCTCATCAAGCTGTTTAAGGGTAGCGCGTAAATAATTGAGGGACCGGATCCGTTCAAATTGAAAGGCCGGAGTATCGATGTTCGCCAGGCTCTCAATTTCCTCGATTGCCGATTTCAGGATATCGCGCGCCGCATCCTTCAACTGCTGATGAAGTGAGATCATTGCCCTGGAAACAGCAAGCATCCTCACGATATAGGGCCGGTACTGAAGCAACTCTTTCTTATCTTCTTCTGCCTCACTGTATTTTTCCACCAGATCGCAGAGACCCAGATTATGCTCCGTGTCCCGGGCAGTTCGAGTGAAATCGCCTATCTGAAAAAGGACCAGGTAACGATAATAAAAAAGGATGCCTTCGTTCTGGAGCAAAAGACAATCCTCGTGCTTTAATTTAAACCCCTTGTCCGTAGCATGGTTGCTTATATACTTCTCAAGACGCTCCTGATATACCTGGAGCATGGTTTCTTTATCAAAGGGTCTTTCCCCGTCCGGCCGGCCGTCCAGCTCGTACTGTTCTATTCCCAGCGGCTGCCTGACCTGGAGCACATCCCGGCCGTCATTCGCCTTGATAATCCGAATCTGATTTTCCGAATCAAATTCCCAATCGGCCAAAATATCCGTAATATCATCGTTCATCCCGCAATTTCCTACCTTAAATATAAGGTATATCCGGCCCGGAGGCTACAGTACATTAAAATAATCTATCAATCGCCGGCCATTGCCTGCTGCCCATGAGGATAAACAGGATTGATGATTTCCCCGCTGGTGAGGTACTTGCCCACCTGTTCGGCAATCATCTCAGCTACTATGATCTGAGCATCTTTCGAGGAAGCCCCTATATGCGGGGTGGCGATAAGGAGGGGATGATTGACCAGGGCTGAATCTTCAGGCGGCTCCTTTTCATAAACATCCAGGGCAGCACCGGCGACTTTTCCTTCTTCAAGAGCCTGCAAGAGGTCCGCATCCACGACAATGCCTCCCCTGGAACAGTTAATAAAATAGACTCCATCTTTCATTTTAGCAAAAGCATTCCGGTCAATAAATCCTTCGGTATCTTTGCTCCCGGGCACATGCAGGCTGATGTAGTCTGAAACCCGTAAAAGCTCATCGATCTCAACCATTCTGACTCCCATTTTCGGAGCCGCCTGGGCAGCTACATAGGGGTCGTGAGCAATCACCTCCATATCCAGAGCCAGGGCCTTGCGTCCGACCCTGGCCCCTATGGAGCCGATCCCGATTATTCCCAGGGTCCTGCCGGCCAGCTCCGTACCCAGAAAAGACTTTTTGTCCCATTTGCCGGCCTTCATGGAAGCATCGGCCCGGGTTATGTGTCTGGAGAGGGCGAACATCAAGCCGATGACCAGCTCCGCCACGGCGCCGGCGTTTCCGCCCGGAGTGTTCATCACCACAATCCCTTTTCCCGCCGCCGCCGCCAGATCGATATTATCGACTCCGGTCCCGGCCCGGCCGATGACCCTTAGCTCGACCCCTGTCTCGATCACTTCCCGGGTGACTAACGTTTCGGATCGCACCACCAATCCCTGGTAGCCCCTGATTTCCCGGATCAGCTCTTCCGGAGCCAGCCCGGTTTTGACTTCAGCTTTTATTTCCGGAAACTCACCGAATTTCCGGAGGCACTCGTCTGCCGTCTTGTCTGCGATTAAAACCTTCATATTTGCCGGTCTTTTCTCCCAATCTCCTGACAGTTAAGCCAAGGGACTCCATAATATAACTTCAAATCATATTTTGCAAGCAAATAGAGGACGGCGCAAAACCTTGAAATTCTCGAGCCCGGGGCATATTATTCAAGAGAGAGGTAAGATTATGAGCGATATTAAAGTAATTTCTCTGGGCGGATCCATAATCGCGCCAAAAAAAGCGGCCGCTGGTTTTTTAAGAGCATTTCGCCGCACTTTAGCAGCCTATCTGGATCAGAATGAAGAGCGGAGACTGATACTGGTCTGCGGCGGCGGTGGGCCCGCCCGGGATTATCAACGCACTCTCCGGGAAATCATTCCCGAAGCCGGCCACGAAGCCCAAGATTGGATCGGCATCGCCGCCACCAGGCTGAATGCAGAGCTTCTTAAACACCTGTTTGCGGAAAATTGCCCGGTTCAGGTCGTAACGGACCCTACCGCAGTCTCGGTCTTTCCGGGAAGGGTGCTGGTCGCCGCGGGCTGGAAACCGGGGTTTTCCACCGATTATGTCGCCGTTCTACTGGCGGAAAAATTCCGGGCAGACATCCTGATCAACCTGTCTAATATCGCCGGAGTCTTCACTGCCGATCCCAGGACAAACCCGGATGCTTCCCCTCTCGACCGGATTTCCTGGCCGGAGTTCCGAAATTTGGTCGGAGACACCTGGATTCCGGGTAAGAATGTGCCCTTTGATCCTGTGGCCACTGCTTATGCGGCCAATCTTCACCTGAAGGTCATAGTGGCCGCCGGAAAGGATTATAAAAATCTTAAAAAGATTCTGGCCGGCTCCGAATTTAAAGGCACCGTGATAGGCCCTGATTAAGAGCCGCCCAGGCGGCTTTCATTACCGCACCCTGGCCGCAGAAACCGGGCTTTCCTTTGTCGCGGTCTACCCCGCATCTCCTGGGACAGAGAATGCGGTGCTCATATAAGGCTTCAAGCTCGATTTTCACCGAATCGATCCTCTCCAGGCGACGATCATACCAGGGCGCCGTCTTCCTTGACAAGGATCAAAAAGCTAATTATTCTTTTTTAGCCGAAGTTAGTGAGGCCGGCGTGATGAAATTGGTAGACGTGCCAGACTCAAAATCTGGTGGGGCTTGCCCCGTATCGGTTCAACTCCGATCGCCGGCAGATTAGTGGAAGGAAGCGATCTTCCACGTTTTAGGTAAAATTATGGCTGGAAAGAGAGTTGTCGTTACAGGCCTGGGAGCCGTATCATCGATCGGCGTAGGGACAGAACCATTCTGGAAAAATATTAAAGAGGGTAAAGGATACTTCAGGCAGGTTGATTTTCCCGATATCGAAATTGGGCAGTACAAGAGCCGTGTCTGCTCTCCAATCGATAATTTCACTCCCGTGGACTATCTGGAAGAAGGCAAGAAATTGAAAAGGACCGCCCGGGCAGCGCAGTTCACAATTGTCGGCACCTATCTTGCTCTCAAAGACGCGGGATTCACTTTGCAGCCCGCGGTACAGGACGGCTCAAATGGCATGTACGCTGTCCGGGGAATCGATCGGCAGAGATGCGGGGTGATAATCGGCCAGTCAACGAATAATGCGGACATCATGCTTTCCTCTCATATCCGTTTTTTTAAAGCACAAAGGCCCGAAGAGGATGAACCCTCTCACCCTTCCACAATCAAACCCTAATGTCGGCGCTACCGGCACAGCCGAGTGGTTTTTCTTGCAGGGAACAAATTTAACGATTTCAACAGCCTGCTCTTCGGCCACTCATGCGATCGGTATAGCCGCCCTCAATATTCAGCACGGGATTGAAGATCTAATAGTAAGCGGAGGAGCCGATGCAACTCTCTTATCCTATCATTTTGCCGGTTTTGACCTGATTAACGCCATGAGCAAAAGAAATGACGAGCCCATGAAAGCTTCGAGGCCATTTGACAAAGACCGGGACGGATTCGTCCTGGGCGAGGGAGCGGGCATCCTCATTCTGGAAGAGCTCGAGCATGCCCGGAAAAGAAATGCCAGAATCTACGCCGAAATTATCGGCTTCGGAAATACGGCAGACTCCTATAATATCGTGGCGCCGGACCCTTATGGAAAAGCATTGATAAACGCGATTCAAAAAGCCCTGGCGGTGGGAAAGGTTTCCCCGGATGAGATCGAATATATCAACGCCCACGGTACCTCGACAGTTCTCAATGATCCCAATGAGACCTACATTATCAAGCAAGTATTCGGCGAATATGCCTATAAAATACCGGTCAGATCTTCAAAATCTTATTTCGGCCATACCATCGGCGCGGCCGGCGGGCTTGAAGCCATAGCAACAATTCTTGCCATGGAAAGGGGAGCGGTTCCTCCGACGATTAACCTGGACAATCCGGATCTCGATTATGTAGATAATAGCATGCCTGAGCTCGATAAGCGCTGTGACCTGGATTATGTGCCCGAAGGGATGAGAGAAAAAAGAGTAAATATCGCCCTGAAGCAGTCTTTCGGTTTCGGCGGTCAAAACGCCGCCCTGATCTTTAAAAAATTTGAGAGCTGAGACTCTTACCGAATGAAAGGGCAAACGAGGGGCAAAGGAATCCTTTCAAGCGGAGCCGGGCGAACGCACTACGACATCGCCTTTATCGGGCATTACACAAAAGACACGATCGTAACTTCTTCCGGTGTCAGGGTTGTCGACGGCGGGGCATTCAATTACGGCGCTCAGGCGACCGCCCGGATGGGCCTCAAAGTAGCCGCCTGTACCCGCCTGTCTAAAGAGGACTTCCACGTGCTGGATGAGCTCAAACAGCTCGGGGTGGAGGTCTTTGCCCGGTCTACGCCCTCCTCTACCTGCCTGCGCCTGGAATACACGACAGCAGATGTTGACGAGCGGACCATCTATGTAACCGGCAATGCCGGTCCTTTCACGCCCCGGGAAGTCAGAGACTTAGAGGCGCGCCTGTTCGTAATCGGAACCTCGATTAGAGGCGAAGTCAACCTTGAAGTAATCGAAGAGCTGGCAAAAAAGAACGCAGCGATCGCCGCGGACGTGCAGGGTTTTGTGAGGGTAGCCCGCCAGGTCGAAGATGCCCAGCAGGGTAGTGTGTCTTCATCCCCGCAGGGGGCGTCTTCGTGCCCGCAGGTGTCTTCATCCCCGCAGGTGTCTTCGTGCCCGCAGGTGTCTTCATCCCCGCAGGTCGAAGATGCCCGCCAGGGTAGGGGTAGGGGTAGGGGCAAGCTCGTCTATGAAGAGTGGCCGGAAAAGCGCGCCGTTCTGGCCCGGGTCGATATTCTGAAAACCGATGCCGTGGAGGCGGAGATCCTCACCGGCCGGGCCGACATTCGGGCCGCAGCGAAGATGCTGTCCGAGCTGGGCCCGCAGGAGATCGTGCTCACCCACCGGGATGGGGTCCTTATCTATGCGGAGGGCCGGTTCCACGAAGAAGGCTTTTTCCCGGAGAAAATGATCGGAAGAAGCGGCAGGGGCGATACCTGCCTGGCCTCCTATGCGGCGAAACGATTGTCCGCCTCTCCGGCAGAGGCCGCTAAATGGGCGGCGGCCCTGACCAGTCTCAAGATGGAAGCCGAAGGTCCTTTCCGCCGCAACCTCGGCGAAGTGGAGGACCTCCTTAGAGAGAGATACCGGGGATAGATTTCTCAGCCTGTTGACAAGCTTGAAAATAAATGTTACAATATGTAAACGGTTTCATAATGACTCATAAGGAAATACCTGAAAAAAAGAGAGCCACTATCGAGGATGTGGCCGGATACTGTGATCTCTCCAGGGCCACGGTCTCCAGGGTGATAAACAAGGAAGGAAACGTGAAACCCTCAACCACTGCCCGGGTCGATGAGGCGATAAAGGAATTGGGTTACGTGCCTAATTATCTGGCCCGTGGCCTGACCGGGGGAAAGAAAAACATCATCGCCATCTTGCTTCCGGATATCACCATACCCTACTATGCAAATTTACTGGAGAGCGCCGACGAGGTCGCGGAAAATAAAAGCTACCATCTTCTCATCCAAACGAGAGAGTATAAAAAATCCGTATTAAACCTGATCGAGGAGCAGAGGGCCGACGGCTTTATAATCAGAAACTCAGGCGATCCGGCAGTAGACGGGACAATCATTAAAAAGTTAAACAAACACAATCTTCCCTTTGTTTTTATCGGCAAGCCCCTGGATTTGGATAGTGATATCTTTTCCATCGGCGTTGATAATGTGGGCGGGGCAAGAAAAATGGCCCACCACTTTGTGGAGCACGGCTTTCGGAAAATTCTTTTTATCTCCGGGCCTGAGAAAAAAATCGATTCCGGAGACAGAATATACGGCTTCAAGATAGGTTTGAGTGAAAAGGGAGTGGACCCGGAATCGATATTAAACATCCAGGGTGATTTCACCAGAGAGGGAGGCTACCGGGCGGCGGAGGATTTTTTTTCCAAAAATAATGCAGAGGCGGTGTTCGCCGCCAACGACCAGATGGCCCTGGGCGTGCTTCACTACTTTTATGAAAACAGTATCAACGTGCCGAAAGACATTGCCGTGGCCGGCTTTGACGACGCCTTTTTCGCCGAATTCCTCTGTCCTTCCCTGACCACGGTCAGACAACCGATGTCTGAAATCGGGGCGGTGGCCGTGGAGAGCATTATCCTCAGGCTGGAAGGCTCCCCGGTCAGAAAATCACGGATCATTCTTCCGACCCAATTGATTGCCAGAGAATCCTGCGGGTGCAACCAAAAACTTCCCGGTAAAGTCTGCCGGGATGATAATAAAAATCATATTTAAGGAGGTCGTTATGCTAATAATTCTAAAAAATCTTGTTCTTTTGACAAGATTTAAGTCCATTGCAGCCTTCGGCTGCAATGGGAAAAAAATCCTACTCAGTCTCTTGATCTTGCTGCCGGCCGGCTATGGATTTTCGGTGGGACAGCAGGAAGCGGAAAAAAAGGTGGTCATTTATGCAGCCCTGGATGAAAAAACAGCCAAAGAGCTAACTTCCGCTTTTACCGAGGCATCGGGAATCAAAGCCGAAGTAGCCCTGCAGATCGAGCAGGCGGGCACCGTTTCGGGCAGAATCAAGACCGAATCGGCCAATCCCAGGACGGACGTCTTTATAGGCGGAAATTCGAACTACCACACGGACCTGGCCGGAGGAGGCTTCCTGGCCAAATACACTTCTCCGGTTGTAAAGGAAGCGGGGATATCGAGCCAGTTCATGGACGCGGACGGATACTGGACAGGCTGGTACCTGGGCGCGCTCTGCATGCTTTACAATGAAAAACGCTATAAAGAAGAAATTGCCCCTAAAGGGCTCAAACCGCCTTCAACCTGGGACGATCTATTGGATCCCGCTTACAAAGGGGAAGTCATCGCCTCGAACCCGGCGACCACCGGCGGCGCCTATTTGATGATGGCGGCCCAGATTTTCCGCCTGGGAAGCGAAGAGGCGGGTTTCGACTTCATCCGCAGGCTCCATCCTAATGTGGCCCAGTACACCAAGGGGGCCAACGGATCGATTCCTTTGGTGAGCCAGGGTGAGGCGATCGTCGGCTTTGCCTGGGGACACGATACCCTGAAGCAGAAGATCCAGGGAAATCTCCCAATTGTGGTTCTCTTTCCTGAAGATACGGGCTTCGAGATCGGGGCCGCTTCGATCATCAAGGGCGCTCCCCACCCGGAAGAGGCCGGGAAATTCATCGATTTCCTCCTCTCGCCGGCAGCCGGAAAAATCAATGCACGCAACGGCTACCGCTATCCGGTCAGAAAGGGGGTTGAGCTGCCGGCAGGTATCCCGGCCTTCGAGGATATCGACTTTGCTCCCTGGGATCTAAAAAAAGCGGCGGAGAATGTGGACCGCTGGAAGAAGAAGTGGGCTGAAATTACGGGCAAGTAACTTCCGAAAGCCGCTTTGGAAAACAGGTAGGCAGATTAAGCTATGTCTACCTGTTTTTTTCAGTTATTCTCATCATGCCGCCTCGAGGCAACTGAAAACTATGAACATGAAGAGACTCCTGCGCGAGCCGATTTTGTTTTTGACGACGATCCTGATTATTCTCTGCCTGGCGCTCTTTGTGGCCTACCCGATTATCAGGGTTTTCAGTTACCCCTCTTTCAAGGAATTTATCGAAGTTCCCCGGAATATCAGGTACCTTAGGGCCATGAAGAACAGCCTGTTGATGGTCCTGCTTTCCACCTCTACGGCCACGTTTTTCGGGTTTATCTTCGCCTATACCATTACCCGCACCGACGTTCCCTTTAAAAAGGTTTTCAGGATCGTTTCCATACTCCCCCTGTTTTCTCCTCCTTTCATGGTGGCTTTCAGCTACCTGATGATGTTCGGAAAGAACGGCCTGATAACGGCTCATCTTCTGGGCCTGAGGGTGAACATATTCGGCTGGCACGGTCTCTGGCTCTCCGAAACCATCGCCTTTTTCCCCGTAGCCGCCCTGGTCATGGAAGGCGTCCTGCAGTCGATCGCCCCCAGCCTGGAATACGCGGGCAGAAACCTCGGCGCCACCGGGTTCAAGCTGTTCAGAACGGTGACCTTTCCCCTGGCCAGGCCGGGCGTGGCCGGCGCGGCCCTGCTGGTTTCCATTCTTATTCTGGCCGATTTCGGCAACCCCATCATGATTGCCGGCGACTTTTCAGTCCTGGCTACCGAAGCCTGGATGCGGGTGGAAGGTTGGGGAGATGTCAGCGGCGCGGCCGTCCTATCATCGCTACTTCTGATTCCTTCCTTCCTGATATTTATCGTCCAGCGTTACTGGGTCGGAAAGAGGGCTTATATCACCATAACCGGAAAGATAACCCGGATCGAGAGAGAACCGACCAGGGCCTGCGTTCGCTGGTCGCTCTTCTTTCTCTGCCTCCTGGTTTCGGTGCTGATACTCCTCGTGTATGTGGCCCTGGTCATGGGCGCGTTTGTCAAGGGCTGGGGCTTTGACTGGACACCGACTCTCAAGTACCTGGGCAGCGTCTTCTCAAGGTCTCCCGAACTGGTCCACAGCTTCTTTTTTGCCCTGATCGCCGGTCTGACCAGCTCGATCTTTTCGATAACCGCGGCCTATCTCGTTTCTAGAAAGAGACTCATTTTAAGGAATTTCGTTGATTTCACCTGTATCCTGCCGGCCGCGCTTCCGGGCATCTTCTTCGGAGTCGGTTACTCCATCGCCTTCACCCGGCCCCCGCTCGATCTTTACGGCACCGCAGCCATCATCATTCTCAGCATGATCTTCTGGAACATCTCCATGGGATACCAGACGGGCCTGGGCGCTTTCAAGCAGATCTCACCTTCTTTAGGCGAGGCCGCCTCCAATCTGGGCGCAAAAAGCATGAAGATTTTCCGGCAGATCGAGGC
>CAZERV010000024.1:0-3383 GCA_964514815.1 uncultured Spirochaetaceae bacterium | reverse complement strand
AGGGAGGAGAAGCTATGACCGATGTCCACTTAAGAATAGCAAAGGTCAGCAAGAGATTCGGCAAAGTACAGGCTTTAAACGGGGTAACTATCGATATTCTAAAAGGAAGCTTCACCACTTTTCTCGGTCCCAGCGGCTGCGGCAAAACCACCATGCTCAGGACAATTGCCGGCTTTTATGAGCTAAAGGAAGGTGAAATCTATATCGGAGACCGCTTGATCAATAAAGTGCCATCCCATGAGCGAAACGCCATCATGGTCTTTCAGGATTACGCCCTGTTCCCCCATATGAACATAGGCGAAAATATCGCCTATGGGCTGAAGATCAAGAAGGTCTCCGGGCAAGAGATAGAAAGGCGAGTCGAGAGCACCATGAAGTATCTCGGCATCCGGGGATTAGAAAATCGCAGCCCCGGTCAGATCAGCGGCGGCCAGCAGCAGAGAGTGGCCCTGGCCAGGGCCCTGATAATGGAGCCGGAGGTGCTGCTCCTGGATGAGCCCCTATCCAATCTAGATGCCAAGCTCAGGATGAATATCAGGGCCGAGCTCAAACAACTGCAGAAGCGCCTCGGCATCACCACCATCTATGTTACCCATGACCAGGCGGAAGCCCTGGCCCTTTCCGATCAGATTGCCATCATGAACAAGGGAAGAATCGTGCAAACAGGTTCGCCCTGGGAAATATATTATAAACCGGTAAATACCTTTGTGGCGGACTTTGTCGGCACGGCCAATCTGATTCAGGGAACGATAATAGAAAAACGGGCCGGATACCTGCTGGTCGATACCGGAGAGACGGCTCTCAAGGTCGAAGAAGCAGGTGAAACGATCGCCCCCGGCAGCGCCATCACCATCTGCGTCAGGCCCGAGACCATTAAAGTTACTAAAGAGCCGGCAGATGAGAAAACAAATGTTTTACAGGGAGAGATAAAAAATTATATATTTGAAGGAGCCCACATTCGCTACTGGGTGGAGACGAGTAAAAGAGAGCTTGTAGTCGATGTTTTCGATCCGAGTGAGAAAGGCGTTTATGAAGGAAAGATACATTTGCACTTTCATCCGGGCAAGATGCATATTCTTGCCGGAGAAAATCAGCGCCTGCCTGACTCTGCGGATTAAAAAATGATTACTTACCTTACGGTATTAGGTTCCGGAACGATCATTCCCCAAAAAAACCGGAGCTGCGCCGGTTATGTGCTGCATGATTCCGGCACGCCGATCCTGATGGACTGCGGCCCCGGCAGTCTGCTGCGCCTGGGCGAAGCGGGAATATCGGTCCGGAACATCAATCTGGTCCTGATCTCCCACTTCCACCTGGACCATGTCTCGGATCTGGCGCCGCTCTTAATGGCCCGCTGGCTTCAAGATATTGATCTAGCCCAGAAAGGGGAAATTACCGTTGCCGGGCCGGTGGGCTTAAGAAAGTGGTTTACTTTACTGGCCGAACAAACGGAAGACTGGCTGGCCGAGCTAAAGCTTAATCTGGTTGAGATGGAAAGCTCATCCCACCGCTTCGGATCGCTTAAGGTGGATAGCCGGCCGACTCCGCATACGGAAAACAGCCTCTGCTTCCGCCTGACCGATGAGAGAGGCAAAGTTTTATTTTACAGCGGCGATACGTATTACAGCGAAGCGCTCGTAACCCTTGCCCGCCGGGCGGACCTGGCGGTAATCGAGTGCTCCGTGCCGGAATCCCGGCGGGAAGAAGGCCACCTCTCCCCCCGTCTGGCGGGCAAACTGGCTTCAGAAGCCCGGGTGAAAAAGCTACTTCTGACGCATTTTTACGAGGAAGTGCTGGCGGTAAAAATTCTGAAACAGGTTTCGGCCTTCTTTTCAGGTAAAGTCTACCTGGCCAGAGACCTTAAGAATTATTCCATTTCCTGAAGGTAGGATAGTATGATTAACAGGAAAAAAATCGGTTTAAACAGGATCGTTTGTCCCGGTCTGGGGCTGGAGGACTTTATCAGGCTGGCCTCGGACCTGGGGCTGGCAAAAATCGAGCTGCGAAATGATCTTCCGCGAGCAGGGATAATTGACGGCTGTAAGCCGGAGGAGGTCAAAGATTATTCGAAAAAGTACGGGATCAAAATAATTTCCATAAACGCCCTGCAAAAGTTTAATGTCAGAGCCCTCCTTCCGGAAGTTACCGAGCAATTGAAAGAATTAATCGCTCTCTCCGTTTCCATCGGCTGCCTGGCCGTGGTCTTATGCCCCAATAATGATCCTGGTGATAAGAGGAGTGATGCCCAGAAGTATGAAGAGACCATGGCCGCCTTAAAAGCCTTTGCCCCGCTATTCGAGGAAAGCGGCTTGTGGGGCTACGTGGAGCCCCTGGGATTCAAAGAAAGCTCGCTTCGCTCCCTGGTCACCGCTGAAAAGGCTATTCAGGAATCAGGCTGTCCGAGCTATAAAATCGTCCATGACACCTTTCATCATTATATCGGGCCCGATAGCCTTGAAACCCTGAAAAATGATTATGATGTCTCTTACACCGGCCTGGTCCATATTTCGGGAGTGGAAAGAGATCTGCCGGCCGGGCGATTTAAGGATGAGCACCGGATCCTGATTGGACTCAGGGACAGGCTCGGAAGCCTGGAACAGGTAAGACTGCTTCTAAAGCTGGGCTATAAGGGTGATATTTCTTTCGAGCCCTTTGCCGAAGAAGTTCAAAACCTGGGCCTTGAAGATTCAAAAATTGCAGTCAGCGAAAGTATAGAATATATCCTTTCCGAATAAGGGATCCAGGCTGAGCCGGGCTTAAACTGCTCAATAAATCGGATAATGAGCCCAGTGAGGTAGAAAAAAAACATCTCCCTGACGGCGGCTTACCTCATCATTGTAAACAAATCCGCGCTCCGGCCGGTATTTAGTCATAAAGCTTCGAAATGAGGGGGAGATGGGCAGGCCGGAAGGAGATGCTTTTAGACGGCCTTTTATTTCTATAGGAAATAGTTTTTCGTATTCTTCAATAACAAAGTCTACCTCGGCCCCGGATTTTGTTCTCCAAAAGCTGGGTGTAATCCCTTCTTTCAGATATTCGGAAAAATGGAAATTTTCGTACAGCGCTCCTTTATCTACCCGAATATCCATCCTGCGGAAATCATTCAAGACAGCGTTTCGAAGCCCTGTGTCTCCAAAATATATTTTCGGATTTTTCACCAATTCCGTCCTTTTATTGCGATAGTAGGGAGGAATTCTATATAGAATAAAGGTCCTTTCCAGAAAATTAAGATATTTCTTTAGTGTTTGAAATGATACTCCTACAGAAGCGGAGAGCTCCTGATAGGAGAGAATATTTCCAATTTGGATAGAAAGAGCCTTGACAAGGGTCTGCATTTTGTAGTCATCAGCGATATCAATCAAGTCCTTTACATCTCTCAATAA
>CAZERV010000023.1:27489-33975 GCA_964514815.1 uncultured Spirochaetaceae bacterium | reverse complement strand
AACGGCCTCCCAGATCGGGCACATCCCCTTTAATTATAAAAAGACGGCCTGGTGCAAGCAGGGGGAGCTGAACGCCCTGCTTTTTCCCGTGGAAAGAGAAAAGTGCGCCTACCTGGTGGAACCGGGAGGGCTCATCGGCCGGTTGACCAAGGAAGCTTCGGCCCGGACCGGAATTCCCGCCGGGCTTCCGGTGATCGCCTGCGGCTCGGACAAGGGCTGCGAAACTATCGGCATGGGCGTCATAAACGAGAGCATGGCCAGCCTCAGCTTCGGCACCACGGCGACCGTGCAGACCACCTCGGCGAAATATTTTGAGCCCCTCAGCTTTATGCCCGCCTACCCGGCTCCCATCCCAGGCTATTTTAATCCCGAAGTGGAGATTTTCCGGGGCTACTGGATGATCACCTGGTTCAAAAACGAGTTCGGGTACAAGGAGGTGGTCGAGGCGGAGCGGAAAGACATAGCCCCGGAAAGGATGTTGAACACCCTCCTTGAGCAGTCCCCTCCAGGATCGATGGGCCTGGTGGTCCAGCCCTACTGGTCGCCGGGACTGAAATACTCCTCCGCCAAGGGCTCCATTATCGGGTTCGGGGATGTGCACAAGAGGGCTCATGTGTACCGGGCGGTCATCGAGGGACTGGCCTATGCCCTTCTCGACGGGTTTTTTCACATAGAAAAGGCGGGAAAGACAAAGATCGAGAAAGTGGGCGTCTCCGGCGGAGCTTCCCAGAGCGATGAAATATGCCAGATTTCCGCCGATATATTCAACCTTCCCCTGGTGAGGGGAAAAACCTTCGAAACGGCCGGTTTGGGGGCCGCCATTGTCACCGCGGTCGGCCTGGGGATCTATCCCTCTTTTGAAAGCGCCATTCAGGCCATGGTGAGATATAACCGCACCTTTAAGCCGGACCCGAAAAACGCCTCCCTATACAGGAAGCTCTACCGAAGGGTATACCTGAAAATATACCCGTCAACCAGAAAGATTCATAAGGAAATAAGAGAGATTACCGGCTATCCCGAGAAGCTCTAGATGATGCGGCAGGGGGGGGCAGGAAAAAAGTGAAAGGAAACGGAACGAGTAAAGGCGTAGCAGCTGATTTCTTTCCCAGGCGGTATGCCGGGCCTCCGCCTCCCAGATCGTACCGCTCAATCTTTAAATGGGGCGGCTGGGTTGTAACCCGCAGCACCGGGCGGTAAGGAAAGCCTTAAAGCCTGAGGCCTAAGAGAAGCTTCAGGTAGTGATTCGTCTCCTGGGCGCCGTTATTAAACCTTTTGTTCTGGATTACTTCAAAGACGTATTCGGTTTCGAGCAGAATATCGAGAAAGGCGATCGGGAGAGCGAAGTCCAGTCCGAGGCCGAGCTGGAAGATTTTCTCCAATACCGACTGGGCCAGGAAAGTGGAAGGGCCGTAAAAGGTAACGAACCCTGTGGAAAGATACCCGTCGTCCCAGATGTCTCCAACTCCGTCGGTGGAGCCGTCACCGTGGCGGCTGTAGCGCCCCCAGATTTCGGCCTGCACCTGATCGGTGAGCATCAAAGAGGCCTTCACGGTAAGCTGGTCGGAGTTTGGGTCCAGGACGCTGCCCAGGTGATAGCCCCAATGGGTATAGGTGAGGTAGTTGATCAGATGTTTGCTGCCGTGGGTGTACATGAAGGGGGTAACCATAAGATAGTCGAGGGAGAGGCGCAAAAAGAGGGGCAGCTCCGGCACCCAGGCCGTTCCGACCTGGAGGGCGAGCTTGTTCTGGCCGGAGTTGAAATTTAGCTTGAACATTTTGTTCAAATTGAGGTCGTCCACGTAGACCAAAAAGTTGAAGCTCAGGTTTTTCAAGGGGCGGAGCCTGGTATAAAGCCCGACCAGGGTGTTGTCGTAGTCTCCGGTAAAGGTCTGAGCCCCGGCCAGGACCTGGAAGGGGATCAGGTAGAGGGGGTCGAAGCGCCCGCCGTAGACAACGGTTTGAATCAGGCCAAAAGAGAGCCAGTCTGAGGGATGCAGATCGATGGAATGGATGACCAGGTATTTTTCCGGAAAGCCTTGGAAACCAATTGAAGAGTTGGGAAACGTGTATCGGTCTCCAGTAGCTGGATCTACGCCATATTTTGCCACCAACTCCAGGAGAAGCGTGGAAATAGTCAGCCAGCTGCCGTTATAGGTCAGGGAGAAATGTCCCGCTTCCGGCGCCTGGGGGCCCAGCACGGCGCCGTTATCAAAGAAAGGCCCGAAAGAGCTCCTCATCATGCCCGCCTGGAAGTAGAGTTTTTCACTACCGATGAAAAGGCCACCCTGCCAGAAATGCTCGGTGATGGAGCCCCCGGCAATGGCGCCCCCCCCGCTCTGGTAGAAGTTTTCCGGCTCCAGCTTGTACGGGGTAAACAGGGCGTCATCCTTGGCGTTCATAAAAAGACCCAGGGTCCCCGAGTAGGCCAGGAGATCGGTAAAATTACCGCCGATATTCGCTTCCAGGGCGGGCCGCAGGAAGCTCTCGCCCTTCCTCTGGCTTACGAGGAGCTCTCCGTAAAGATCCAGGTCGAGGGCGATCCGGCTCTCCGGATCCTCATGGCCGATCAGCGACCGCTTCCCCTCAAGCTGCTCTCTAACAGAAAGGGCCAGCTCGCGGTCGCTCGCCGATCCTTTAGCAATAACTTCTTCTAGATAATGATACACGAGCTGGGGAGGGTAGGGGCGGACCAGGGGAGGGTGCCTGATATAGCCCCTCTCTTCCCAGCCGGAGATGAGCGTGTACAATTGATCGTTGGGATCGGAGATAGAATAGGCTCCTGCCTGCATAAGATTGGCCAAAAATAAAAGAAATATAGCCGGATAAGCTTTTTTTATCATAATCTTGTTCCCTCACTAATAATATTAGCACAGGTTTAGCAGAGAAAAATATTACTTTCAAGGCATCGGGGCTTAAAGCTAAACCTGCGCCCCCATCCCTGGGAGTTCGGCCTGCACTACGATATTTAGTTGTCCTGTAGTCCGCTTGCTTTTCTATTTTCTTCCGGTTCTTCTACTCTTTCTCCGGCTTTTAACTGACCGACAAGAGTAGGGTCAGTGGGTTTCTCATATTTAGCGGTATTAACCAGGATAACCCCAAGCAGGACCAACATGGTTGCAGCTGCTACCCTCCAATCCAGGCGCTCATTCAGAACAAGCCATCCCAAAATTACAGCGATGACCGGATTGATATAGGCGTGCATGGATACTATTGAGGACGGCAGCTTTGCCAGGGCGTAAGTGTATGAGCTAAATCCAACAATGGAGCCGAAGACTAAAAGGTAGAACAGGGCGGCCAGGCCCTGGAAATCGAAGGCGAAGCGGCGGAATTCTCCAAGGAAGGCCCCAAGGAAAATCAGAATCAGGCCCGCGATCATCATTTGCATGGCAGCCGCCATCAGGGGATGGCTGCGGAAGGTTCGATGTTTGGAATAGACAGAGCCGGCTGCCCATGAACAGGGGGCAATGAGGAGGGCGAGGATTCCCTTAAAATAGGCCGGATCGAATGAGATTCTTAAATCGGCCCCGAACAAGAGCAGTAAACCGGAAAATCCAATAAGAATCCCTGAAATCTTTCTGAGGTTCAATTTATCTCCGGAAGGTAAAACTGCCTCAAAACCGGCCATCCAAAAGGGCATTGTGGCTACCATAAGAGCGGTTAAGCCGCTGGGCACCCACTGCTCGGCCCAAACCACGAGTCCATTGGCTATGACTAGGAGCGCAATACCCACCGCTGCCAGGTCCAGCAACTCTCGTGCACCTGGAAATGGATAACCCCTTAATCTAAGAAAGGTTAAAAAAATCAATCCGGCCAGGGCAAATCGGATGCCGGCAAATAGCGCAGGGGGTAAAGTTTTTACGCCGATTCGGATAGCCAAATAGGTGGTTCCCCAGAAAAAGCAGACCAACCCCCAGGCCAAATAGGCTTTCTTAGATTCATTTTTGTTCATAGTAGGCTATACTCCTCTGTCAGCAATTTGGGCCGCTTCGCAGGTGACAAACAAATCGTGCAGGCGACCGGGACCGGATAAACCCGTCTCATAGGCCGCGTCCAATAAATTTTTAGATTTTTCCAGCCTGTCTTTGGCATATTCCTTGGTCAGAAATTGAAGAAAACGTTTGGGACTGATACCAACCCAACGGCTGAAAAACGCTTTAAAATGATATTCGCTAATGCCGGCTTGTTGAGCAATTTCTTTCAAACCTGGTTGTCTCTGAAAGTTTTCTCCCACCTATATTATTGCCCGTTCAATACGTTGGTAATCAATAGCGGCTTGTGTATTATCTCTTGAACGCATCTGCTGTTAAAACCTCTGAATTGTTTCTTCGAATGTAGACATTCCTGGTGAGAAGTGCCATCCGTTTCTTGCTCTTTTTAGCATTTTGTCGGGTATCGGACGGTCCCCTCTACTAAATTTAATGGATAATACCTTGCAAAATTTTGAAATATACGGCAAAATCGATCTCGGTGCAGCCGGGTCGAAAATCTTTGCTGCCTTTTTAAAATTGGAGAATAATTTTCGAAATGAATGTTGCGATCATAAGTGATTATATATCCGGAGATTTTATTTCCGGCCAGGCCGTTTTTGTAAATCGGTTTATCAAAGCCCTAGCCAGGCATGTTAATAAAGTACTGGTCGTTACCTCGGGCAAGAGTACTCAGATCAGGGAAGACGGCAATATCAAGTACTATTATCTGAAAGGCTACCCCCTGAAGAGATTTTCCGGCGCTCTTTTTATTCCTAATCCCCTGCCGATGCAGCGAGAGCTTTTCGCCAAAGAAAAGATCGATATTATCCATGCCCAGGTGCCGACCATTCCCGCGATCGCCGCTACCTTCAGTGCCAGGAGACGCTCGATCCCGGTCGTGGTTTCCTGCCACATTCAGGCCGACAATATCATCAAGAATTTGAATGTGAGTCTCCCAATTTTCAAAAAGATCTTAAACCGCTACGGGGTCTGGTTTTACAATTTCGCCGATCACGTAGTCTGCCCTTCTCAACACGCGAGACTTGAGCTTTTCGATGCCGGCCTCAATAAAGATAAGAAGGTGAGCGTCATCTCGAATGGGATAAATACGGAAGTTTTCAAGCCGAACGGGCAATCGAAACCGAAGATCCTCTACGTGGGAAGGCTCATGCGGGAAAAGAATGTCCATACCTTCATCGAGGCTTCCGTACTGGTCAAGAAGGCTCACCCGGAGTTCAATTTCGTCGTTTGCGGCGACGGCTTTATGAAGGGTGAGCTGGAAGAACTGGCCGGGAAAGTGAATCCCCATGTTATCTTTACCGGAAGGCTGAATGACCAGGAACTGCTTTTCATGTACCAGTCCTGTTATGCCTTTGTCCTTCCCTCCGAGGTGGAGTTCCAGGGAATCGTGCTTTTAGAAGCCATGGCCTGCGGCAAACCCACTATCGCCTCGGACTCAAGCAGCTCGGCGGCCCACGAGCTGGCCAATCTCTTGTTTAAAAATCGTGATGCCGCCGATCTGGCCCGGCAAATAAATTATCTTATAGAGAATCCCCAGGCGGCTAAGAGATTTTCCATAGAAAACAGAGAGCGGACTATCCGGGAGCATGATTTCTCCAAGATCGTCCGGAAACACCTGGATATCTATAAAGAGCTTATTGAGAGAAACAGGAAAGTGCATTGAACAATAAGAGATATTTTTTCAACTCGGGAGCTATATTTTGAAAGAATCCATCAGCGCGGTGGTATTCGACTTCGGTAATGTTCTTGCTCTGGTGGACCGGCTTAAAATTTGCGCCCGTTTTACCGGCCACTCTCCTCTGAGTGCCGAGGAGATCTGCAAAAATATATACGGGACCGATATCGAGTATGATTCGGAAACCGGCAAATATGATTCCATAGGCCATTTCAAGAAGATAAAAGAGAGAATTAAGGGTAACAACGGCTGGTCCTACGAGCAGTTCTACCAGGAATATAAGAACGGGTTCGTGCCGAACGAGGAAGGAGTTGAGGCGCTGAAGATTGCGGCCGAAAAAAAGAGGGTTTTCATCCTTTCCAACACCACCTATCTCCATTCTCTCTGGCTTTTCGAGCAGGAAGTCCTTGCCACTCTGCCGGAGCTGCATATCTTCTCTTATAAGGTGGGCGTCATGAAACCGGATCCCGGTATCTGGAAAGCGATGTTCAGGATGGGTTCGGTCTCTCCCGGGGAATGTCTCTTCATAGATGATGTAGAAAGCTTCTGCGAGGCGGCGGAAAAGCTCGGGCTTAAGACCATTCACTACCGGAAGGGGAAAACGAATCTGTTAACGGAAATAGGCCGCCGGCTGGAACCTTAAGGTCGAGGGCGGAGGCTTGAAATAAATTCAAAGATTAAAAGAGTAAGGAGGTTAAGATGAAAAGAGCAGCGTTTATTCTGCTGGCTCTCCTGATGGTCCCTATTTTTCTTTTCACAAGGGGTCAAAAAGAGGAAGAGAAAAAGGTTGTGCTCTACACGGCCCACTCGGAAACGATCATC
>CAZERV010000023.1:10002-27389 GCA_964514815.1 uncultured Spirochaetaceae bacterium | reverse complement strand
AAAAGAGGAAGAGAAAAAGGTTGTGCTCTACACGGCCCACTCGGAAACGATCATCGAGGGCATGGTCCCCCGTTTCGAAGCGGAGACGGGAATCAAGGCCGAGTATGTCAAGCTTGGTTCCGGGGATGTAGTCGCCCGGGTCAAGGCCGAGAAAGAGAATCCCCAGTGCGATGTGATCTGGAGCATCGGGGCCGAGCAGTTGGAAGCGAATCCGGATCTTTTAGAGGAATACACCCCCAAGGAATGGGACAAGATCGATCCTGTTTTCAAGGTGGGCAACAAGTGGCTGCCCTATACGGGCATCGTCATGGTATTCGTCGTCAATACGAACCTGGTAACTGAGAGCCTCACTCCCAGGAAATGGACCGATCTCTCCGATCCCAGGCTGAAAGGGAATATCTCCTCGGCCAGGGCGGATAAATCGGGTTCCTCCTATATGCAGCTCGCCACGGTCCTTAATATTTACAAGGATAAGGGCTGGGATGTCTATAAATCGATCCTGGCCAACTTCGTCTTGTCGGGAAGCTCCTCCGCGGTTCCCAGGTTTGTCAATGACGGAGAGCTAGCGGTCGGAATCACCCTGGAAGATAACGCCCACCGCTTTGTCCAGGGCGGCGGGCCGGTAAAAATCGTCTATCCCGAAGACGGGACCACCGCCGCTCCCGACGGCATCGCCCTGGTTAATGGAGCTCCTCATCCCGAAGCGGCCAGGGCCTTTATCGACTGGGCTCTTTCCAAGAAGACCCAGGACTTCCTGGTGGAGCAGATGGGAAGGCGTCCAGTCCGCATCGACGGCGCGATCTCACCGGGCCTGCCCCCTTTGAGTGAGATAAAGTCGGTTCCCTATGATTTCGCCTGGTCCGCCGGAAATAAGAAGCAGTTTGTAGAAAAGTGGACCGAGCTGGTCATGGAGCTCGGGCTTTAAGAGAAATGCAGGAATAATGAGTGCGGCCCTCGCAAAGGGCCGCACTCGATCATAACGAGCGTGCCGTGGCTTCTATCAAGTTATCCGGAATAGACAAGACATTTCCCGGCGTAAAGGCCTTGGATAATATCAACCTGGAGATAAGCTCCGGGGAGTTCTTTACCCTGCTCGGCCCGTCCGGGTGCGGCAAAACGACCCTCTTAAGGACCATAGCCGGTTTCTACAGGCAGGACCGCGGGCAGGTATCCATCAATGAGAAGGTGATCGATAATATTCCCGCCCACCTGAGAGACACGGGCATGGTCTTTCAGAACTACGCCGTTTTTCCCCATATGACCGTGTTCGAGAACGTGGCCTTCGGCCTGAGAAACAGGAAAGTGAGCCCGGCGGAGATAAAAAAGAGGGTGGCAAAGAGCCTGGAAATGGCCAGGCTCTCCGGATACGAGGGAAGGACCCCGGACCAGTTGAGCGGCGGCCAGCAGCAGAGGGTGGGGTTGGCCAGGGCCATGGTCATCGAGCCGCAGGTCCTGCTGATGGACGAGCCTCTCTCCAACCTGGATGCAAAGCTGAGGGTGGAAATGAGAGAGGAGATCCGGGATATCCAGAGGGAGCTCGGCATTACCACCGTTTACGTGACCCACGACCAGGAAGAGGCCCTGGTCATCTCGGACCGGATCGCGGTCATGGATGCCGGGGTCATCCAGCAGGTGGGACCGGCCTGGGAGATCTACAAGCAGCCGGTGAATACCTTTGTGGCTTCCTTTGTCGGGCATATGAACTTCCTGGCAGGGGAGATAGTCTCCGCCGGAAAGGACTTTATTGAGATCGCTGTCGGGGGGTACAGGGTGAAGGCGCCGAAGCCCGCCCGGGAAGTGAACAGGGTCAGGCTCTCCTTCAGGCCCGAGGATTTGATCATCTCTCAGGCCGGGCCGGACGAAGGAGCGGAAGAAGAGCCGGCTAAAAAGTCCCCTGGCGAAGACGGCTTTTCCCTGCTTAGCGGCATCATTCAGAAGAGCACCTTTACCGGGTCCCTGGTGCAGTATGGCATCGAGTGCGGCCCGGGCCTCAACCTGGTGGTCGAAAGGCATAAGCCGGAGAAGGAAGCGCTCATCCCGCCGGGATCCTCCGTCCTGGTGAAAATCCCGCCAGGTTCTGTAATGACCTTCGATCCGGATTCCGGAGAAAGGCTTTGGCGCCGCCCATTATGAAGAAGCTCCGCCTCGGCCGGCCGGACTTCTGGACCCTCGTTACCGTCCTGGCCTATGTCCTGGTGTTTATCTTTCTCATCTTCCCGCTCTTTAATGTCTTCAAATCGAGCTTTATCGGCAAGGAAACGGGCCGGCTTTCCCTGGAAAATTACCGGGAGTTTTTTGCCAGGCCGTACTATTGGAGCGCATTTGTCAACAGCCTGGTCGTCTCAATCGGGGGGACCCTGGGGGCCCTGCTGTTCGGAATTCCCCTGGCTTTTTTTACCTCCAGGTACAGGATCAAAGGCAAAACCTTTCTATCGACCTTTGCCGTTCTCTCCCTTCTCTCCCCACCGTTCATCGGGGCCTATTCCTGGATCATCATGCTGGGGCGGAACGGCTTCCTGCGCAACTTACTCATCTCGATCGGCATCACCATCCCTGCCATCTATGGGCCGGCCGGCATCATTTTAGTTTACACGCTCCAATACTATCCCTTCGTCTTTCTGCTCACCTCCGGCGCTCTTTCAACGGTGGACCGATCCCTGGAAGAGGCGGCGGAGAATCTCGGCGCCGTCGGCTTAAGAAAGTTCATGAGAGTCACTCTGCCCCTTGTCCTGCCCTCGGTCAGCGCCGGCGCCCTGATAGCCTTCATGATGTCCCTGGCCAATTTCGGCACCCCGATGATCATCGGGGGTAAATACCGGGTGCTCTCCACCATGGCCTACAACCTCTTTACCAGCGAAGTGGGCGAGAATCCCGGGCTGGCCTCCACCGTGAGCATCTTCCTCATCCTCTGCTCCACCGCGGTCCTCTTTCTCCAGCGTTATGCGGCTACCAGGCGCAAATACGCAAGCACCCTTATAAACAGGCCGCTGGTAAAGCCATTGCAGGGCTGGAGCTCCATCGGCGCTAATCTGCTCTGTTACCTGATCGTCTTCTTAAGCACCCTGCCCCTGGCCATAGTGGTCATCTTTTCCTTCAGAAAGACCAAGGGTCCGGTTTTTCATCCCGGCTTAGGACTGCAGAGCTACCAGAGGGTACTCCACGGCGTGCCAAGAGCGATCACGAACAGTCTCTTTTTTTCCGTTACCGCCGTGGTCATAATCATTATTGTCGGCACCCTGATCGGTTTCATCCTTTCCAGGAAGAGAACATTTGCCACCAGGCTGCTCGATCCCCTGCTAATGATTCCCTATATCGTGCCGGGCACGGTCCTGGGCATCGGCTTTATAGTCGCCTTCAACCGCAGGCCGCTCTACCTGGTCGGTACGGCCGCCATTATCATCATGTCCTATTTTATCCGGCGCCTTCCTTACTCGGTCCGTTCGAGCGCCTCCATATTGAAACAGATCGATCCTTGCCTAGAGGAGGCCGGGATCAACCTGGGTGCCTCCCCGGCCAAGACTTTCCGGAAGGTGACCCTGCCGCTGATGATACCCGGAATATTGTCCGGGGCCATCATGAGCTGGGTTACGGCGATCAATGAGCTTTCCTCCTCGATCATTCTTTATGTCGGTGGGACGGTGACCATGCCGGTCCGCATCTATCTTTCGGTCCTGGACGGATTTTTCGGCCCGGCCTCGGCAATGGCCACCTTCTTGATAGTCGCGACCGGGCTCTCTCTTTTTATCGTCAACAGGTTCTTAGGTATGGGCAGAGAGGCCTTAGTGGCATAGCCCTATTGTGTCACCATGACTGAGCGCGAAAATCTCCTGCGGACTATCCATTTCGAAAGTCCCGATCATATACTGGTGACTTTTCATATCAACGGCTCATGCTGGCATCACTATCCCCAGGATGTGCTGAAAGAGCTGATGGCTTCCCATTCCTTTCTCTTTCCCGATTTCAAGAGCCCGCCGGACCCGGTGGTCGTCGAACATCCACCTTATGCCCGGTGCGGTAGGCCCTTCGTCGATCCCTGGGGCTGCGTCTGGGAGACTACGGATGACGGCATCATGGGCACCGTCTCCAGGCACCCGCTTGCAAGCTGGGCTGATTTGAAAAGCTATTCCCCGCCCGATCCGAATAAGACGACCCACTGGGGTCCGATAGACTGGGAGGAGAAACCGGTGAACAGCGGACCGGCCATCTCCCAGACCTGCCTCCCGAACGGCGAGATCGGGCACAATCACACCTGGTTGAAACTGATCGACATTCGTGGTTATGAAAACGTGATTTTAGATATGGCCGATTCCGAGCCCAGGCTCTTCAAGCTGCTCGGGATGCTTGAAGACTTCAACATGGGCCTCCTACACAACTATATCGTGTTTCACCGCATAGAGTGGATCGGTTTCGCCGAGGATTTGGGCATGCAGGTCGGGCCAATGCTCTCCCCGGAGCATTTCCGCAAATATATCAAACCCAGCTATAAGCGCTTGATGAGCGCGGCCCTCGAAGCCGGCTGTATCGTTCACGTGCATGCCGACGGTGATCTGCGCCTGCTCATGGACGATCTTCTCGACTGCGGGGTCCAGGTGATCAATCTCCAGGACCTGGTCAACGGCCTCGACTGGATAAAAGAGAACCTGGCCGGAAAGATCTGCGTGGACCTGGATATCGACCGGCAGAACATTACCCGCAGAGGCACACCCGAGCAGGTCGATGCCCTGATCCGGGAGGAGGTAGAGAAAATCGGCAGTAGGGAGGGCGGGTTGATGATGATCTACGGACTTTACCCGGGCATCCCGCTGGAAAATATCAGGGCCCTGATGGATGCCATGGAAAGATATGCGGGTTATTACCGATAATAGCCCGGCACGGCAGCAATCGGAGTTTTACCCGTTCATCTTCTCCGTAGTATTTCAGGCGAAATAAGGCACCAACTTTTGGCCGTATTCTATACACTTGCTTATGCCTTCCTCATCGGGGTTCCAGGGTATTTTGAGGCCCTCTGTAATTACCTCGAAGCCGGCCTTGCTTAACGATTCCTCAATGACCTTAACCGATTCCCCGCTCCAGCCATAGCAGCCGAAGGCTGCAGCCTTTTTATCTTTGAAAGCCAGGCCGGTGATCTCTTCTAACAGGCCTGCCACGGAAACCAGGATGCCCTTGTTTATCGTGGGGGAGCCCACCAGGATCGCCTTTGACTTGAATACTTCCGCAATAATAGCGTTTTTGTCGGTTTTTGCGCTGTTTAACAGCTTTAAATTGAGCTCCGGATCGGCAAGCTTTAAGCCTCTGGCGATATTTTCAGCCATGATCCTGGTGCCGTTCCACATGGTGTCGTATATCAGGGTAACCTGGTTTTCCTTATAATTATTGGCCCACTGCAGGTACTTCTCGACGATCTGTCCCGGGTTGCTCCTCCAGACAACGCCATGGCTTGTACAAATAATATCCAGGGGAAGATTCAATGCTAAAAACTCATTTATCTTTTTCACGACCAGTTTGCTGAACGGGGCCAGGATATTGGCATAGTATCTCAAGGCTTCCTCGAACAGCTCAGCCTGATTCACCCGGTCATTAAACAGATCTGCGGCGGCATAATGCTGGCCGAAGGCATCGTTACTGAACAGGATATTATCCTTCGTTAAGTAACAGAACATGCTGTCGGGCCAGTGCAGCATCGGTGCTTCCACAAAAATGAGTTCTTTCGAGCCGAGAAGCAGGCGATCCCCGGTTTTGACCGTTCGGAAGTTCCAATCTTTATGAAAATGACCTTTCAGAGATTTAACCCCGTTCGCCGTGCAATAGACGGGCGTATCCGGAATACGGCTCATCAGTTCTGGTAGAGCGCCGCTGTGGTCGATTTCCGCATGATTTGCAATCACGTAATCGATTTGCCTAAGATCGATTTCTGCGGCCAGATTCTCAACGTACTCCCCGGCAAAGGGCTTCCATACGGTATCAACCAGGGCGGTCTTATCCTCCCTGATAAGGAACGAATTATAGGTGGAGCCCATGGGGGTGGAATATTCATCGCCGTGAAATTTTCTAAGCTCCCAATCGATTTTACCGACCCAATAAACATTGTTTTTTATCTTTGTTTTCATTTCGGTCTCCTGGTATAAAATAGTGTTGCGGGATAACTTGTGAGTACCTCAGGGCCTTCCTTTCCTACTACCACCGTGTCCTCTATCCTTACTCCCCAGGGACCTGTGTATAACCCGCAATTGCCGACCGAGATAACCGTGTTAGCCTCGAGGGGCGGCGGCGCCTTCTCACCGTGGAAGAAGGCATGCCCTGGGGGAAGCGGTGCTTCTTCGAACTCTATGCCCACCCCGTGGATCGGAGGGCCAAAGATATGTTCTTGATGTCCGCCTTCTTTCAAAATTTGATGAAAATTTTCCTCGAGCTCCGCTATCCCGACACCCGCCTTAACCATGGAGATGGTATCCTGTTGGGCTTCCAAATATAAATCGTAGGCAGCCTGCTGCTCGGAGGTCGATGTATCCACGCAGATGGTTCTGCACAGATCCGCGCTGTAGCCGTTAACGATGGGATGAATGTCGATCATTACCAGATCCCCCTTTTGCAGGGTACGTGATCCCGGAAGTCCATGGGCTATGTTGGTGCGCGGGCCGGAGGAGACGTAGGTGCGCCGGAAATCTTCCGCGCCGGCCATTCTCATGGCGTACTCGGTCTCAGCCGCCACCTGGCTTTCCGTGATGCCCGGCTTTATAGCCTCCACCGCTGTCTTCATCCCCGCATCCGCAGCTTTTGCTGCGTTACGGATTCGTTCGATTTCCTCTGGGTCTTTCCGGGTGCGGAGCCCGGACATGACAGCAGTACAATCTTGAACTTTTACTGCTTCCGGTTTGGCATGAGGATGAGTCAGCATGCCCAGCATTGACTTGGTCAGAAAGGTATATTCGAACCCGACAATACCATCACGGATGCCGAAATGCTCGAAATGGTGAGCTATGGAGTGGATCATACCTACCTCATCTTTAAAACCTGTAATGTGGTCAAAGTGGGCATTGTGTGTAACATCCTCCACGTCGGTTATCGGCACACCTAAAGCGACTTTTCCCTCTGCGGTAACCATCGCATAAGCACACAACCGCCCGTCGCCGGTTAGGTAAAACATATTGGCCGGTTTTGTCAGCAGCAATGCATCAAGCCCCTCGGATTCCATGGCCCGGCAGCAGGACTCTAAACGTTTTTTAAAATCCATTTTTAGCCTCTCTTTATTCTGTATTATATTTAGTTTCAATAAAAAAGAGAAGCAATTCTTAAGCGATTATAGTTGACCTGAAGGGCAGAAAGTCTTATATTATTTATGACTGAAAAAATAAATTGGTCATAGGTTCATAAAAAGAGCTTTACGGGGGGATGGGATGCCGAGAGCCTTTTCCGAAATAGAAAAAGAGCGCATCAAAGAGAAACTGATTGAAGAGGGGACCGATTTCTTCGGCCGCTATGGGCTGAAGAAGACCAATATCGAAGAATTAACCAGGGCGGCCGGCATTGCCAAGGGATCGTTCTACATCTTTTACGATTCCAAGGAAGAGCTTTATTGGGAGATCCTGGAAAGGTTTGAAAAGGAGTTTCGCGATACTGCGGTCCGGGAATTATTGGCGGCCCCGGAATCCCCGCAGGCTATTTTAAAGAAGTTGATAAAGTACCAGCTTGATATCATGGAGAATAATCCGATCCTGAGAATCTTATTCGACCGGGAAGAGTTTAATCTTCTGACCAGAAAAATTCCTCAGGCAAAGCTCGATGAGCATACGGAACGTGATATCGAGTTTACGAGCCAGATACTGCTGAAATGGCAGAATGAAGGCCTCTTGATAGAAAAGGATGCCAGGATCATTTCCAGCCTGATCAGGGCGACTTTTCTATTGAGCCTGCACAAAGACATCATCGGTCCTGATATTTATCCAGACGTAATAGAGCTTTTGGCGGACCTGGTCTCGGCGGGGCTCATAAAAGGAGGAAAAAATGATTGAGGTGAAAGATCTACAGTTTACCTATCCCGGCAACAGGGAGAAGACGATCAAGGACCTGGACTTCTCAATCTCCAAAGGAGAGATCTTCGGTTTACTGGGTCCTTCCGGCGCCGGGAAAAGCACGACCCAGAAAATAATCATCGGGATCTTAAGAGGGTACTCCGGCCAGGTTAGAGCAATGGGGAAGGAACTAAAAAAGTGCAGATCGGATTATTATGAAAAGATCGGTGTTGCTTTCGAGTTCCCGAATCTATATTCCAAGTTCACCGCGCTCGAGAACCTTACGTTTTTCCGTTCCCTCTATTCCGGAGAGACCGAAGAGCCCGAATCACTCCTTGCCCTGGTGGGGCTCGAAAAAGATGGAAAAAGAAGAATTCTTGAGTTTTCCAAAGGCATGAAAGTGAGGCTGAACTTCGTCAGGGCTTTTCTCAACAAACCGGAAATTGTCTTCCTTGATGAGCCCACGGCCGGGCTCGATCCGGTTAATGCAAAAAATATCAAGGATATCATCCTGGCCAAGAAAGCGGAAGGAATAACGATCTTTCTTACCACCCACAACATGAACGAGGCGGAAGACCTCTGTGACAGGGTCGCCTTCATCGTGGCAGGGAAAATCAACTTGATAGATTCCCCGCGGGAATTAATGATAAGGAATGGAAAAAGGACCGCGCGGGTGGAATACCGGGACGGGAATGGGACGGAAACAAAAGATTTCGATCTCGCCAGTTTTGGAACGAACGACGATTTTCTAAGCCTCATCAAGGAAAAATATATCGAGACAATTCATAGCCAGGAGGCGACCCTGGAAGACATCTTTATCGAGACAACCGGAAGGAGCCTGATATGAGAGCCGCTGCAGCTTTGAAATACGATATCCTTTTTCAGCTCAGGCATGGTTTCCATTATGCTTATCTATTCATTAGCGCCGTCTATATTCTGATCCTACGGACCCTGCCGGCGGAAGCAAAGAGCCTGCTCTTGCCGGTCATCGTTCTTACGGACCCAACCGTTTTGGGCCTTTTCTTTATCGGCGGAATCGTCCTTTTAGAGAAAGGTCAAAGGACCCTGGAAAGCTTATTCGTGACGCCTTTGAGGATTCTCGAATACATCGGAGCAAAAACTGTTTCCCTTACCGTCATGGCCCTCGCGGTGAGCTTTATCATCAGCTTCTTGGCCGCCGGCTTTTCTTTCAACCCGGTTCTTCTATATTACCGGGGTTTTTCTCAGCTCCGTACTGTTTGTGCTGGTGGGCCTGATTATGGCCTCCCGTTTTAAATCGTTAAACGAATATTCCGTCTATGGAGGCCTTTCTATTTCCCTTGTTGCCTTTCCCATTCTGGACTATTTCGGAATAGTGCAGAGCCCCCTCTTCTTTTTTCTTCCGCCCACCGCATCCTTCATTCTAATCAAGGCCGCCTATCAAAGCGTTCCTCCCTGGCAAATCGGCTACGCCGTTCTTTTCCTGGTTCTCTGCATCGGGGCAGCCGGCCTGTGGGCGCGGAGATGGTTCTATAAGTATATCATCTATCAGATAGGAGAAAACTAATGAAGAAGATTGCCGCTCTTACCGGGGGGGATTTCAAAAATATTGTCCGCGATCCTCTCTACTTAATGGTCATGGCGATACCTCTTTTCATGTCTGCCGCGGTGAGGTTCGCCGCGCCCATGGCCCAACGTTTGCTGATTAAATACTTTGACCTATCCGAGCATTATCTTTTCATCATGAGCTTTTTTATCCTGTGGGCGCCGCTGATGTTCGGTTGGATTATCGGTTTTATCCTGCTCGATGAAAGGGATGAAGACATACTGAGCTTCATCTCCGTGACACCATTGTCAAAGGCGGGCTACCTGCGTTACAGAATATTGAGTCCCGTGCTGATAAGTTTTTTTCTCTCTCTGGCCGTTCTATTCCTGGTCGGGCTGGCTGAGCTGAAGTTTATCAAACTGGTTCCGGTTGCCCTGCTTGCCTCTTTAGAAGCGCCGCTTATGGCCCTGTTTCTGGCCGCTTTCGCCGGCAACAAGGTAGAGGGGCTTGCCCTGGCAAAAACGGCCAGCATTGCAATGTTAGCCCCGTTTGCCGGCTATTTCCTGTCCTCAAAGTGGCAGCTTCTGGCCGGCATATTTCCGCCCTACTGGGTCTCAAAGGCCTTCCTGGCTGCATATGGAAGCGGCCCCGCCTACTGGCTCTATTTAACGGGCGGGTTTATCATTCATGCTCTGCTTATTTACCTGCTTCTGAGAAAGTTCAAGAATAGAATGGGATGATTGAAAAAAACAAATTTTCTTGCAAATCATCTCTTTCTGCATTATAAAGTTATTATGGAAAAGAAAATATTTATCGCGTCAACGGAGCAGCGGAGCGGCAAGAGCCTGTTCACCATCGGGTTGATTCACGCTCTCCTGGGATTCATTCCCAAAGTAGGCTATATGAAACCTATCGGCCAGCGGTATAAATCAAAGAGCAAGGTCGATGAAGATGCGATCTTAATCAAGCAAATCTTCGCACTTGGCGATGAGCTGCCCGATATCAACCCTGTTTCAATGGATGAGGCCCAGGCGAACGAAGAAAATCTGTTTGAGAAGATATTCGGTGCTTACAGCCGGCTTTCCCCCGGTAAAGATATAATCGTCATCGAAGGCACGGATTATACCAGCACCGTAGCTGCCCTGGAATTTGATATCAATGCCGAGCTGGCCAAGAATCTCGGCGCGCCTGTTCTTCTGATAGCCAGGGGCTCGGGAAAATCAATCGACGAGATCGTCCAGAATATAGTGGAATGTACGGAATCATTCAGAGAGATGGGCTGCGATTTTCTGGGCGCGGTGATCAACCGGTTTGATTCGCAAAGCTATGAAGAAGATGTCAAGAGAATCAGGGAAATCCTGGAAGGAAATAAAATACCCTTATTCGGCGTGATCCCAGGAAATCCGACCCTGGCCGGTCCAAGGCTGAGGGAAGTTGCAGATAAGCTCAAAGCCGAAGTCGTTTTCAAGGGAGATGACCTGTCTAAAGTTGTCACGGACGTAAAAGTCCTGGCCATGACCCCGGAAAATGCTTTAAATTATATAAAGGATAAAGACGGTTATCTCCTTATCACTCCGGGAGACAGGACCGAGCACATATTTACCGCATTGAGCGCCCAGAAATCGGCTTATTATCCCCTGTATTCCGGCCTCGTTCTGACCGGGGGGTTGGTCCCCGGGGAAAATGTCAAGAAATTGATTTCCGGTATAGCCGACGCCAATCTCACTATCCTCTCAATCGCGGATGATACCTATAACACGGCCCTAAAAATCAATAGAATAGCCGGAGAGCTGACCAGCGATGACCGGGAAAAAGTAGAGCTGGCCTGCCATATTGTCGAGACCAACGTGGATATAAAGAGGCTTCACACCCTGCTTGGAGAGATAATCACGGATGCAACGACGCCCAGGATGTTCCAGTACCGGATTTTGGAGAAGGCAAAGGCCGACCGGAAGCATATCGTCCTGCCGGAAGGCACTGAAAAGAGGATCATCCGGGCTACCGCCGAGGTGCTGCAAAGGAGAATTTGCGCTATAAGCCTGATCGGCGAGAAAGACAAGATCATCGAAATAAGCAAGAATTTGGGAGTGGATATCGGGGGGGCAAGAATTATAGACCCGGCCACATACGACGACCATATTCTGGAGGACTATGCGGACACTTACTACCGGCTGAGAAAACATAAGGGCGGGACCAGGGAGATGGCCCACGGGGCGGTGCTCGATCCGGTCTATTATGCTACCATGATGGTCTATAAGGGCCATGCCGACGGGTTTGTTTCCGGCTCCACCCATTCTACGGCCAACACCCTGGGGCCGGTGCTGCGATTGATAAGGACCAAAGAGGGTGTCTCGCTCGCCTCGAGTATTTTTTTCATGTGTATGCCGGACAAAGTCCTCGTTTACGGGGACTGTGCCCTGGTAGAGAATCCCGATGCCGAGCAGTTAGCAGACATCGCTATTACCAGTGCGGAAACGGCCAGGTCGTTCGGTATAGAGCCCATTATCGCCATGCTCTCCTATTCTACCGGTGAGTCCGGTAAGGGCAAAGATGTGGAAAAGGTAAGAGAAGCCACCCGGATTGCCCGGCAGAAGAGACCGGACCTGCCGATTGAAGGACCTATCCAGTACGATGCGGCGACTTCCGTAGAGGTGGCCAAAGTAAAGACCCGGGACAGCGCAGTGGCCGGCAAAGCGACGGTGTACATATTTCCGAGCCTTGATGCCGGAAATACGGCCTATAAAGCCGTTCAGCGTTCCGCTAATGTGCCGGCGATAGGGCCAGTGCTTCAGGGTGTAAACAAGCCCGCCAATGATCTGAGCAGGGGGGCCACCGTGACCGATATTGTCTATACCATAGCCATAACCGCCATCCAGGCGCAGAAATCCTGAAAATATTGCCCGGCGCTTCTGCAGCTTGACCCTTACGAATTATTATTCTTCTCCGGATTTATAAATGTTTTTGAGTCTTTTTCGAATTTTTAAAAAGCGCACCACGCCTAAAGTCGCCACTAAAAATGAAGCCGGGACCAGGATAATCCCTATTATGAACATGAGGCGGTCATCGGCGAACACCTTTAACAATGTCAGGCCGGTGGCGAACAACATGATCGTGGTTCGAAAATAGGCCAGGATCGTTCGCTCATTTGCCAGGATCGTGCGGTCAAAGGCAAGATGGTCCCTGAGAATCATTTTATCCGGGTTATTCCCCGAATAAGGCATTTTCCTCTTTTTCCCCCTCTTCATAAGCTCCATTATAATAAAAAAGGAGCGATCCGCCCACTGTCTGAGGCACCGGATTCAAGCAAATATTTTGCCCGGGTTCAGGATATTGTGCGGGTCAAAATCTTCCTTAATCTTTTTCATGATTTCGATCTGGGTGCGGTCCAGCCCCAAAGCTAAAAATTTCTTGCGGGTAAGGCCTATCCCGTGCTCACCCGTTACCATTCCTCCCAAAGAGACGGCGGTGCGGTAAATCTCTTCCGCCGCCCGGGGCTCTCTTTTGTGCCAGTCTTCATCGGACATGTTTTTAATGATGTTTACATGGACATTGCCGTCGCCCGAATGGCCGAAGCTTATGATCTTTAAACGGTGCCGCTCGGCCACCTCTTTTATTCTGACTAAAAGCTCAGGTAGCTGCGTCCTGGGAACAACCACATCCTGGGTATCCATTATTCTATCCGGGCTCAGGGCCTGAAGTGCTTCAATAATCATCCGCCTGGTTTCCCAGAGCCTGTTCCGGGTCTGCGAATTATCGGCCACCAGGACATCTACCGCGCCGTTTTCCTGGCAAATTTCACCTATTTTTTCATAATCGGCTTCTAGCGATTTTTTATCATTCCCGTCTAGAGTAATGAGAAGATGGGCTTCGGCTTCGCGAAACGGGACCTCCCTTTCTAAAAGTCTTTCTACCGCCAGAAGGCTGTCTTTTTCCATAAACTCTAAAGCGGCAGGCACGATTTTACTCTTGATTATATCCGAGACAGTCTTCGCTGCCGCTTTAAAATCGTTAAAAGGCACCAACAGGTCGGCCCTCTCTTTCGGCAGAGGCAGGAGCCTGAGGAGTATCTTAACGATAATAGCCAAAGTGCCTTCGGAGCCTAATAGGAGCTGGATTAGATTGTAACCGGTAACGTTTTTAACTATCTTCCCTCCCAATTTGATAATTTCACCCGAGGGAAGCACGGCTTCCAATCCGCAGACGTAGTCTTTGGTAACCCCGTATTTTATGGCCCGGGGACCGCCCGCGTTTTCGGCGATATTTCCTCCGATGGTGCAGGAGTCGAGACTGGCCGGGTCCGGGGGATAGAATAGACCCTGGTCTTCCACCGCGCGGTGGAGATTCCCGGTAATCACTCCGGGCTCCGCCGTAACCATCAGGTTTTCCGGGTCGATTTCGATGATCCTGTCCATCCTTTCCAGGGATAAGACCAATCCGCCGCACACCGGCACCGCTCCCCCGCTCAGTCCCTGCCCGGCGCCTCGAGGGGTAACTGGAAACCTTTCCGCCTGGGCGAGTTCCATGATGCTCGCCACCTCAGCGGCAGAGCCGGCCCTGGCCACCGCCTCCGGTTCGTGTCTTAGACCGGCTACTTCATCGTGGGAGTAAGGCTCTCTATCCTCCGGAGAGACAAGGACATTTTCTTCTCCCACAATCTCCCTTAATCTGTGGAGGATCGAGCCGGCGATTTTTTTGTACATACTCTATACGGCTCCAGTTCTCTGGTCACTAAACAAAAATAGAGGTCGGGTATAAAGTTGTCAAGCTTGCCTGAAACAGGATAAACTTTGTAAGAATCTTTTAGCGGCTTTGGAAAGGAGGAAAGCAATGAAAAATATGTTGAAGGAGGTCGAAGAGATACTCCTCATGGGGCCGGGTCCGTCCTGCATTTCCCCCCAGGTCTATGAGGCCCTGCACGGCAAGACCCTGGGGCATCTCGATCCTTATTTTATCAAAATCATGGATGAAATAAAAAGAATGCTTCAGCAGGTCATGCAGACCAGCAACAGGCTGACCCTCCCCATCTCCGGCACCGGATCGGCCGGAATGGAAGCCTGTTTCGTTAATTTGATCGAGCCGGGCGATCCGGTGCTGATCTTAAGCAATGGAGTTTTCGGCCGGCGGATGCAGGATGTGGCCGCCAGGCTCGGTGCGGAAGTAGAGGTCCTGGAGTTCGAATGGGGCCGGCCGGTGGAGCCTGAAAAAGCGGCTGAGAGATTGAAAGATAAGCGCTATAAAATAGTTGCCGTTGTTCACGCCGAAACTTCGACCGGGGTGAGAAACCCGGTGGGAGAAATCGGGAAGCTTTTAAAGGGAAGGAGCGAGCTCTTCCTGGTTGATGCCGTCACCAGCCTGGGCGGTATTGAGGTAGCTGCCGACGAATGGGGCGCGGATGCTCTCTACAGCGGCAGCCAGAAATGTCTTTCCTGCCCGCCGGGACTGGCTCCGGCCACTTTTTCCGAAAAGGCATTAGAAGCTATAGCCCGGCGTAAGAGCAAAGTTCCCAACTGGTACCTGGATATGAGCATGATTATCAAATACTGGGAGGGGGAGAAACGGGCCTACCACCATACGGCCCCGATCAATATGCTCTATGCTCTTTACCAGGCCCTCTACCTGATACTCGAAGAGGGGCTGCCCGAGGTCTTCGAGCGCCATCTGGGAAACCATAACAGGCTGGTGATAGGGCTTCAGGAGCTCGGCATCGGGATGCTGGTGGAACCGGCCTTTCGTCTTCCGATGCTCAATGCGATATACATCCCTGAGGGCTTGAACGATAAGGAGGCCCGCGGAGTCCTCAGAACAGAATATAAAATCGAGATAGGGGGAGGACTTGGCCCCCTGGCCGGGGAGATCTGGCGAATCGGCCTGATGGGACACACTGCCAGAGAAGAAAATGTGGACCGCCTTTTGGCAGCCCTGAAGTCATTATTGAAAAGATGAAGACCCTGGAGAATACTGTTAAAGAGGCGGCAGCATGGAAATAATGGACCGGCAGGAAGGATTAATCAGGTTTCAGATCCGGCACAAACAGGCCCCTCCTGTTTTACCCGCCGGGTTGAGTGAAATAAATGCCTGGCGTCAAATCCTCTTCCTGACCAGGCTAATCGGCCGGGATACCGGTCGTTATGCCGGGGCCGGTTACGGCAATATCAGCCAGAGACAGGGTCCTTTTGATGCGCCTAAGCACCGGAGGCGCTTCATAATCAGCGGCACCCAAACCGGAGGATTGGCGGTCCTGACCGAGGAGCATTACACCGTCGTGCTGGAATGTAATCCTTATCAAAACCTGGTCGTTTCCGAAGGTCCCCTCAAGCCTTCTTCAGAGTCCCTGACCCACGGTATACTCTATGACCTGGACCACAGGATTCGCTTTGTAATGCACGTGCACTCTCCCCATATCTGGCGGAGTGCGGATGCGCTTAAAATTGCTGTTACCAGAAAAGAGGCAGTCTTCGGCACACCGGAGATGGCGGAGGAAGTCAGGCGCCTGTTTGAAGATACCCAGGTTAGAACCAAATACATTTTCGCCATGGGCGGGCATGAGGACGGGGTAGTCTCGTTTGGCCGGACGGCCTCCGAAGCAGGAACCGCTTTGCTAAATTATCTCGCCCTGTCCTTCCAATTATTAAGTTTAAACTCTTAATCTATTGGCTCAATATGAATCGTTGTTTCGATATTTAAATTATTTTTCAAGGCATTTTCTATAGTTGTAGTAATATCATGGGCTTTTTTGAGGGAATAATTTTTTGGAAGCTTTGTGTGTAGTGTTGCTTCTATATGATCGCCATAACGATGAATATGAATATGGTGCATGCGGTAAGCCTCAGGCGCAACGCGTCCTATTATACTGTTTATATTTCTTTTCAGCTCAGTATCAGCAGACTCTCCCAAAAGAACATCCGCTGCGCCTCTTATAATTTCATAAGCAGCGTATAAGATAAGCAGTGACACTATGATTCCCAATACACCATCGATCCACCACAAATATTTTCCAAGCAGAGCGCCGATTACGATCAATGCGGAGGCAATAGCATCACTGCGGTGATGCCAGCCGTCGACGATTAAGGCCTTCGATTCTATTTTTTTCCCTGCCCAAATTGAAAACCGGGCCAGCGCTTCTTTAATCAGGACTGAAGAGGCAAAAACGATTATGCTGAAGTTCCCAAATTGAACGGACTTAGCATGTTTCAGTTGAAAATATGATTCCTTTAAAAAATTCAGGCCGGCGATAGCCAATAACGTTCCCATGACTATTGTGCCGATGAGCTCCGCTCTCCCATGCCCGAAGGGGTGTTCCTTATCTTTTGGCTTGCCGGCAAGCCAGAATCCGAAAATCACTATTACCGAGGTCAAGGTATCGGATAATGTGTGCCAGGCATCGGCCACCATTGCAATAGAACCTGCCGTCAGGCCGACCCACAACTTCAAGCTAAAAAGTCCGACATTAACGATTGAAGATAGAAGTCCTTCCAGGTAGCCCAGTTTCTGTTTATTTGCGTTCATTGAAAGCCTCAATAATGTAATTTCAGATAAAAAAACCTGTGAGACCCATAATCGGTCCCACAGGTTATTACCTGCTGCAAAAAAGCCCGGCGCCATCATTTCTTTCCGGAAACGATCACCTGCTCCGCTGAATATTTCCAGACAAATTTAAGGGGAAAAACGAATAGTGTCAATAATTTTTTTCTACCGTAAACCCCCCGGGACCACCTTTGCCTGCAGAGAAAAAAACTGATATTTTAAAAATAAGTTGACTTTTCTGATAATTCTGAATATTTTGATAAAACAGGAGAATAGTATGAAAGAAAATAATTCTAATGCTGGCCCCATGCCTGCTGGCCCCATGCCTG
>CAZERV010000023.1:0-9902 GCA_964514815.1 uncultured Spirochaetaceae bacterium | reverse complement strand
AGTATGAAAGAAAATAATTCTAATGCTGGCCCCATGCCTGCTGGCCCCATGCCTGGCGGCGGGTGCTGCCGGGTCGAATCCGTGGTGAGTGTGGACGAGCGGGGTCAGATGGTTCTCCCCAAAGATATCCGGGAGAAAGCGAACATAAGAGCTGGAGACAAACTGGCCGTGATCGGTTGGGAGAGCGAAGGAAAGTTATGCTGTATATCGCTGATCAAAGCCGACCAACTCGGCGAGATGGTTAAAAGCCTGCTTGGCCCGATGATGAAAGAGCTAAGCACGTAAATCAAGGAGTTTTATTATGAAGGATAAAGAATTGAGAGAGGCAGTCAGAGAGCGGTACGGGAGCATCGCCGGTCAGGGTTCTTCCTGCTGCGCTCCGGCCGGCTCCTGCGGTGGAGCTGAGCTTGAGAGTCAGTCTTCCATTCAATCTGCCAGTGAAACAATAGGCTATTCCCGGGAGGAAATCTCATCCGTACCTGAAGGGTCCGACTTAGGTCTGGGCTGCGGAAACCCATTGGCGCTTGCTTCTCTGAAAGGTGGTGAGACGGTCCTCGACCTGGGCTCCGGGACGGGGTTTGATTGTTTTCTTGCTGCCAAAAGGGTAGGTGAGAACGGCCGGGTTATCGGGGTTGATATGACGCCGGAAATGGTAGAAAAAGCAAGAGAAAATGCCCGGAAGGGTGGGTATAAGAATGTTGAGTTTCGCCTGGGGGAGATTGAAAATCTTCCGGCTGCCGATTCTTCGGTGGATCTAATCATTTCAAATTGTGTAGTAAATCTGGCAGTCGATAAAACAAGGGTCTTTGAGGAAGCCTACAGGGTCCTGAAACCGGGAGGCCGGCTGATGATCTCCGATATTGTCCTGCTCAAAGAGCTGCCGAAATATATTCTGGAATCTGTCCCTTCCTATGTCGGCTGTATATCCGGGGCTTTAATACGAGACAGCTATCTCGAGCTGATACGAAAGGCCGGGTTCAGTGATATTGAGGTTGTCGGTGAAAAAAGCTTCGGCGCTAATATTGGGTCGGATGATCCGCTGGTTCAATCGGCGAAAAAGGTCCTGAATATTTCTGACCGCGAAGTAGATGAGCTTGGAAGGCAGGTTCTCAGCATCAGCGTTTCCGCCCTAAAATAGAAAGCCCCGGATTGACCTTCGCTGATATTCCTTACTCAGGAAACAATTAATGGACCTGCTATTGTCTAATGAAAATTAGTATGGTTTAATAAATACGGCTAAAATATTACAGGCATTTTCAAGACAGGAGAAAAGTATGAAAAAAAAATCTATTCTTTTTCTTGGCTGTGTGCTTTGCTTTTACCTGATCCCGAAAATAAATCTCTATTCCCAGGCCGAAGCCGGTGCAGGCGAGCCGGCCACCCCTCATTTGGGAATAATTTTCAATGTCGCAAGCCTTTTAATGTCGATTGCCGATTATAACGATGGCGTTCAGGGGGGCGCCGGCTTAAAATTGTGGCTGAACGATAATATGGCCGTAAGAGGACTGTTTGATTTCTATTACCTCAATGATTCAACCCCCGGTGTATCGTCGGAGATGACTATTGGTGCGGCGGCGGATTTCGAATATCACTTTATAAGAGCTAAGATATCTCCTTACGGCGGCGGTTTAGCTGGATTTCAGATCATTACCGGGCCGGCGAATAATCTGGCCCTCTATTTCGGGGCTATTTTCGGCGCAGAAATGGAGCTGTTGGAAAATTTGAGTTTATTCGGAGAATATAACCTGTTGCTTAAAATCGATGAGCCTCAATTGGAAATTGACCTGGAAATAGGAAACAACGCACAGATTGGGCTCATAATTTATATTTTATGAGGATTAAGGTACCGGATATCCTCACCCTTTTCTTACTTTAAGTGTTCTTCTGTGTAGAGGGAAAGCTCGATCATCCTCTCGAGCAGCTCATTGCTGTCGTATCCCAGGAAATTTTTAAGCACGAGCTCTTTTGCGAAAAGGCGGCAGATGTATTTCAGCTTTCTGGATCTTTTTTGGGCGGAGAAGATATAGTCGTTGTGGCCGTTATTGATGATGATCAGGTTATTTTTTTCATCATATTTGGACCGCCATAATTCACCCGGCGCCCGGAGATAGGTATATCCGGGAAGTCCCCTGGTCTGATCCGTGCTGTTATGTTTCTCCTTTTCAATCAGCGATTCGGTAACGGTAACAATGCTTTCGGCCGTACAGGCAATGTCACCCTGGGTCACGGTGGCCTGCAGAATAGTAAGACCAGGCTCTGCCGGCGCTGTAAAGGTGACGATCTCGTTTTCCAGTTTGGATAAAGAGCCTTCCCCCTCCTTTAATTGCCATCTTATTTCGATGTCATTCTCAACAGTTCGCTTATTTCGGTCGCGCGGTATGCAGCGGAAGCTTTTAGATGTATTCACTTTCACAATACAGGAAGCCGGAGAGATGATGGCCTTGTGCAGAGGGCCTGCGTATTCATAAAACTCCTTCGATTGAGCAGATTCGCCTGCCGCCTGTTCTGCCGCCGTATTGATGTTTAGTGCTTTCTGTTTTTCTTCTTCCTCCGGGAAGATGGATCTTTCCGGACTTCTTCTGCCGGGCTTCTTGATTTCGGTATAAATATCAAACCAGTCGTAATCCTCTACCGGGAGCGCGAGGAAAGCCTCTTTCAAAGCCCTCTGCACGGATTTAAGAATATTCTTGCTTGCCTCTTCCTCTTCCGCTTTTTTTTCCTGCTCGATTATTTCTCCAAGCTTCTCCTGGATAGTTTCAAGAGACTTGCTGAAGGTAAGAAAGCTGTTATCCCGGATAATACCGCCGCGCGTGCTGGGGGTCAGCTGCAGGAAAGGCACATCAATCATTCCCTGGAGGTACCCGGAGCTCCACGGCTCTTTCTTAAAGAAATCAATTTCCATTATGGACGGCAAAACCCGGGTACCGGAACGAAAGAGGCCGATATTGTTCTCAAGGGAATGAGCATTGAGATAAAGCTCGAGATATATTTCTCCTCTTTCTGTTTCTAATATATTAAAGTCATGCAGCAGCCTTCCGGTGAATTGACGCGGTTGTACATCAAATTCCTTTCTGGAATGACGGTCCTTAATTTTTATTTTAACACCGGATTTACGAATCCTGTCCCGCAGCTCGGAGGAAAGGTAATTCTGAATTTTTTCTCCGTTAAGCTGCCTGATGCCGGGAAGCAGAGGGTTAATTATGAGCTCCACGCCCGAATGAGGGAAAAGCAACCGTCTTTGCGTGATAGCATAACCGGGTTCGTCTTTTTTCATCTCCATCTGGTAGGTTTTTCCGTCCGCACCGGATGAGGACAGGGTCAGGCGTTCACCCACCGTCCAGAAGCTCAACAGCCCGATGCCGAATTCCCCCTGTATTCCTTTGATTCCTTCCTTTTTCAGGCGCCTCTTAATCGAATCGCAGATGTGGGTGGCTACATATTTAAAGTCTGGTATGCCCTCGCTATTCGGCGGTATTCCGTCTCCATCGTCTATTACCTTAAAATAAAGCTCGCCATGCTCTTTGCCGCGGATTATGGTAATGTTTTCAGCCTGGGCATCGATGCTGTTCTCGACGAATTCGGCGATCGCTTTTAAAGGATTATTCTGGGAGAGGGCGATAATGGTGATAGCGTTCCAGTTATCGCCGATTCGGAGCCTGCCGGAGTTTCCTTTAGGTTTTCGCCTGGGTTTAGTTTTTTTCTTGCTCTTCCGCAGGGTTTTCGTTGCCATTTAGTAATTATTATCGGAAATATATGATTTTGACAAGGAAAGATTTGTCTGTAATTAATTGAATAAGAGCCGCAGTAACCGCAGTGCTCGTTTTAGGGCTTGAAATTTTGGGCGTATAATGAAAAAAACACCAGGGGAGGCGATATGAGCGCAACAGAGATACAGAAAAAGATTGATTACTTATCCGGCCTGTCGATCGGTGATATGTACCAGGGCGACTTTCTTTTGACCTGGGAGAAGAGCGAGGAAGAGCTTCGGGCGGTATTGGCGGCGGCCGAAATTCTTCAATCCCTGCGGGCGAGTAATATTTCTCCCCGGATCTTTGATTCGGGGTTGGCGGTTTCGATATTCCGGGATAAGTCCACCCGCACCAGGTTCAGCTTCCTGAGCGCCGCGAATCTTTTAGGACTGGCCGTGCAGGATCTTGATGAAACTAAGACCCAGATTGCCCACGGCGAGACTGTCCGGGAAACGGCCAATATGCTCTCCTTTCTCACCGAGATTATCGGCATCAGGGACGACATGTACCTCGGGTACGGCCACACCTATATGGAGGAGGTATCAGAGGCGGTGCGGGAGGGGTATCGGGAGGGCGTACTTGCCCAACTACCTACCCTGATAAACCTTCAGTGCGACCTCGATCACCCCACCCAGACCCTGGCGGACCTGCTGCATCTGGTCCATCATTTCGGCGGCCTGCAAAATTTGCGCGGCAAGAAGATCGCCATGAGCTGGGCTTACTCTCCATCCTACGGAAAACCGCTTTCCGTGCCTCAGGGGGTGATCGGCCTGATGACCCGCTTCGGCCTGAACGTTGTTTTGGCCCATCCTGAAGGATACAACCTGGTCCCTGAGACAGAAGAAATCGCCGCCCGGAACGGCGGGAAATCGGGAGGCGCCTTCTCGAAATCCAACTCTATGGAAGAGGCGTTTGCCGATGCCGATATAGTATATCCGAAGAGCTGGGCGCCCTATGCGATCATGGAAAGACGCACCGGGCTGCTCAAAACCGGCGATAGCAGGGGGCTGGAGGAGTTGGAGGCGGAATGTTTGGAGAACAACAAAAAGTATCTAGGCTGGGAGTGCACTGAGGAGTTGATGAAAAGAACGAATAACGCTTTGTATCTGCACTGCCTCCCTGCGGACATTTCAGGTGTGAGCTGCCGGCAGGGTGAGGTGGCGGCCTCTGTGTTCGAGCGTTTCCGTCTGGCTACCTATCGAGAAGCGGGGTATAAACCCTACATCATCTCGGCCATGATGTTCTTAAGCAAGGTCGAAAAACCTGCCGATACACTGCGGCGGCTGCAGGAACAGGCCTCTAAAAGGAAGTTGTAGTTAGGTGTGCGTGCTGTGTCAATAAAATTGATCCTCGCATCCAAGGCGGCATTGAGCACCTGAGCGCCCAAACCTATTTTATTGGACTTTGGCTATAAAAACTTAGGTTGCGGATGAAATTCGTAGATGCCCGCAGGGTACTGCGCTGGGATCAATAGAACCTAAAAGAGGCGTCGGTTTTTATTAGAGGTCGACATTGAAAAGGCTTGAGAACTGAAGACTATAATGCTATATTCAATTATGAAGTAATAGTTGGCTTTTAGAAGAATAACCGTGAAGAGATAGCTTCCTTGCATGAGCGAACAAAATCTGATTGTCATTTCAAAAAAAGATTTAATTCGAAAGAATTTTGCTGAAAAATTCCCAATTCTAGGCTATGAGGTTTTCACTTTTGACGATATCTATGAACCTATTAAATCCTTAAACTCCCTTAATCCTGACCTTGTCATTATCGATATAGGCGAGGAAAAAAGAAAATGGAAAATCTTTGTCTCTGGCATTAAATTAGCAAAGAAAAAGATCGATATTATTCTCTTAACAGATGAAATGACACTGGATGAAGCTAATGAAGCTCTAATCCTGGGTGCATCAGGAATTATTGTTAAGCCATTTTTCCCGGAAGTACACTTGAAAAGAATATTCGAAATTGTTCATCGAAAATCTAAGAGGAATGCAAAGCGAATCTATCCTCGATTCTATGCAGGCTCAGCTTTTCAGGGAGAGCTTATTTTTGAAAATCTAAAAAAAAATAAGAGGTATTCATTTCCCCTGGTAAATATCTGTGAGGTGGGAACATCAATTAGATTAGACGATCCGGCAAATGCTTCAGAGTTAATTCCGAAATATTCAGTACAAGATGCCTGTCTCAAGCTAGATAATCAGGAAATTCATATATCATTTAGAATTGTATTCCGAACAAAAGATTTAATCGGAATAGGTTTTACAAATATTGGAGAGGAAAAATCCAATTTTATAAGGTTTATACAAATATTGAATCTTAAAGTTTTTGGGAAATCTGGTATAAGGGGAAAGTGGTAAATTTGTGCACCTTTCACTGTTGGCTCATACTTGCTAGATTCTAGTCATTCATTCTTCAGCCTTTAGCTCCAAAATTGCGAGTTGCCAACAATAGGCACAACATCGTCCTGCTCACAACAGGACCGCAAACTCTATCATTTAGGAATAAGAGCTGTGAACAGGTCGCCCCTTGCTAATTGATATTGCCCGCCACCGATTGTTTTGTCTTATCCACCGGCATCCCTTCCTCTCAACAGCATGACGTCCGGTCATGCTGTTGAGAGGTTTGTAAGAGCGACGACAGGACGGTTACACTGAAAAATAGGAAAATCATTGATTGATTTCATTGTGTGTGCCAACCTTCCACTATATATGGGGGGGATGCATGAGCTTACCGAAAAATCAACTGGAAGAACTTTTCATGGCAGCCAACTCTGGGAGAGTATGAGCGACCCTGGGGCGGCTGCAGCCTGCATCAGAGGGTTGAACTGGAAAATTGCTCTTCATCTGCCGTTAAGCGAGAAGACGAGCTCCCACCCTCTGTTCCTTTTACCCGTTTAATATTCTCATATTTATGTTATATTAATTTTATTCTCTTCTTCTGTGATGTCGAATGAATGCGAAAAAGTTGAAGTTGAAAAACGGATCCACCATCGCGGTGATCGGAGCAGGCCCTGCGGGAGCCTTTTTTGCCGATTTTGCGGAGCAGTTTGCCAGGGAGAAGGATCTCAATATTTCAATAGTTTTGTTCGATGGCAAAGATTTTACACAAGGGGGGCCCAGGGGCTGTAATCTGTGCGCCGGGGTGATCTCCGAAACACTGGTCGAACATCTTAAAGGTCGCGGGATTGTTCTGCCAAAAGAGAAGGTACAGCGAAAAATCGCAGGATACTGTCTCAATGGAAGAGCCGGAAGTTTTTTGTTGACCAATCCGCTGCGGGAAAGCCGCATTACCACGGTGTTTCGCGGAAACGGCCCGAGGATTGCCAGCCAGAGGGGAAACATCAGCTTCGATGACTATCTGCTGGAACAGGTGCGCAGCAAGGGTGTGAAGGTGATAGGTCAGTTGGTTAAACGGATAGAGCTAGCACCGGACCCGGGGAATCCGGCAAAGGTGATCTATAGAAAGGGCAAAGTCGAGTCGATTCTCGAAGCGGACTTAGTAGTCGGCGCCTTCGGACTCAGCGGGAATATGATGAGGAACATTGAGAGTTTGAACTTTGGATACAGATCTCCGCGCACGGTGCGGGCCAGGAACTTAGAGATATACCTGGATGATGATTTCATAAATGAGCATTTTGGCAACAACATCTTTGCCTACAACCTGAGCAGTGCGAAGGGCATGTGGGTGGCCAGCATTATCCCTAAGAAAGAATATATCACGGTCAACATCGTCGGGAAGCGGGAGGTAAAGAAAGAGGACCTGTTGAAGTTTGTAGACCATCTCGTTCGGAGCAACAAGCTCCCTAAAGACTGGCGCTGGTCCGGTAGTTTATGCAGCTGCTCCCCCAAGATTGCCGTTACATCGGCGCGAAAACCCTTCACCGATCGCCTGGTAATGATCGGAGATGCCAGTTGCAGCCGGTATTACAAAAATGGAATTGAGTCGGCCTTTATAACTGCGGAACTGGCCGCTTTAGCGGCGTTTAACTGCGGTATCTCTGAAACAGCCTTTAAGCTTGAATATTACAAGCGGATCAAGAAGATTATTGTCAAAGATAATCTCTATGGCTGGGTCCTCTTTAAAATCAATAACCTTGTCGCCGGGAGCGCCTTTTTTTCGGAGGTCATGTTGACAGTGGCCGGTCATGCGCCCAGGAAAGGAAAGGTGAACTTGATGCGAGACATGCTGTGGCACATGTATACCGGTAATATTCCCTATAAAATGATCTTTTTAAAGTTCGTTCACCCGCTCTTGCAGTGGGAATTGACAGTTGCCACATTCAAGCTGATCTTACGTAGACTAATTTCAGTATTAAAGAGAGGCAGTAGAGAGTGACGGCTCGTTTGAAGAGAAACATGGGACCTCTCAGAGATGGAAGTGTTGTGGTGATCATTGGAGGTGGCCCGGGGGGAGCAGGATGCGCTGTTACCCTCGGCAATATAGCCAGGCAGTCGGACAAGAGGATTAGAATCGTTCTCTACGAAGGGAAAATGTTTGAGGGAAGCACCCACTACAACCAGTGCGCAGGGGTCCTATCCCCCCCGATTGTGGACCTGTTCGAGCAGGGACTGGGGCTACCCTTTCCCTGGGGCCTGGTCCAGAGGGAGATCAGCGGTTATGTGCTTCATTCTGATCACAGTGATATCGTTTTAAAGAGAGAGGGAGACCGCACGTATGCTGTGAGAAGGATAAAATTCGATGAATATTTTCTGGATCAGGCCAAGGAACGCGGCCTGGAGGTGATTCACAGCCGGGTTACGGATGTCGAGTTCAACAGCGATTATGTAATGGTATACAGCGAAAGTAAAAATACCAGGGCCGACGTGGTCATAGGCGCCTTTGGCATGGACGACGGTACGGCGAGAATATTTGAAAGGACAACGCGCTACAGGCAGCCACGTTTTTTGAGCTCAATAGTCATTAAAATCCATCCGGGGCAAGAGTACATGTCTCGCTTTGGCAGCTTTATTCATGCCTTTTTACCGCCATTGGACAAAATTGAGTTTGGCGCCGTGACTCCTAAAATGAGTCATCTCACTATAAACATTGCGGGGATGAAGATTAACTCGACCGCAATGGCGGAGTTCTTAAAATATCCGCCGGTCAGAAAATACCTCCCGCCGCAGTTCGACCCGGAAGACGATGCTATAACTTACTTTAAAGGGAGATTTCCCTTCCGGGTAAGCAGAGGGTTTTACGGGGACCGGTATGTCATCGTCGGGGATGCGTCCGGGCTGCTCCGACCTTTCAAGGGCAAAGGAATCAACATGAGCATCATCACTGCCATGAAAGCAGCCAGGGCCATGATGACGATAGGCATCTCTCGAGAAGCCTTTGACAGAGGCTATCGGAGTGAATGCTCCGAGGTTATTGGGGATATACCGTATGGCAAGGCGCTGCGCCGGCTGGCCATTTTTAGCTCGCGAGCAGGATTTCTCGATCCGGTAATAAACCTGGCTCGGGAAGAACCGCAACTGGAATACGCTCTCTTCAACTGTGTTTCTGCCAATAAGTCATTCAAAGAAATATTTCGAGAAACCCGGCGCCTGAATCTGGCATTGAAGCTTCTTGTAGCGCTTGGCCGGTTTCTTGTTGCCAGGCTGGGACGCTATTTCAAAGGAGTATGACCTTTTTCCCTTCATCTATGTTGTTGGCCGCACCATGTCATCTTCTATTTCTCCGGAATCCTGATTAAAGTATTAGACAAGGTAGTCGTCCGTTCTCTTCCGTATCCTGGCCATATTGAATTCAAGGTCGATCTCCCTGGACTTATTCTTCATTTCATCAGTATGTTTCACTGACTCATTTATTATCTTCCTTAAGATTATCGAGACGGTTTTGAGTAAACATGATAGATAAAAATGCTTCCCGGGAGGATCTGATAAGGGTGGATACCTCTCTGTAGCGATTATACCAATCAATAAGGAGTTGTTTAGCAAGCATACTCAGGAGTTTTGATGCCAGATTTTTCGATTTAACCCGGGGAAGCAAAGGTAATCTTGCATTTTTTACAAAAAGGTGGATATTTCTTGCTCACTATTCCTTTAAGTATAGTTAATATTATCCCATTTGAGCCTGTTCAATATTAGATGTTGAGAACATCGCTCCATTTCCCCGTTTCCGGGTTATTTTTTTGAAATCTGGTGTATAATTAAT
>CAZERV010000022.1:17677-34657 GCA_964514815.1 uncultured Spirochaetaceae bacterium | reverse complement strand
AGCAATAAAAAGTATGCGAATTATCCCTCTTTTACCCTAATCAAGGCAATCCAACGATAAAGCTGAGCTGCAAACCCGTGCCGAAGGCTTGGCACGTGTTTTTGCATTACCCCCGCTTTGCGATGCTCCAAATCCAATGCAAAAACCGTGACAAAGGGTTTGTCAGCTCCAGCGTCAGGTTATACCTCTTCTTTTGACAACATCTTGATAATGTGTTTAGCAATATTCTAGTTTATTTGCCGATGACGTGGAATAGGCTGTGATATTTTACTTTGTGGATTCTGATACCAATCGTGTCTGCTTCCATGCCTGATTAATATGCAGCCCATATCCGCTATCTTTTTTATTAGGTCTTTTCTTTTCACGAAACTTCTAATTCAGCTACTCTGCGAACACTATGGATGTAGCCGCTAGTTAAATCGTTATAGATATCTTTTAGATTCTCTTTTAATTCTTCCAACGATTCCCCTTGCGTCATATAGTCCGGATATTCCTCCAGATAGCCAATCCACAAACCCTTATCTTCCCAATATACATATTTTTTTGTTTCCATGATATCCCTCGAATATTCGATGTACATTTTAATAATGGTAACATTCTCAAATAAAAATCAAGTATTTTCCAATTTTCAGAGGTATAACATAATATATTCAGTGGTTTTCTACTAAATTCAAATAATCTTAATTCACGACATCATAAATGTTAAAGATTACAACTCTTATCTCTATTAAAGCCGTATAACTCGTATTACAATAATAGTTATGGAGAAAACTCACAATCATGCCTGTTTAGTTTCCTTTACCAGAGCTTCAGTCCCTGAGATAAGAAAGTTAACATATTCATCGATATCCTTTATCACGTCACGGTCAATTCGAAAGCCTATTGCACCAGGATGACCTCCGCCATTTTCGATAGAGAAATTATCAAGGATTTTTCTCAAGTCCAGTTTTTTAAAACTCTGACTCCGTCTCATACGGAACTGAATCAAGTTCGATATATTGGGATCATCGTAATATACAACAAGACTTAGATATCTGCTCTCTTCTGCTAATCTATCAGCAGTATATCTCGCGACCGTTATTATTGTATCATGGTCGTAGTTTACATTCAGGTATTCCATGTCCGCAGGCTTCAGCACAACAGATCTTATAATAGATGAACAGGAGTCTTTCTTTTTAATCATATACTTGTAACATGCATCTTCCTTTTCCGATAACTTTTCCAGCTCAGTGAAAACCTCCTTCATAGTAGAAAAATTCTTAGAGCTTTTATGCGTTTTTTTAAAAAGCATATCATTAAACATGTTGCTGAAATTTCTGTAGAACCACTTCTCACGATTTGTTTTTAAATATTTACCCATTTTTGAATCGCCTATAATTCCAGTCAATATGGCGAGGACGAAATTCCGGGAAAACAGATCGGGTATCTGGTATGTTTCAAGAAGCTCGTTGCGATTCTTAAGCTTAAAACCGAAGAGGCCGATAAGCTCGCTTGTAGATGAGGCTTCGTCCACCAGACAATATTCATTATCACCGATGTAATCACTATCTGCTTCGAGATGATGATCAATTTCAATTTTAAGTATGTTCCTATCGGATAATAAGGACGAGGAGCCTGGAAAATCTTCCAGCATTGATGGTTTCGGAGTGTCTAAGAATATAGCCGTACTGATGTTTTCAGGTATTTTTCTGCATTGTTCCAGTATTTCAATAGAATTATACCTGCAGATATTGAAAAGATACTGAAAGTGCTGATGAATTTCACTACGGATCACCAGATAGGCAGACTTGGAGAATTTGCTCAACAGGAGGCCAAAGGCGACCATGGATGCTATACAGTCCTCATCCGGATTCTTGTGTCCAATGATAAGAAAGTGATCTCTCGATATAATTGCTCTTATTATGTTATTGATGATCCTGTTCTTTTTGGCAATAGTGGGAATACCTTCTTTTTTCATAATTCACAATTCCACACCCTGCGGGCATCTACGACTTGCGAGCTATATAGGGCAGCTCTATTTCGTCCCCGCTCCTTAGCCTGGTACAGGGCCTGGTCTGTCCTTTCCTTCAGAGTCTCCAAAGTATCGGCATGGGCGGGGAAGGAAGCGATTCCTATGCTTGACGTTATTTGTTTTATGTTTCCGTCCATATTTTCAAGCAATTTAATCTTTCTTAATTCACGTACAACCTTAGTGCAGAGATTTAAGGCTTTTGCAGCCTCGGTATCTGAAAGGATGAAAGTGAACTCATCACCCCCATAACGTGCTAAAATATCTCCCTCACCGAAAACAGATTGAAAAACCGGAACCACCGACAGTATCACTTTATCTCCGACCTCCTGGCCGTATTCTTTGTTCAACTCTCCAAAATAATCCAGATCTACCATTACCAGGGACAAGGGTCTACGGTTTAATTTAGCTTCGGTAAACCGGTCTTCCAGAGCATCATCCAGGAAGCGTCGATTATAAAGCTCTGTTAATTCATCAGTTATCGCCCTCTTACGTGCGTTTTCACCCCATGTTACCATATCCGAAAGGAATTCGCCCGTATTCTGAAGTCTCTGGGATGTTATATTCAGCATCCTGTGCATTATCTTAATCGTTGTCGAAGGATGATCCTGAATGAAATTATAAAATTCACCCCCGTTGAGACTGAGTAGTGTAGTGTCTTCTTTTGTGTAGCAGGTAGCCGATCGCGGCACATGCTCGAATATAGACATTTCCCCGAAAAAATTTCCCGCAGCTATCTCGGCAATTTCAAATTCCCCACCGTCAGGTATTTTTACCGAGATTGAAACCTTGCCTGAGACGACAATATACATCTCTTCACCTGCATCGCCTTCATGGAAGAGAATTTTACCCTTCTCTATTTCAACGGATTTCATCAGAGAATAGATGATGAGTAGTTCTTCATGAGTAAAAGAAGATAAAATATCAATCTTCTTTAACACATCAATGGGCGCTTCCATCTTATGTTCTCTACTTATCTTCCGGGAAGAGAATTTTATTACCCCCCCGGGCCCTGCCTATTAGCGGGAGCTCGTGGGCTTTCTGTATCAGTTCCTCGGTATTATCTGAATGTTCAGGGAAGTTCGACACTCCTATGCTCACTGTCAGCATGAATGAATTTCCCCGAGTTACCTGTCGTAAATCAAGCTTATTCATGGAACACTGTATTTTCACTGCCATCTCATAGGCTTCTTCCCGCTCAGTATCAGGGAGAATCACGGAAAGCTCATTGCCCATAAATCGTATTGCCACATCTTCTTTGGTTATTACTTTTTCCAACCCAATTGCCATAATCCTTAGCGTCTGGTCTCCTGCTTCATGACCATATGTATCGTTTATGAGCTTAAAATTATCAGGTTTTACCATGAGAAGGCAAACATGAGAGCTTTTGTTAACAAGATATTCGTTAAGCTTTTCTTCCAGGAATGTCTTGTTATATAAACCAGTCAGCTTATCTCGATATACCTGCTTCTTCAGCTCCTGAATTAACGGAGAGTTCTCTTTTATCAGTGAATTGGCCTTTCTGATCCTCCCGGCAATCTCAACAAGGATTTTATGCAGTATCTGGGCCGATATTGCGGGATGCTTTTCCAATATATCTTTAAAATATATCCCTTTCCTGGGAAACATGAGAAGCCTGGTTTCAATTTCCGCTCGAGCGGAAGCATTTCTGGATGAGCCGGTCAACATATCAAGCTCACCAAAACAATCGCCACCTAAAAAACGGGCAATGTCAATATTCCTTCCATTATCATTTTTTTTATTTATTACAACTTCGCCGGATTCTACTATATAAAGAGCATCTCCCGTAGTTCCTGCCCTGAAGATAACATCATTTTTTCTGTAATTGCAATATTCACTATACTCCGCAATAATACTCAATTCATCATCATGATAGGATGAGAAGATAGCTACGTTTTGTAATCTTTCAATTTTTGCGTGAAGCAATGGCGCTGTCATGTATGCTCCTGATTTTAGTAATATATAAAGTATTCGTTATTTATGATAACCTGGCAAGATTTTTTATCCCGTTTTTTTAAAGATCTGTTTTCAATCCTTACCGATAACGTTCATTCTTAATTTACAGTACCTATTTTTCGTCTATAATGGGAAAATATTACTCATATTCAGCCGGTGGGAATATTTTTCCCAGTTGAGCCTGTTGCATCAACCGGATCTATTTACTGTCTTGAAAAAACAGGAGGAAAATAGCCTACAAAGCCGCATTTTACCGCCTTTTTCAGCATAATTTATTGTAAAAACTCCTAGTTTGGCACGCTTTATGCATTATTCATTACTGATAACAATTTTAAGGAGGCTTTGTAATGAAGCATAAAATTTCTTTGGTTTTAATATTCCTGATGTTAACCGGCCTGGCCGGGGCTTTTGCGAAAGGCCGGCAGGAAGGCCAGGAATACCCCTATGGTCCCAGGTGGGGTGGTCCGGGAAACTTCGCCGGTGAGAAAAGTGAGATCACCGGGGAGCTCTACTTCCGGAACAAGATTCATCCTGAGCTCAAGAGCGGCGGCGAGGAGTATGAGCTCCTCGTTCCTCATCGTTACTACTACGGTATTGACCTGCAAGAAGGTCAGACCATAACGGTCGAGGGCTACCAGGTGGAAGGCATGTACTGCATGGGAGATGAGGAAGAGGATGAAACCCATATCTGGGTGACCAAGGCTGTAATCGACGGCAAGGAGTACGATTTAAGCGAATACGGTTACGGCGGAATGGGCGGACACATGATGGGTTGGGGCCATGGACCAGGCGGTATGATGGGCTGGGGCCGAGGGCCCGGCGGCAGAGGTAGATAGTAAAAATAGTAGCTGCCGAAAACAGTTTAGGGGAAAGGCCGTCCAAAAGCGGCCTTTCCCCTTTTTTAATATGCTTGTAAATTAAGAAGGGACACGCATGAAAAGGTTTATCAAAGAGGAGCTGCTTTTTACCGTTTTTCTGATCGCCCTCTTTCTAGCTCTCACCGTTCTTTCCATAGTTCTTATTGAGGGGGAAAGAAGGCGAAACTCCATTCTTCTCGAGTATGAGGCGGAAAAGCTCGCCTCCGCGCTTTTTGAGTCCTACCGGGAAAACGGTTATCTCGATGAGCAAGCCTTCGGAGACGAGGTGGCCGGATTCGGCATCTATCATCCTTCAGGACAGCCGGATATTAATTTCGGCAGCGCGCCTTCCTATTTTGAGGCACGCAATGCGGACTTGAAATCAGCTATTTTTAAGTTTAATAAAGAAAAAGACTCCCTGATTTTAATTCGCCGGCTGGGATTTTTTCCGGAAAGAATGCCCATGATGAGAATGCACGGCATGATGGGCCAGAGAATGGGTCCATCGCAATTTCTTTTTCTGGAAGTTAACACCAAAGGATACTGGGCAAGGCAGAGATTATACCGTTTGGGTCTCCTGTTCTTACCTCTCGTTATCGCTCTTGTAACGGTTTTGGTTGGATATTTTTACCGGAAAAACAGTGCCTATAGAAAGAAAATAGAGTCCCAAAAACACCTCGTTCAGCTCGGGGAGATTGCCAGGACCCTTTCCCACGAGATAAAAAATCCTTTGAGCGCGATCAGAATCCAGACCGGTATCTTAAAGAGAGAGCTGCCCGCCGAAAAAATAAATGATTTGGGAATAATAGAGGAGGAGGTTCAGCGTCTCAGCCTGCTCACGGACAGGATCGGCGAGTTTTTAAGAAATCCATTGGGAAATCCGGAGGCGATCGATACGGACCGGTTCCTGCAAAATCTCATTTCCCGGTTCAAAGGGGAGATAGAGTATGCCAATTCTTCCGGCGGGGAGATTTTTGTTCGCTTTGACCGGGAGAGATTGCGCTCGGTCCTGGAAAACCTGATAAAAAATGCGGTAGAAAGCGGAGGTGAAGACAACAGGGTCGAGGTCCGCTTAAGCCACACGAAAAACTGGGTGGAAATTTCCATCCTGGACAGGGGAGAGGGGATTTCACCGGACCTGCAGGAAAAAATCTTCGATCCTTTTTTTACCAGCAAGATAAAGGGTTCGGGGATAGGTTTATCGATTTCGAAACGGTTTGTGGAGGCGGCGGGCGGAAAGCTTGCCCTCTCCTCACGCCAGGGAGGGGGAACGGAAGCGGTGATCACCTTAAAGAGGAAAACTTAAAGCGGGAGATCCATGAAGGTACTGGTCGTTGATGATGAGAAGAATATCCGTGACTCGATAGAGAGATACCTGAAGCTGGAAAAAATAGAGACCGTGGGCGCGCAAAACGGGCTCGCGGCCAGGAGACTTCTGGAAGATGAGGTATTTTCGGCGGGAATAATCGACCTGAGAATGCCAGGTATGGACGGCCTGGAGCTCTTAAAATGGATCAGGGAGAAAGGCCCCCGCCTTCCCGTTATCATGATCTCCGCCTTCGGCGAAATTCATGATGCTGTTACCGCCATGAAACTCGGCGCGCAGGATTATATTGTTAAGCCCTTTGATCCGGAAGAGCTGGTGCTGAGGCTCAAGAAGATAATAGCAGACCAGAATATGAGGGACCAGGTCGAGCTGGGTCAGAGAAACGCGGCTGCCGGGCCGGAGTTGATCGGAGAGGATCCGGAGATGGTCCGGATAAAGAAGATAATCGCAAAAATTGCCGAAACACCTTCTACGGTTTTGATTACCGGTGAGAGCGGTACCGGGAAGGAGGTGGTAGCGCGGTCCATTCATTTTCTTTCTTCCAGGTCAGGCAGTCCTTTTATTGCGGTCAATATAGGGGGGATCCCGGAAGCCCTCCTGGAAAGCGAGCTCTTCGGCTACGAACGGGGCGCCTTTACCGGGGCAGTGGGCCGGAAAATCGGTATGTTTGAGCTCGCCTCTTCGGGGACCCTGTTTCTCGATGAAATCGGCGATATGCCCCTGCACCTGCAGGTTAAGCTCTTAAGGGTCCTCCAGGAGAAGCGGATTCAGAGGCTGGGAGGGATACAGGGTATACCGGTCGATGCCAGGATAATCTCCGCCACGAACAGAGACCTGGATGAAAGGGTGAAGAAGAGTGAGTTCAGGGAGGACCTCTTCTACCGGTTAAATGTGGTGCGGATAGAGGTTCCTCCCCTGCGGGAGAGGGCGGAAGATATCCCGCTTTTAGCGGGGCGATTGATTGAAAAGCTCAACCACAAGATGGGAAAAACAATCAAGAGAATCGATCCTGAGGCCTTGAAAGCCCTTCAGTCTTATTCATTTCCCGGGAACGTCCGGGAGCTCGAGAACATGATAGAAAGAGCTTTTATCTTTTCCGAATCCGATGTTATTGAGCTCAAGGACGTGGATATTATTGGCACACCCCCTTCTCCCCAATCCCGGCCTTCCTCATTGAAGAGTCTGGAGAGGAAAACCATCATTGAGGCGCTTCACCGCTGGGAAGGTAATCGGACCAAAACGGCAGCGGAGCTCGGCATAAACAGAAGGACTCTTTTAAACAAGATCAAGGAATACGGCCTCGATTTGTAAATAGAACCTTAAAAAAATCACGATTTCTTGACCTGGATCAAGTCTTTCTCTCAAATATTTTCCTATATTTAGGGAAATGGTAGACTTAAACAGAAATATAAAAGAAATAATTGAGCAATATCCTCAGGTTGAAGGAATTCTTAACGAGTATAATATCGGCTGCACGACCTGCAAGGTAGGAACCTGCCTCGTAAAGGATATTATCAACATCCACAGCCTCTCCCCTGAGGAAGAAGGGGAGATAATGGCGCGCATCGCTAAAGTCGTCTATCCGGATCGCAAGATAGAGATTCCCCGCATTGAGAGGAAGCCTGAATCAAGGGTTTTGAAATATTCTCCTCCGATCAGAAAATTGGTAGATGAGCATGTTCTGATAAAAAGATGGCTCGCCTTGATCCCGGGAGTGATTGCCGAGCTCGGTGTTAATCAAGATGAAGCTCTCAGTGTAGTGAAAGAGGGGCTGGATTTTGTCCGCTCATACGCGGACAGGTTTCATCATGCCAAGGAAGAGGAAGTTCTTTTTAAATATTTTGATGAGAGCCTGGATATTTTAAAAGTCATGCACACAGAGCATGAAGAGGCGCGCGTTCACGTTAAAGTTATGCTCGAGGCCCTGGATCGAGCGGATAAACGGACAATTTCAGAGCGCCTCGATGCCTACCGGGAGCTTCTTACCGAGCATATCAAGAAAGAAGATGAGATTTTGTATCCCTGGATGGACAGAAATCTTACTGTATCGCAGGTGGGAGAGCTTTTCTCCCGGTTCACGAAGATAGATGAGGAGTTTGGAAGCGCTCCGGAAAAATACGAGAAGTTTATAAATCAACAGGAGAAAATCTTAAAACCTTTGGAGGTGTAAAATGACGGAATTCAATGGATGTCCGGGATCAAAAATGATCGATCTCAGGGGGGAAGCGGCGCCGGCAAATGAAAAGACCGAGGCGGTCCCTTCCCAGTTAAGGCAGTGGCCGATTCAACTGCATCTGGTTTCCCCGAATGCTCCTTATTACCAGGGAGCGGATGTTCTTCTTACCGCGGACTGCGTCGCCTATGCCATGGGCGGATTTCATCCGGAATGGTTGAAGGGGAAATCGATAGCCATTGCCTGCCCCAAACTTGACGACGGACAGGAAATTTATGCGGAAAAGATAAAAGCCTGGATCGACGATGCCGGAATAAATACACTCACCGTGATTACCATGGAGGTTCCCTGCTGCCAGGGACTCCTGCACTTGACTGAAACGGCTGCCGGGGAGGCGAAACGAAAAGTCCCTATCAAGAGCGTGGTAATCGGCGTGCAGGGCGGGATCTTAAGCGAGGAATGGGTAGGAGGCTGAGACCTTTAGGAGGCTATTATGGACCATACTTTCTGCCCGGGGGCAAAGCAGCTCAGGCAGCCGAGACCGGAGATCCTGGAATGTCCATCCTGCGGGGCGGAAGTCGAGATCTGGTCTGATGAAATAAAGGCGACTTGCTCGAACTGTAAAAAGACTATATTCCGGGAAGGAAACATGAGCTGCCTGGACTGGTGCAAATATGGAAAAGAATGCGTTGGGAATGATATCTATGAGAGATATATGAAGAACAAGGCCGTCAGCGTAAAGCACCAGCTTTTAAAGAGGCTCGAAGAGTATTTCGGCAAAGACCGGAAAAGAATAGATCATGCCAAAGATGTGCTTCATTTTGCCGAAGAATTGGCGAAAGAGGAAGAAGCGGACTGGCATATTGTGATCCCGGCGAGTATTTTACACGATGTTGGAATCAAGGTAGCGGAAGAGAAATACGGGTCTTCAGCCGGGCATTACCAGGAGCAGGAAGGTCCTCCCGTGGCGAGGAGCATTCTCCTTAAATTAGGCTTAAATAAAGAAGATATTGAGGAGATCTGCGCTATTATCGGCTGCCATCACTCTCCCGGGAGGCTTGACACTTTAAATTTTAAGGTGTTATATGATGCTGACAGCCTGGTCAACATTCGAGATGTGCTGGACCGGAAATCCGGAAACCGGTTGCGGGAGCTGATTGAAGAGACGTTTCTTACCAGGACCGCGAAAGAACTGGCTGAGAAACTCTATTTGAAAGAGTTTACGGTAAAAAACCGAGAAAAGGCGGTGTAAAATGAGAGAAAGAGTTGAAGAAGCGCTGAAAGATATAAGACCCATGCTGCAGGCAGACGGGGGAGATGTAGAGCTGGTCGATGTGCTTGAAGACGGCACCGTACAGGTAAGATTGACAGGTGCCTGCGGAGGCTGTCCCATGTCCCAGCTCACTTTAAGCCAGGGAATAGAGCGGCGATTGAAAGAGATCATACCCGAGCTGAGCAAGGTCGAAGCCGTTCAATCTTAAAGATGTAGCGCGTCCAGGGGGATTCGAACCTCCGACCCACAGCTTAGAAGGCTGTTGCTCTATCCGGGCTGAGCTATGGACGCTTAGTTCGGGATGAGAGGATTTGAACCTCCGATCTCCTGCTCCCAAAGCAGGCACCCTGACCACTAGGCTACATCCCGTTAATTTTCCCAAATATACTTTCTTTGCCGCCACCGGTCAATAGTTATGCATTTCACTGGGTGAGCAGAATGTCCCGTAGACTGTTTATCCCCGGTTATTTAGGGAGAGATGTTTCGGGCAGCTTATCCGCCGGAGGGTGCATTATCACCGGAAAGGGCTTTGGTAAGCTGTGATCTGTCCGCATTCTCCTTGAAAACAACAAGTAGGGTGTCCTCCCCACCGATAGTGCCCAAAACCTCAGGTATTTCCAGTCGGTCGATAGCAAAGCCGACGCTGTGGCCAAAGGCCTGCGCTTTGTTTTGATTACGGCCAGATTACCGGAAAACTGAATATCCAGGATCCCTCGCCTGATATCATCATATAAAATTAACTGATTTTTTCAAAATGTCAAAATTATTTTTATTTTTATGCTATTCCCTCAACCGGAGTCCATTGCGGCTTTAGCCGCAATGGACATAAAAAGGTGATCTTGACCAAAGACCGGGAGCACATTAACCTTGGAAGCATGCAAAATACTCTCAGAGAGCTCATTCAAAGCAGCGATAAGAAAATCGTCCTCCTGATCCTGGACGGCCTGGGCGGGCTGCCCCTGGAAAAGGGCGGAAAAACGGAGCTGGAAAGCGCCGGAACGCCTCGATTAGACGCCCTGGCCGCCGATTCCGAGTGCGGGCTTCAACAGCCGATAGGGTTCGGCATCACTCCGGGCTCGGCGCCCGGTCATCTGGCCCTTTTCGGCTACCAGCCGACAGATTACCCCATCGGCAGGGGGGTGGTTGCGGCCATGGGAATCGGGTTTCCGATGGAGGCAGGAGACGTCGCCGCCCGGATTAACTTTGCCACCCAGGATGAAGAAGGCAATATCATAGACCGAAGAGCAGGCCGGATTCCGACCGAAAGGTGTGCCGAGCTGTGCGAGCTTTTGGAATCGGTATCCATTCCCGGAGTGGAGGTATTTGTAAAGCCGGTAAAAGATTATAGGGCCGTAGTTGTTTTTCGAGGGCAGGGTTTATCGGATCACGTTTCCGACACGGATTCTCAGGCAACCGGTGTAAAACCGCTCGATCCGAAGCCGACCTCCGAAAAAGGAAAGAAAACAGCCGATGCGGCCGGGCAGTTTGTCCGGCAGGCCTTCTCGATTTTGAAAGATAAGCATCCGACCAATGCCATTCTTTTAAGGGGCTTTGCCGAGCTGCCTCATATTCCTTCCATGGAGGAGCTTTTCGGTCTTAAGCCCCTGGCCCTGGCCGTGTATCCTGATTATAAAGGGGTGAGCAGGCTGGTCGGTATGGATATCATCGAAGGCCTGAACAATTTGGATGACCAGGCCCGGGCCCTTAAGGAAAACTGGCCCGGGTATGATTACTTTTTCGTTCATCACAAGTATACGGATTCCAGGGGTGAAGACGGGAATTTTGCAGGCAAGGTGGCGGAGATCGAAAAGGTTGACGCATTCGTTCCTCGAATAATGGACCTGGAGCCGGATGTTTTGATAGTGACCGGAGATCACTCCACCCCTTCTATATTGAGAGCCCATTCGGCCCACCCGATCCCCTTTCTGATTCATTCAAAAAGGGCGCGGCCGGATGGGGTGCGTGAATTCGGAGAAAAGGCTTGTACGCAGGGTCTCTGGGGAGTGATACCGGGAAATATGCTGATCCGTTTAGCTCTCTCTTATGCGGATAGGTTAAAAAAATACGGCGCTTAAAGATACAAACTTGATGGTTAACGAGGACCTGTTGGCGGCTTTCCCGCCCACCTCCAAATCGGTCTTTAAAGTCTATGAGCCTCAGTACGCGGCTGTCGTATTAGGGGCCGGTTGCAGAGCGGAGAGAGATGTAATCCTGGCTAATACCCGGGCCGATGAGGTGCCTGTCTTAAGACGAAAGGGAGGAGGCGGCAGTGTGGTTCTGACCCCCGGACAGGTTGTCCTGGCCCTGGTGGCCGATGTGGGTGAGCCCTTTAATAATCTCGAGTATGCCAGGACCATTAACGGCTGGATTAAAGAGTCGCTACTGGCCCTGGGCGTGGAAGGAATCGAGGACCGTGGGATCTCGGACCTGGCCATAAATGGGCGAAAGATCCTGGGAACATCCATCTATCGGAGACGCTTGATTATGTTTTATCAGGCCAGCCTGCTGGTAAATAATGATCTTTCTCTTTTTAGCAGGTACCTGCATTTTCCGGCCAGGGTTCCGGACTATAGAAAAAACAGGTCCCATGAAGAGTTCTGTACTACCCTTCACCGGGAAGGCTTTCCGCTATCTATTTCGGGGGTAATTCGGGGCCTGGAGGGGGTCGTCCGACGGAATCTTCCCTGCCTGGCTTAGCTTTTTTAAAAGTAAGCTTCAAGGTCTCTTCCCACTCAAGCCCTTCCCACCAGGCGGAAGCGGACTTAAGCGATTCGATCTCTATTACGCTGATCGCCTCCGGCCTGAAATGAAGGCCGGGGGGAGGTCCCAAAGAAGAAATTACCTCTTTAAAGCCGGAAAGGTCCTCTCGAAAAGCCAGGAAAAACCCGTCGCATAAGGGAAAAGCCTCCCGGAATTTCGGCATTTCAAACTGCGGAAGAAGTCGCTTAATAGACTCCCGTAGCTCCGGGATGAATCCTGAGGAGCGGACTTCCAAAAGCAGACAGCCCTCTTTATCCACAAAATCACCGGCGGTACAGGGAGAAGACGCTGGAATAGCGATCTCTTTCAATCTTTCTGTGCGCAGCAGCGTTATATTAGCCGGAGTGGAGAGAAGAGGAATCAGGACCGGTAGGGCAAGGGACGAGGCGAGGCCCCAGCGGGCATACAGGCTTTCCCGGATAATTTCGATCTCTTTTTCAGTATCACTCGCTGCGGTAAGAGCAAAAAGCTTGAAGGTCATCAATTTATATAGCCTGAGAATAATCCATTGCGGCTTTAACCGCAATAGGATATTATTTAGCCAAACTTACATTCTGGGGGTGAGTCTTGCAGAAAAAAGTCGAGCAAATATCCGGGCAGCTGGTGCACTGCATCTGCCAATGGGAAGGGATTGAGGCGATTGTTTTAGGTGAAGCGGCGGAGATAAAAACGCTCGATCCCTATTTCAATATAAACCTGGATGTCTACCACCGGGGAAACCTCCTTCCCGCCAATGACCGAAAAGAGCGGTTTAAAAATCCGGCCGCTTTCGAGGCTTATCCGGTATATCCGATGGACAGGTTCCTGGTAAAAAAACTTCCGGTGCGCATTCGCTATTTGGATACGGCGAGATTCGACTTACTGTTGAAGCGGATTGATGACCGGCTCTGGGCTTTTCGGGAATCGGGGACCGATATCTTTTATCGAATCGAAAACGGCCAGGTGCTCTTTCAGAAGAGCGACTGGCTGCAAAATACTCGGGAAAGGCTCTCCCATCTTTCCGATCATTTCTGGAACTTAATCAGGGATGTGACGCGAATGTCCGTGGAATACTACCTGAACGACATTGATGCGGCGGTTTTCAGAAACGATAACCTCTTTTATCTCCTTTCCGCGGAGGGATTTATTCGCAGCCTGTGCAGTTTCCTGTTTGCCCTGAACAGGCGCTTTGAGCCGATGGGGAGGATGCTGTATGAGAAGGTCATGAGCCTGCCGAAGCTTCCCGATGAGTTCAACGGCCGTTTTGAAAGCTTTATCAGGCCCGATAACGAGCTGCCGCCGGAGAGAAAGCGGGAGATTGCCGAGCTTCTGGCCAAGAGTATTATTCCAATGGCATGAAAGCTTCGTTTTCAACCTTAAATATTCTCATTATTGCTTCGTTTCTTCTCTATCTTTCCTGTTCTAAAAAGGCGGAGGATGTTATTTTTATCGACCGGGACGGCGCTCGCTACCCCCTTTTCTACGGCAAAGCGTCTTCGGATTACAGGCTTAAAAAGTCGCTGGAAATCCCGGCAGGAAAATTAGCTTTTTATCTACAATACCGGGAAAGCTCAGGACTTGCCGTTTTAAGGCTTTATTCCGATAATAGAGAGGTGCTGAAGGAAGTAAGTTTACCGGCGGTTGAAAACACGGCGAACCGAATCCTGATTCCACTGGCCGCCGGAAGCTCCGTCTGGGGCTTTGAGATCGAGCTCCGTATGCAGACAGCCCCGGCGCCCGACCGGCCGAACGGATCAGCGAGCCCGGAGATTCTCGAGGCCGGCCTGCAGGAAGACTTTAAAGGGTTTGAGCAGACCCTTGATCGGCTTACTATTGGCTCAGGGATCGAGAGCATCAAAACCTCATCTCAGTCCCAGGTGATTGCCTTCTCAGAGGAGATGTTTTTTCAAGAAAAACAGGGTCAAGTCTGGCAGATTTTGCTTGAGGTTTCAAGCCAAAATGGAGAGGATCAAACATTCGAGGAGAGTGAGAGCCTGTTTCTAAGTGTAAGCGGAGAGAATAAAACAGCTAGATTTAAGATCTCGAACCGTTCCGGGCGCCGGCTGTTTTTCTTCTACCCGGGCCTGATCCCATTTAAGCCGGAGACTCTTTCCATTAATCGCCGGCAGGATTTGCTCCGCACCCGGATAAACCGGCTTGAAGTATCTTTTTACCCGGCTGATGAGCCTCTCGATCCCCTGCCGGCCGATCCAGGTTTAGTTTTGCATTATAACCCGGGCTTGTGGCGGAGGAATGATTTTGAGCTTTTCTCCTGGAACCGGCTGCCTGAAATACTGATTTTCGATACGGCCGGGTACGAGGTCCAGGATAGACTATTTAAGAGGATCGCCTTCTTTTTAGAGAAGAAAGGCTTTCGGGGCAGGATTACTCGAGATGAAGAGATCAGGCTTCTGCACGGCTATAATGCCCATGATTACCGGGCCGAGGATCTGGCCCGCTTTTTCAGGAAAGCCGAAGAAGAGGATTTTCCCCTCAATGACCTGGAGCTGGTGTTGAGGGATATCCTGATCCGAAACGGTATTATCCGCAGGGAGGAAGGGATGTTTCTTCCCGGCCGGGGCGGTATCCTATCCATATCCAGGAGCTCGTCTCCGGCCTTAAGGCGCCATCTTTTGACCCACGAGAGCTTTCACGGCATCTTTTTTTCGAGTCCGGAATACCGTAAAGCCTGTTTTCTGGTCTGGAACGAGCTCTCGGATGAGGAAAGAGATTTCTGGAGGCTCTTCTTCAATTGGGCGAGCTATGATATCACCGATAGCTACCTGGTTGTCAATGAGTTTCAAGCCTACCTGTTTCAGCAGGAAAGGGAGGACTTAAATTACTACTTCAAGGAGCTTACCGCCGGAAGGCTCCTTAACAGCTATCCGGATAAGAGAGAGTGGGTGGAGGCGTTTTTCAAAGATTTTCCGAACAGTTTCGAAGAATCATTTGACAGGCTGGAAGTGTTTCTGAGAGATACGGCCCATTTTGAAGGAGGGAAAGTAATGGAAGTCCTTCCTCGGGATTGAGATTTTCTTCTTGATATTACCCGCAGCCTGTTGAAGACTGGTACTACCTTATGCGTCCTTAGTTTTAAAGATTATCGACCAAACATTCAAGCCGGGCAGAGCTCGCCATTAGTTTCCAGGAAGGGTGAAAGTCCCTATGCCTCGCTAAAGTTTGAGTCTCGAGTCTCTGAGATCAGAAACCCGGATGGAAAGCTGGTCTTCCGGCAGGAAGATGTGTCGGTGCCGTCCGCCTGACAACCGGGTTCATGAGGGCGGTCCTGGAAGATAAGGGCTGGGACCTGATCGGCCGGGTAGATGGGAAAGTCAAGAACACGGTGAAAGCCCGGGAGATCTGGGAAAAGATCGCCTTTGCCGCCTGGAACTGTGCGGACCCGGGCATCCAGTTTCACTCTACGATTAATGAATGGCACACCTGCCTGAAAGACGGAGAAATTCGGGCTTCAACCCCTGCTCTGAATATATGTTCCTCGACGACACGGCCTGTAATCTGGCCTCACTGAACCTGCTCAAGTTCTACGACCCGGAAAGCTGAGACATGCTGTCCATCTCTGGACGATTGTGCTTGAGATCAGCGTGCTCATGGCCCAGTTTTCGACTAACGCTATTGCCCGAAATAGTCATGACTATCGGACTTTAGGCCTGGGATTTGCCAACCTGGGCAGCCTCTTGATGATGATGGGCGTGCGTTATGACAGCGAAAGGGGGCGAAACATAGCGGGAGTCCTGGCTGCCATCCTGACCGGCCAGGCTTATCTAACCTCCGCCATAATGGCCGAATCGTTAGGCCCTTTCGCTAGATTCGAGGCCAATCGGGAATCCATGCTCCGGGTCATGCGCAATCATCACCGGGTCCTCTGCCAGGCTCCTGAAAAAGAGTATGAGGGCTTGACCGTATTTCCCAAAGGGCTGGATTCTGCCCAGTGCCCCCGGGAGCTCATGGAGGCAGCCGGGGCTGTCCCGGGAGGGCCTATTAGCGAAAGGATTTAACAGGGAGCATCTTGAGAAGATCGATAAGCATTTGCATAACGCCTTTTCCATTCGCTCGATTTTTTCTAAAAACCTGTTGGGAAATGCATTCTTAGAGAAGGACCTGGGTATCCCGAAAGATACATATATGAGCCCGGGCTTCGATCTTCTTGAGGCCCTTGGCTATACAGAAGAAGAGATTGAAGATGCGGATAGTTATGCCTGCGGGGCCATGACAGTTGAAGGAGCTCCCCATCTTATAAATGAGCATTATCAGGTATTCGATACCGCCAATATGTCCGGCAGGTACATATTGAAATGATGGCGGCAGTCCAGCCCTTTGTTTCCGGCGCCATCTCAAAAACGATCAACATGCCGAACAGCGCCACTGTTGAAGATATCAAGGACGCCTATTTCCTTTCCTGGCAGAAGATGCTGAAGGCGATCTCCATTTACCGGGATAGATCCAAGCTGAGCCAGCCGCTTAGCCCTTGTCCTCAAACGGTGATCGGCTGGCCGAAAAAATTATGGCCCTTTCTAAAAAAGCCGGCGGCCCGCCTGGCGATTTACGGACGAGCGATTTAGCGCCGAGCGGGGTGGCGGCCGGTAGCTTAAAAGAAGGCAGTCCCGG
>CAZERV010000022.1:13238-17577 GCA_964514815.1 uncultured Spirochaetaceae bacterium | reverse complement strand
GCGATTTAGCGCCGAGCGGGGTGGCGGCCGGTAGCTTAAAAGAAGGCAGTCCCGGAAACGGTGCCGGGGAAGCCGTTTCGGCTCCTGCCGACGGTCGGGAGCGCCGGCCCCTACCCAGCAGGCGCAAAGGCTACACTCAGAAGGCGAAAATAGGCGGGCACAGTCTCTTCCTGCGCACCGGTGAGTACCCGAACGGCAGCCTGGGAGAGATTTTTCTCGACATGCATAAGGAGGGAGCCGCGTTTCGCTCCCTTTTAAACAGCTTCGCCATCGCCGTCTCCCTGGGCCTTCAGTACGGCGTGCCGTTGGAGGAGTATGCGGATGCCTTTGTCTTCACGCGTTTTGAGCCCAACGGCAGCCGCATTTCCGGGAAAAAAGACCGGAAAGGAAACAGCAGGGGAGCGGATCCTGTCACCCTGGCCCGGATTCAAGGGTATGAAGGGGACCCTTGTGCGGTCTGCGGGCATTTTACCATGGTCAGAAACGGTACCTGTTTGAAGTGCACTACCTGCGGGACCACGACAGGCTGTTCTTAGTCATCAGTAATGGATTGTCCCCACCCTTATCCGAGTCCTGAATATCATGTGCCGAAGGCTCTAATGTCCTCCAGGGAATGAAACGGAGAAAGCTCCCTGAGCCGGTCGACGATACCGGGAAGTACGTCCAGCACATAATCTATTTCTTCTTCGGTGTTGTAAATGCTCAATGAAAAACGTAGGGAGCCGTGAATGCTGGTAAAGGGCACGCCCATGGCCCGCAGGACATGAGATGGCTGCAGAGAGCCGGATGCGCAGGCTGAGCCCGTGGAAGCCGCAATGTGGTGCTTGTCCAGGGCCAGGAGCAGGGCCTCTCCCTCAATAAAATAAATCCCAATATTGGTGGTGTTGGGGACCCTGTTCGAAGGGTCTCCGTTTATCTCCGTGTGTTCTATACACTTCAGGATCCCTGTCTCCAGCTTATCCCTCAATTTTAGCACCCGGGTATTCTCTTCAATAATGTTTTGTTTGGCCAGCTCCGCGGCCCGGCCCATGCCTATAATGTAGGGCATGTTCTCGGTCCCGCCGCGCCGGCTCCTTTCCTGATGGCCGCCGATAATAAAGGGCTTGATCTTCAATCCCCGCCGGATAAACAGCCCGCCGATCCCTTTGGGCGTGTGAAATTTGTGCCCGGAAAAAGAGAGCAGATCCGCCGGCAGCTTACTCAAATCGATAGGAATCTTGCCGATTGCCTGGACTGCATCGGTATGAAAGAATACGCCGTGTTCTCTGGCTATTTTCCCGATTTTCTGGACCGGGAAGAGTACGCCGGTCTCATTGTTAGCAAACATGCAGGAGATGAGTAGGGTTTCATTGGTAATGGCCGCCTTTAATTCGTTGAGGTCTATATTCCCTTTTTTATCGACCCCGATCTCGGTTACCTGGATGCCCATCTTTCTCAGGTAGGGCACCTGGTTTTTAATAGCCGGGTGCTCGACTTTAGTGGTTATCAGGTGGCGCTTTTCCGGATAGGCATCGATCAGCCCGCGGACGGCAAAGTTGTCACTCTCCGATCCGCAGGAAGTGAAAACAATCTCAGGCGGGCTGCAGCCCAGGAGATCCGCTATCTTTTCCCTGGCGGCTTCCAGGTCTCTGTGCAGGACCCCCCCGAAGCCGTACATGCTGGAGGGATTGCCGTATTTATCCTTTAAATAAGGAAGCATGGCCTCCAGCACTTCGGGAGCTATCCGGGTGGTGGCGTTGTTGTCCAGGTAAACATTATCGAAGGCCATCTTCAACAACCTCCAAAGCGGGATCTACCAATTCTTTAAGTTTTTCGCCGACCAGTCCTTTCAAAGTAAGAAGCGAAGCGTTACACCCCTGGCACATACCCATTAGCCGGACGGTCACCCTGTCATCCTCCACATCAATGAGCTCTATATTTCCGCCATCCCGCCTCAGAATAGGGCGAATCTCCTCCTCAAGGACCTCTTCGATCTTCTTGATTTTCTGGACAACCGTCATTTTCCCCTCTTTCGGTCTTTTTTCACCCTCTTTCTGCCATAATTCGTCCAATATATTCTCGATCTTATACAGGCATGACCCGCAGCCGCCGCCGGCCTTCGTGTAATTGGTGATCTCTTCCGTTGTGTGCAGATTGTTGCTGAGAGCTACTCTCTTTATTTTAGTATCCGTGACCCCGAAACAGTTGCAGACGATCTCACCGGTGTCTTCCTCTTCCGCTTCCCGGCGCAGGCCCTTGTAATCCATAATCGCGGCTTCCAGGGCTTCCTGGCCCATGACGGAGCAGTGCATCTTTTCCACGGGCAGGCCGCCCAGAAAATCTACGATGTCTTTATTGGTAATTTTTTCCGCTTCTGCAAGGGTTTTGCCGATAATCATCTCCGTCAGCGCGGAAGCGGCCGCAATTGCGCTGCCGCAGCCGAAGGTTTTGAACCTGGCATCCTTGATGGCCCCGTCTTCAATTTTCAGGGTCAGCTTAAGGGCGTCTCCGCAGACTAGCGAGCCTACCTGGCCGGTGCCGTCGGCATCTTCAATAACCCCAGTATTGCGGGGGTGTTCATAATATTCGATTACTTTGTCATTATACTCCCACATAATTCATCCTTATACCATTTCGTTAATAATCATTAATATATTACTAAGGATGATTTGTTTAGTAAAGTAAATTGTTGAAGCTATTATTGAAGGTTTATTTGAAAACAATGTTTATGGCGGCATATAAAAGGTGGATACTTTGAAGCCTTCGTAGTCCGCGACGCTCTCCAGATTGTAGGGATCGCGGATGCGTTCCCAGTCGACGAGAAAGGTGTAATAGTGCCGCCCCGGGAGCATCGGTAGGGTGATTTGGTAAAGACCGGGGCTGATTTCTGTGAGTTGGTGCAGATATGGATCCCAGTTATTAAAGTCCCCGCTGATCGCCAGAGCCTTTCCCGGTGAGGTTTTAAAGGCAAAGGCTACCTTGCCGTCCCGGCTTATTTTGGGATTAATGATTGATCGCAGGGGTTTTTTTTGGATTTTAACGATAGAAAAGACGATTCCGAAGGGATCCGCTTCCCGGTTGGGATTAAAAGGATCGCTCATCCAGAGTCCATCTACGGAGATTCTATACTTGATTTTCTCTAATCCTTCCGGAGGCTGGTAGATGAAGATGAAGACCCCATACTCGTTTCGGAAATAGAGGTGAAAAACGGCGTAGTTTTCATGATTAAAACGGATTCCCACCGCTCGAACGGATTTTTCGGATTTATAAGTAAAAAATATTTGCTGGTCTAAAGACTCCGGGGTAGAGGCCTGTTTTATGCCTTTAATTTTTATATCCATCAACAGGGGGTTCAAACCCGAAATCGCCCGGGTAAAGTTTAAAAGGAAAAAGATCGAGAAAAATAAAATCAAGGTTTTCTGAGAGTTCATATTTCGCTATACTTATGATTCGACAGGAGGGTTCATAGACTTGAGTGCAAGACTCTTAACCTGAGAAGATACATGACCGAAATTTAAGTAAGGGAGAAAATGCCAAGTCTTCAAGATATTGAACGGTTTAAGGTGATTCTAAACTCATTAGGAGACGAGCCTGAGATATTGGAGGGGCGCCAGGAAGAGATTGAAGATATTTCTCCTCCTGAGGAAGGCCTCCCCGCTGAGTTAAGCGAGCTGCTCGAAACCGCGGCGGGTGCTCCTTCTGAAGAAGAGATGCCCCCTGGCGAGGGCGAACCCCCTGGTGAGGGCAGGCCTGGAGCAGAGGGTCTCGGCATTGAAGAGCTGCCGGAAGAGCCTACCAGCGCCCTGGATTTTGAATCTTTGTTTGCGGAAGGGGAGGAGGTCGAAGGGGAGGAAGGTGCTGAGGCCACGGAGGCCCCCCCTGTTTTGGAAGGTGAAGAAGGTGCAGAAGCTCCAGCGGCTGAAGTGCCGGAATTAGAACTGCCGGAAGTTGAAATGCCCGCAGGTGAATTGCCGGTAGAAGAGATACCATCAGGTGAATTACCGGAGGGTGAAGTTCCGGAAGAGTTTGCCCTGCCGACCGAGGCGTTTGAAGCCGCAGAACCGGAAATACCTCCCACCGGAGAAGAGTTTGAGCTGCCTGCGGAGTTCCAGGCGCCGGAAGAGGAGACTCCTGTTCCCGGTGAAGAGGCACCTGGTGAAGAAGTTCCTTTGCCGGCTGAAGAAGCGCCCGGCGAAGGAGCGCCTCTACCCGGCGAAGAAGCCTTAGGACCGGAGCTGGCTTCGGAGGAGGAATTTGAAGCACCGACCGAAGAGATTGAAGCACCGATCGAGGAATTTGAGCTTCCTCCTGAAATGGAAGAGCAGGAGGTCCCAGCAGCTGAAGTGCCCGAAGCTGAAGT
>CAZERV010000022.1:2335-13138 GCA_964514815.1 uncultured Spirochaetaceae bacterium | reverse complement strand
CTCCTGAAATGGAAGAGCAGGAGGTCCCAGCAGCTGAAGTGCCCGAAGCTGAAGTACCCGAAGAGGGTGTTGCGGAAGGTTTCGAAGGCCTGGAAGAGTTTGAGCTGCCTGCGGAGTTCCAGGCGCCGGAAGAGGAGACTCCTGTGATAGAGGCCCCTGCCGAAGGAGCAGAGATGGAAGCCGGTATCGCTGAAGGGGCGGAACAGCCGGTGCCGGAGATGCCGGTCAGTGGGGAAGCCGAGGAGGGCTTTGAAGCAGAAGAGATAGAGATCGATGAGTTTTCTCTGCAGGGACTGGGAGAGGAGTTCGGCGTAAGTGAGGAGGAAGCGGGAGAAATCCCTGAGGAAGGCTTTGGCGAAGTGGGTCTCGAAGTGCCCGCCGAAGCAGGGGAAGAGATCGAGGCTGCGGAAGAGCTTCTTGAGCTTACAGAAGAACAGTTCGATCGCCTGAAAAAGTCGTTAAGCTATCTTCCCAAGAACCTCAAGATGCTTATCGAGGAGCTCATTGGGGAGCAGAATCTCTCCGGGGAAAGCTTAAAGAATCTGGTTGACCTGCTCGTCGGTGGAGCAACTCCCGTGGCTGTGGCCGCCGAAGTCGCCAGAATTACCGGCAAGAGAGTCGTTATCCCGAGGCAGTTTGAGAAACGGACCGGTCTGGCCTTCGAAGAGGAGCGAAGGACCTTTGCCTATGCTTTTCGGGAGAATATCCTCCCGATCATCAAGGTATTCGGCTTGAGTGCTATCTTCCTTTCTCTTCTCTTTTTTTTGGGAGTCAGGTATATCTACCGCCCAATCTATGCCAATTCCCTGTACAGAAGAGGCTATGCTCATGTTGAAGCGGACCGCTACCTCCAGGGAAATGAAAGCTTTGCCAGGGCAGTAAACATCTGGTCGGCGAAGGGTTGGTTCTATAGATATGCCGAGGCGTTTACAGAAAAAAATCAGTATCTTTTCGCCACCCAAAAGTATGATGAACTTCTGGTTCGCTATCAGGGAGACCGCAGGGGCATCCTCGATTATGCCCATCTTGAATCCCGCTATCTGGCCAATTATGAAAAGGCTAAAAATCTTTTGAATACCCTCCTGGAAAAGAACATCAGAGACTACGATGCCCTGCTTGCCATGGGAGACAATTACCTGGAATGGGCTGAAGAAGATACCGACCGCTTAGAAGACGCCCGTTTTTCTTACGCTACGATTTTGGACTATTATGGGGAAAAGGAAGAGGTCTTATTCAGAATGCTCAAATACTTTATCCGGACAGACCAGCTCGGAGAGACCGTGACTCTTAAGAATATGATTGAAAGCAAGAAATTAAAGATTGATCCTGAAGTCTATGCCGAGCTGGGCGGATATCTATTTGATAGGAAAGAGTTCGATGAGGTCCCCGATACCCTGTTTAAGGCGATGGAAGTTAATCGGGAGCTCCCCGAGATCCATTATAACCTGGCCCGCTATTTCGAATATGCCCAGGACCCGAGGGAAGAGGAGAAAGCGATAAACAATTCAATCCATTATCTCGAAGCTTCCCTCCCTTTGAATAAAAAACGCCTGAATATGCTGATAGATTCCTATAACCGGCTGGGCAAATCTTATTGGCGGGAAAAAGAATATCTGGATGCGGAAAAATGGTACCAAAGAGCCGTAGGCATGATAGAAGATGCGCAGAAGAGAAAGATCTTTGCTGAAAAGAGCGATTTCGGGGAGGTGTACAAGAATCTAGGGGATATCTATTATTATGTCGACCGCAATCTTGATGCCGCCATGAAATTATACCGCCTGGCCGAAGAGAATCTGTACCGCAGTCCCGATGTAAACTATAAAATCGGCTATATCCAATATGCCGGGGGCGTTTATGAAGAGGCAATGTTGCGTTTCTCCAGGGTCATGGAAGATTTCCCGAATAATGAGAATGCTCTCTATTCCCTGGCCAACACTCTTTACCACAGGATGGATTTTTTCTCAGCCCAGGGCTACTACCTGCATCTTTTAGATATCATGGAAAATAGGAAAGATCGGATACCTTTTTTGAGGATTCAAGACAATCTCGAACATAAGGCGCTTATTGAATATATTATGAAAACATACAATAACCTCGGCGTTACTTTAAAAGAGCTCTCCGAGCAGACGGGTGATCCCGAAAAGAATTCCACGGCTTTAGTCGATCTGACCTTTTCTTCGGAGTATTTCGATTTTCTTACCAGGGACCCGGAAACATTGAGAAGAGGGCTGACCAAAAACCTGGCTTTTCTGAACCAGAAGGGGATCCTTTATCCTCAATCCGGATTCGAGCTTCAAATCTATAACCGCCTGCCCAACAATTTAGAAACGATTAATTTTTAGCTCTCGACATCGAGCATCCAGCCATAACGGTCTTCACAGGCTCCGTATTGAATGCCCTTCAGCTTTTTCAAGGCATAGGAGGTAAACTCGCCCATTTTCCCGTCTTCGAAGACTTTTTTATCCCCCTGGTGAGTGATGGAGCCGATATAGGAGACACCTGCAGCCGTTCCAGTGGCGAAGACCTCCCTGGCCTGCGAAAACACTTCAGCTATAGATATGTTGCGCTCCTCTGTCTTGAGCCCCTTATCTCTTGCTATTTGGAGTATTGATTCCCGGGTTATTCCGCGCAGGACGGTGTCCTCCAGCGCAGGGGTCACCAGGGTATCGTCTTTAAGGAGGAAGAAGATATGGCTGGAAGAACCTTCTTCAATGTATTTCTGTTCCTTCGCATCCAGAAATATTGCCTCCATGTAACCCCCGGATACAGCTTCGTCTTTGGCCAGGGCGCTGATCACATAATTGGAGGCGCTTTTTATCCAGCCGGTTCCCCCGGCATTAGTCCTGATTCGTCTGGTTGTAACCGCATTTGAGGTTCCCGGTTTGAAGTAGGTACCGACGCCGGTGATTACTATGACCACCCAGGGATGCTTGCTGAGGTTGACGCCGATACCGGGCTCTGAATAGGTAAAAGGCCTGATATAGACCGAATCAGCGGAAACAAAATTGTTCTTTTCCCAGGAAGAGTCATACCCAGGAGTAAATCCTAAAGCCTTGTTTCTTTTAACGACTTCTTTAACCGCCTGAACGAAGAGCTCCTCCGGAAATCCAGGCATCCTGAGGCCCTTCATGGAACGGGCCATCCGTTTGGCGTTTTCAGCCGGGCGAAAAAGTTTCAAACTGCCGTCTTTCTGGGGGAAAGCTTTCAATCCTTCGAAGCAGCCCATCCCATACTGAGTAGTGTAATTGACCAGGGGCAGCTCGGGGAAGCAGTTTCGCTTGAGGAGAAGCTCCGACCTTTGATCTTCCGGAAGCCTGGCCTCTTCCTCGGGAGTAAGGTGTTCTTTCTCGATATATCGTTCGTTCCATTTATTATCTTCCGTATGTTTGGCCAGATAGACCCACGGATACATTTCAAGAGTGAAACCTTTGGCCATTTAGCGCTCCTTAATTTAATGATTTGTATACCATTATATGTAATTCATCCCTGTTCGGTCAAGCTTTTCAATTTTCTCAATTTGCTGACAATATTAACGAAGCGGCCTACGGAGTGTGGGTTGGCAAAAAAATACAATTATGTCTCTAAAATCTTCGTCTAAAGGCCGGGAATTTTCTCCCATTCTCCGGATGAGACATTGAATAAGATAAATTAATTTATGCAATGTAAAAAATATTGACAAAGCTATATTATTATGTTTGCTATTTTTATATTTTGTTGAGCAATTTAATAAAGAAGCCGGGTCTACTGCTTCAGAATTGGTGTGCGAAGGCGTAATGAAGCGAGCCATTAAAAGAAATCCGGGCAAATTAAAAGAGACCATCACGGGGTATCTTTTAATTATGCCCAACCTTATTGGTTTCTTTGTATTTACTTTTGTTGGTGCGGTCTTCTCCCTTTTCATGAGTTTCACCGACTGGAGCTTAATTAAGCCTTTAAGTGAGGTGAAATTTGTATTCTTGAAAAATTATACCCAACTGGTATCGGATAGATGGTTTATCGCTTCGGTTAAAAATAATGTCTGGTTTCTTCTGATTGTCCCGATTCAAATGTTCTTAGCCTTACTGGTGGCCGTGATTTTAAACGGGAAAGTATTTTTCAGGAATTTCTTGAGAACCTCTTTCTATTTAGCTAACGTGACCAGCATTGTGGCTATCTCGGTGGTCTGGTTTACTTCCACGAGCTTGCTGATATCGATAATATCGGTAATGAATATTTTCAAGAACTGGACCTTGATCCAGGTCATGACAGAAGGGGGCCCCGGTACTTCGACCTATATCATCGGTTATTATATCTATTACGCCGCATTTAAATTATTACGATTCGGATACGCATCCGCGCTGGCCTGGGTATTGCTGGTTATCGTCATGGCTTTTACCGTAATTCGCTGGAAGAAACAAGGCAGCTATTGAGTGTAATGTAATAAAGGCGGAACAGGTTTTCGGAAATTCCAAAAATACGAGAAATACTGAGAAAGAGAAAGAAATTGCTTTTAAAGATTATTCTGACGTTGATTATGCTTTGTCTTGCTGTTTTCATGCTTATTCCTTTTCTGTGGATGATTTCTTCTTCCTTTAAAGACTCGATCTCCATGTTCCGTTATCCGATAAAGTGGATTCCTGAAAAGCTGGATTTTAACGGCTACAAAAAAGTATGGCTGAGCGACACTCCCTTTGCTCTTTTCTATTTTAATTCGGTCAAAGTTACCTTACTCTGTTTGATCGGCACTTTTTTTTCCTGCACCCTGGCCGGATACGGCTATGCCAGGATAAGGTTCAAGGGAAGAGACACTTTTTTTCTTATCAAACTGGCCACCATAATGATTCCCACCCAGGTAGCCATGCTGCCGACCTTCATCATATTCAAGACCTTCGGTTTGGTGGACACTCATGCGGCTTTGTGGCTGCCCTTTTTCTTCGGCCAGCCTTTCGGAACATTTTTGATGAGACAGTATTTCATCCAGGTTCCTGATGAATTGTCTGACTCGGCTGAGATCGACGGCGCCGGGCATTTGAGAATTTACTGGAGTATCGCCGTTCCCCTGGTGACCGCAGGTATCGCCGTGCTCATCTTTCTTTATTTTGTCTGGTCCTGGAATTACTACGAGGGTCCGCTTATCTATTTGAGATCCGTGGGCAAATATACCCTTCCTATGGCCTTGAAGTTTTTCTCGGACGAGTTTAGCACCAATTATTCCGCCATCATGGCCACAGGAATAAAGAGTTGATTGAAAGGAGGTGAGGCGGCCGGAGAAAACGGGAAATATTTAAAAAATGGTCCAATAAAAATTTTTAAGGAGAACAAAATGACTAAAAAAATCTTATGGGGAGTGGTTATTTTCTTTGTAGCACTGGCTTGTCTTACAGCCGGCGGTCAAAAGGAAGCCGCTGAAGAAACCGGTGAAGCGAACATAGTATTTGCCGCTTACGGGTATCTCGCCCAGGACAAGATCGGGAGGATTTCGGAAGCTTTTTACAAAAAGTATCCCAACGTCAAGGTCGATTACGTTGATTTTGGCTCAAAGGATTATATCGTCAGATTGGATACAATGATTGCATCCGGCGAACAGGTGGATATGGCCCTGGCTATGGATTTTCCGCTGTTCGCTCCCAGGGCCATGAGTGGGATGTTTATGGAAATCGAGTCCTATCTCACAGAAGACGGTTTCGATGTAGAAGATGCCTTCGGCGAAGGCATAAAGGCTTCTTATATTAAAGGCAAGCTGTACGGTCTTCCGTACACAAAGGGGGGGGTTTTACGTTTTCTATAATAAAGACCGCTTCAAAGAAGGAGGTATTCCCTATCCTACCGCGGAGTGGACCTGGGATGAATTTCAGGCGATCGCCGGAAAATTGACCAGTGGTGAGGGGCTGGATAAGGTCTACGGGGGAAACATTCATTTCACCTGGTCCGGCACGGAGCTGGAGACCCTGCCGGCCATATCGGGCGGTTGGGATCTCTTTAAAAAGGGTGATAAAACCTCGCCCAATTTTGACGATCCTCGCCTTATTAAGAATCTCACCATGTGGTATGAGATGCAGAATGTGCACAAGAGTGTCATCAGCCTGCCTGTACTGAAAGCGGAACAGATCTCCACCAGGATGCCCTTTGCAGAAGGAAGGGCCGCCATGTTACTCAGCAACTGGTGGTCATTGGCCTGGTTTAAAAATGCACGCTTCGGTTCTGCCGAAGGGAACAAGCTGATGCAGTTTAATCTCGATCTGGTCAATATTCCCCGTTGGGATAGAAGCACCCCGACCAATTTGAATGCCACCGATTTAAACTATTATTACGCAGTTCCCAAAACGGCAAAGAATCCGCGAGAAGGCGCTCTTTTTGCCCGCTTCATCATCACAGATATGATGCACAAATTGGGGGCTTTGTCCTCATACAGGCATGTGGATGTTGACGAGTTCAAGGCGGTGTTTAATAAATATATCGCCGAGGATGGAACGGAATATGACGCAGGCTATTCCTCGGAAATTATAGAAAAGATACTGGCCAGGGATATAATTCCAATCAGCGCCTATTACAAAATTGACAAAGGTTTTTATCCTGAAGGATCGGCGGTCTTGAACATTGTTTATGAACAGGAAAGAGAATTGCTTTACAGCGATCAACAGACCCTCGAAGAGACGATCTCCCACCTGCAGGAACGGGGAAAGGATGAGCTAAAGAAACTGCAGTAGCGGTCTGGTTGACAGGTATTTCCTTAATTCAAGGAAATACCTGTCTATAATGTTCTAAAAGAAATCTCAGCCGGTATATTTCGAAAACTGGAAATGGAAAGAGTCAAAAAGATCAGGGATCTGCTTATTTATAGAGATCGAAATTACAACAGTTTTCCCAATGTAATCAGAACGTCTGCAGGTGATTTGATGCTTGCCTTCAGAACGGCCGATGATCCCCTGAAGAAATATGGAGAAGCGGTCCATATCGATCCCTCATCAAAAATTGTCTTTATTCGCTCAAGAGACAATGGAAATACCTGGGATGAAAAAGTAACGACAATCTTCAATGATGAACAGGGAGAACAGGATCCGTGCTTAAACATACTGAGCGATGGCACAATACTCTGCACCTTTTTTAAATGGAAAGTGGTGCCGATAAATGAGAGGAAAACTCTCGGCTCACCGGAGATCATAAAATACTTCTGCAGGGAAATATCGAATCGATGGGCCGCCGTATGTAGCGGGGCGTTCTGTATGTGCTCGGTGGATAACGGAGAAAGCTGGGAAGGACCCTGGGAGATCCAAACTTCGGAGTATGTTTACGGCGTGGGAGTTCGAGGGAATGTCATAGAGCTTAAAGACGGAAGTATCATACTGCCCATGTATGGGGTAAAGAGGTTTGGTGAACTGGCCAGGTCGTATATTATGAGATCTCAGGATCGAGGCAGGAGATGGGAATATGTGTCCGACATTGCCCATCAAAAGGGAAAAAACTTTCTGGAACCGTTTATCTATAAAACGGATTCAGGAAGAATTGTAGCCTTCTTACGAACACAATCCGATTTCAGAGACGAAAATTTCGAGGAAACATATCTGAATCTTCATACTGCTTTTTCCACCGACAATGGGCAGACCTGGAGCCGGGTAAGGGAAGAAGAGCTGTTTTGTCCCAATCCCGTTCATGTACTCAGGCTGTCAAATGAGAATGTGCTTTTGACTTACGGTTACAGGAGACAGCCTTATGGTATAAGGGCAAGGCTGTTGGGCTCTGAATGCGATAACCTGGCTGAAGCCGAGGAAATTGTGCTGAGGGATGATGCCGGAGATGCGGATGTAGGATATCCATGTTCTATAGCAGTTGATGAGCGAAGTGCGTTGGTCACCTATTATTTTACCGATCGTGACGACCGGCGCAGGTATATTGCCGGAACAATTGTGGAGATTGTTAAAGGAGAAATTGCCTGATGAGCAATGTTAAGTTCAAGGGTATCATTCCGGCCATTGTGAGTCCTTTAAATGAAGACGGTACGGTCAGGGAAAAGGTTTTTCGCGATTTGATTAATTGGCAGCTTGAAACGGGCTGCCGGGGTTTTTATCTATGCGGAGGAACCGGAGAAGGGGTGGTGATGAGACCGGAGGCCCGGAAAACCGTGGCGGAGATCGCAGTAGATGAGCTAAAGGGAAGAGGATTTGTGATAGACCATATCGGCGCCGTCGACTTAAACACTGCCGTAGATTTGGCCGGCCATGCCTCATCAATTGGAGTGGATGCGATTTCATCCTTGCCTCCTTTTTTTTATACCTACGATGAAAAGGAAATTATTCAGTTTTACCGTGCTCTGGCCGATTCTTCGGAGGTTCCCCTGATTATATATGCCTCTCCAATGTCCGGTATAAATATATCGGCAGATCTAGTTGAAAAGCTTTTGAATATTCAGGGCATCATTGGGGTTAAATATACCAGTTATAATTATTATGAAATGCGTAGGATCAAAGAACTTAACAATGGAGATGTAAATGTAATTAACGGGCCGGATGAAACTTTACTGTGCGGACTTGTGATGGGGGCCGATGGAGGTATCGGAACAACGTATAATGTCATTCCAAAAATATTTGTGAAATTGTACCTTAGCTTTCTGGAAGGAAGAATAGATGAAGCCAGATTGCTGCAATACAAGGCCAATAAAGTCATAGAAATACTGGTCAAATATGGAATCCTTGCCGGGGTCAAGGACATGCTGGAAATGATCGGTTTTAACGTGGGGTATTACACATATCCTTTGAAGAGACTGACACCTAGATACGATACAACGGGCAGGTGGTACAAAGGAAACACGCACGTGCATACAACGGCTTCGGATTGAGGTAAAACACCTCATGAAATGGCGTCTATGTACGCCCAGGCAGGTTATGATTTCATTTTTCGTACGGATCATGGAATTTAAAGCCACCCTGGAAAATATACGGAGCCAGGGCGGTATACTGATCCTGGCTCATCCGCTCTTCTTTGGTCACACTCCGGAAGAAGCGTTACGGCACAATCTTCATGGAATTGAGGTTTACAACCATTTATGCCATTGGCTGAATGGAAGATCAGAAAGCTTTTATCTTTGGGATTTAATGCTTAAAGAAAATGCCGGTATTCTAGGAGTTTCAGCAGATGACAGTCATTTTCTTCCCAAACATCCCGTCTGGAACGGCGGATGGATTATGGTGAACGCTCCGGGATGCACACCAAAAGCGATAATGAGATCGATTAAGAGCGGAAATTATTATTCTACCTGCGGTCCTGATTTTTACTCGATGGAGACGGTTGGGAGGAGGGTCTCTGTGACCACCTCTCCGGTACGCTTTATCCGTTGCATCGGACCCGAGCTCGAATCGTTTCGGGAAGGTCGATTTGACGGACAATTGCTGAGCGGCGTATCTTTTACAATTCCAGCCGGCTGGGATTATGTGCGGTTGGAAATTGAGGATGAGCAAGGAAAGCGCGCCTGGACTAACACATTGTTACGTAAATAACTGTTCTATTTTATCGGAAGGTGTTTATGGCCTATTACATGGAAAATATGACTGTAAAAGAGTTCAGAGAAGTAATGAAAAAGACTGTTACCGCAGTCATTCCCATAGGATTGATGGAACAACACGGCTATCACCTGCCCCTGAGTACAGATAAGTTGTTTATAACCGAACTGCTGCGGAGAATAAAGGACAGGATCCACTGTGTTATCGCTCCGAACTTGAACTATTGCTATTCCGGTAGGGAGTTGTCAGGCACGATAAATATAAACCCCAGCGTATTGGTCAAATGGTGTGCGAGATAAGCAGGTCTTTCTTTCAGATGGGTTTTAAAAACGTAGTAGCGCTCGTAGCCCATGCCGGTACCGAGAATCTTACCGGATTAAGGAATGAGTTAACCATGTTCCTCAGGTTAAATCCGCAATTCAAGGATAATAATTTATTTATGCTAACACCGCATCATTTTATAAAAAAAGAAACCTGGGAGAAAGTCTATCATGAAGGGGATGAGAGGGACTGGCATGACGGGATGGCCGAGACCTCTTTAATGCTGTACTGGCGGCCCGATTTGGTAAAAATGTTTGAAGCGGTTGTCGATGAAGAGCCGATCACCGCCATGATGAGGACCGACCCGGACTGGTATGCAAAGAAGGAGGTAAATATAAAAAGTGAGTTCACGATCCCAAGAATACATCAACGAGAAGAAATCAAGGTCGGAGTTATGGGGTTCCCTGAGAAGGCCTGCAGAGAATTTGGGGAGAAGTTGTCTCGGGAAATGGAAAATGGAATGATCGAGTTTTTCAAAATGATAGAAGCAACAGCCAGTAGAGTATACTGGGAAGGAGTTAAAAGAGGTGTCGCTTAAGAAAACCGTCGGTAATGTACAGTTCATGCAGAAGATGAATCGGCTAAAAGTGTTGAATTACATAAGACAAAAGCAAACCGTATCCCGCCCGGAAATAGTCCCAATAACAAGTTTGAGTCCTTCCTCTATTACCAACATAACCGCACATCTGTTTCGAAAAAAATTTATTAAAGAGGTGGGAAAAGTTGATTCCAAAGGAGTGGGCAGAAAGGCCGGACTGATACGTTTTAATCCATCGGCCTATCATATTGTTTCGGTTGATATAGAAATATCGAGGGTATACCTGGCATTGACCGATATTGATGGCGAAGTCGTTAAATTGAAAGATGTTGAAATAGAGATCGCAAAAGATGATCGCCAGATCCTCGATGTGGTTAAAAAAGAAATTAAGAAAATGATTCGCTATCAAAAACAACAGGGCAGTTCCCGAATAGCCGGTATTGGGATCGCCGTTTCCGGCTCCATTCAAAA
>CAZERV010000022.1:0-2235 GCA_964514815.1 uncultured Spirochaetaceae bacterium | reverse complement strand
AGGGCAGTTCCCGAATAGCCGGTATTGGGATCGCCGTTTCCGGCTCCATTCAAAACGAGGAAAAGCTTATGCTTTCCAGCTCCCTGGGGTGGAAAGATCTGGTTCTTAAAAAATATTTCGAGGACAGTTATCATCTTCCCGTCTATGTCCAGAATAATTCAAAAACAAAGGCCCTGGCGGTGTTAAAAACAGAAGTCCGTCAACCGGAAGTAAATATAATTTTTCTTGATTTGACGATGGGAGTGAGGATCATCAATTTTTATCACGGCAAAATCAACGAATCCGTCATTGGAGAGTTTGGTCATACCACTGTGAAAAAGGACGGGCCTTTATGTTTCTGCGGAAACAGGGGTTGTCTTGAAGTGATGTGTACGGTGGATTCGATTGTTCATCGCTGTAATGAGTTGCTGGAAGAGGGTCGATGCCGGGGATTGTCCAAAATAGCAGGAGAAAAAAGAGGAAAAATTACCTACGATACCGTTCTTCAAGCCTTTGAGGCCGGTGATAAAGATGTATCGGCTGTATTAAAGGAATGCGGTGAGTATCTTGGATTGGGGATCGCTAATCTCATCAATATTTTCGGCCCGCAAAGAATCATAATAAACGGGGACATTCTCCTGGAATGTGATTTTATCTATCAGGTTGCCTTGAAGGAAATCGACAAAAGGGCCTTTGAACACTTTAGAAAGGATGTAGTGTATCAAAGGGGGAGTATCAGCAAGGAGCAGGCGATTAAGGGCATTTCATTTTATGTTGTCGATCGACTCTTCGACCTTGACGGGCCCGAAGTGTAACTTTTCGTTTGTACAAGGATGTGTGTGGATTGATGTAGCCCGGTGGTTTAACAAAATCTAAACAGAAGGAGATGGAAAACATGGAAAAAACAAAAGCTTCTGACTTTCGCTATAATACCGGTGAGGCAAGGATACCCTGGGCTGCGGTCGGAGAAAACTATAATGCAGATGATGTGCTTCGGCTAATAAGATTTTTGATTCAAGAGAACGACGACGAATACAAAGCTGTATTAAAAAGGGTAGAAGAGGATATCCGTGAACTTTCTAAACATGGCAGAGCGCCGGGCAAACTTTCTCTTGGTGACAATGTTTCCAGATTTTAAGAAGCTGTGGACAACTACCTGGGCTGCCAATCCAGCACTTTCATAGCAACCGCCACCGCCGGATTTGAGATCGGCTTCCGGTACGCAAATCTTGGGCCGGGGGATGAAATAATCGCCCCTGCCATTACCTTTATTGCCACGATTGTCTATCCCCTGGCCATCGACGCAACAGTGGTGTTTGCGGATATAGATTCGAAGACATTGAACATGGACCCAGCGGATGTGGAAAAAAAGATTACCGAAAAAACAAAGGCGATCATTCCTGTCCATATCGGCAGCTGGCCGGTGGACATGGATCCGATTATGAAAATAGCAGAAACCCATGATTTAGTGGTGATTGAAGATGCAGCGCATGCATTCGGTTCGGAGTATAAGGGAAAAAAGGTTGGAACAATCGGTCATTTCGGGTCCTTTAGTTTTCACGAGGTAAAAAATGTCACCTCCTTTGGTGAAGGTGGTATCATCACCTCGAACTTGCCGTTTAAAGAGGATTTGAAAAAAGCGCGCTTTTGCGGGCTCGATATGAGCAGGCAAATTCCTGACTGGTTGTATGATGTTATAGCTTTAAAAGGAAAATACGTTTACCTTGCCGCCAATAATTCATCATCCACCGAGATACAGGCTTTCGGCCTTCTTTCCCAGTTAGAGAGGGTTGATAAAATAATCGCAGAGAGAAGAAGAAATGTAGAATATCTTAACGATCGGTTCAAAGGGAACGAAGCGATAATCCCCCAACCATTCGATACCGGCGAAGTGAAATCCACCTATCATCTCTATCTACTGCAAATTAACCCGGAAAAAGCGGGAGCAAATATCCAGATATTGAAGCGTAAATTAGAAGATCGAGGAATCACAAATATTCCGCATTTTGCTCCACTGTATAAATTTGATGTAATTAAAAAGCTCGGTTACGAGGTGGAAAAAATAGAGAAAAGCTGCCCGGTCGCTGAAGATGCTTTTTCCAACAGATTCACCCATCTGCCTCTTTATGGACTATCAGGGGAACAACTGAAGTTTATGGCCGACAGTGTGCTGGAAGCGATTGGTGAAATGCAAGAGGGGAAATGAGAAAAGCCGAACGGCCCATTGCGGTACCCCTACCCCTACCCTACGGGCAT
>CAZERV010000021.1:0-34867 GCA_964514815.1 uncultured Spirochaetaceae bacterium | reverse complement strand
CAGAAAATTAGTAGTTTTTCTGTAGTCTTTGAAAAATTATGCAACAAGTCTATTGACTCAGAATTCCGTAAAAATTATGTTACATTTAGGCAATACCACTCAAAAATCTTGTTTTTCAACAAGATTTTTGTAATATTTTCCTTTGAAAAAAGAGAAGCTATTGATATAGATGAAAAATATGTTCAAAGAGAAATTAAATAAAAAGCAAACCAGAATTATCAGGTTTTTCCTGGCCATCTTCCTCCCCATCCTGTTGATTGTGACCGGGGGAACATACGTTCTCTACCGGGTCCAGGCCAATGCCGACCGGACCATCCTGGAAAATTACGAGCTGGAAGAAGTAGATGTCCAGAAGAAGCTGATTACCAACCAGTTGGACACAGTGGCCTCGGACCTGGATTACATGGTCAGCCAGCCGATGCTGTTAAGATTTCTCGAATCCGATCCTGACGAACGCTGGAGGGAGCTCCTTGAAGAGCTCTACCTGGCCTTTATAAGCCGCAAGCGGGTCTACGACCAGGTGCGTTTTCTCGACGAGAAGGGAATGGAGATCGTTAGAGTCAACTACGCCGGAGGGTTGCCCTATATAGTTCCGGATAAAATGCTTCAGGACAAGAGCGGCCGCTATTATTTTCAGGAAGCCATCCGGCTTAACCGGAGAGAAATGTATGTTTCCCCCTTTGATCTCAATGTGGAAAGAGGGCAGATAGAGCAACCCTATATACCTATGATCCGCCTGTCTTCTCCGGTCTTCGATGAGAGCGGCGAAAAACGCGGCATCGTAGTCCTCAATTACCTGGGTGATAATCTCCTGCGGAGGCTGCGGACCCATTCCAGCCGCCACATGAGCCAATTCATGCTCCTCAACTCAGCCGGCTACTGGCTCTACAGTCCCAACCAGGAGGACGAATGGGGCTTCATGTTCGCAGATCGAAAGGAGCGGACCTTTGCCCATGATTTTCCCGAAGCCTGGAATATAATTTCCCGGCAGGAGCAGGACCAATTTCAAAGCAAGTCGGGATTTTTCACTTTCCAGACCATATATCCCCTGGCGAATGAAACCGCAGAAGGTGGGATCAAGAGCCGGCACTACAGCGAAGGGTATGAAAATTACCATTGGAAACTGATATCCTATGTGCCTTTATCCGCCCTCAGAGGACAAATAATCAGCTTTTTAAGCAGGCTGTTATTATTTTCTTTACTGGGCTTAGTCGGAGCCGGTATCATCTCCTGGTTCCTGGCCCGGGCGGTAATTATCCGCACCATGGCCGAGAAGGCCCTGAAAGAGAGAGAGGAACAGTATCTCAGCCTGGTGGAGACCATGAACGACGGTCTGTTTTTAACGGATAATCAGGACCGCCTGGTCTACGTTAATTCCCGGCTCTGCCAGATTACCGGCTATGACCGGGATGAGCTCATAAACGAATCAGTTTTAAATTTCTTGTCCCCCGATCAATTGAAACCGTATTACGAAAAATCGGTTGATAAAAAAAAGAGAACAAATGAACCGTTTGAAATAACCGCCTCTACTAAACAGGGGAATCCGCTCGTGCTCAGGGTCTCCCCGAGCATAATTTTCGATGAAGAGGGCATCTATCGGGGTGGCCTGGGGATCGTGGCGGATATTACCAGGCAGAAACAGGTGGAGGAAGATTTGCGCGAACAGGCAACCTTCTTTAACCATAACCCGGCCCCGGTTTTAAAAGCAGATTATAACGGGAAGGTAATCAGCTACAATCCGATAGCCGCGGAGACACTCAAGAGAAACCTGGACGAAGAGTCGATTTTCAGTATTTTTTCCGGATTCAAGGATTCGGATGCGGAGAAATTAACAGAAACAAAAAACTTCCAGTTCGAAGAAAATATCGGTGAGGAGACCTACCTTTTCACGGTAAATAAAAGCTGCGCCGGGGAGTGTCTCTTGCTTTACGGAACGGACATCACCAGGCGCAAGATCTTTGAGAAGGAAATCCGTAAGCTCTCCGCCGCGGTTGGGCAGTGCGAAAATGTAATCATCATTACCGATGTGACCGGCAAAATAGTCTTTGCAAATAAAGCCAATGAAAAGTCTAGCGGTTACAGCCGGGAAGAGCTCATCGGCAAGAATCCGAGCATCTTGAAGACCGGCCACACCCCACCGGAAGCCTACAAAGACCTCTGGAAGACGATCGAAGCAGGGGGTGTCTGGCGAGGCGAGTTCCTAAATAAAAGGAAAGACGGGAGCACCTATTGGGAAGAAGGGATCATTACCCCGATCAAAGATGAAAAAGGTAAAATCGTTAATTACCTGGCCGTAAAAGTGGATGTAACCGGACGCAAGGCCGCGGAAGAAGAGCTTGAAAAAGCCAAGGAGGAAGCCGAAATAGCCAACAGGCTGAAGAGCGAGTTTCTGGCCAACATGTCCCACGAGATCCGCACTCCCATGAACGCCATCCTGGGCTTTACCGACATTTTGCTCGATGATGAGCATGATTCCGGGAGAGCGGAAAAGCTGGCGATCATTCGAAAATCAGGCCGGAATCTTTTGGACCTGATAAACGATATTTTGGATTTCTCCAAAATTGAAGCAGGCAAGGTGGAAATACAAAAAATTAATTTTAAACTGCGAAGAATGCTTGACCATATAGGCAGAATGTTCGGGGCTAAAGCCAAAGAAAAGAACCTGGCCTTCCGGGTCAGGGTGGCAGATTCGGTGCCCAAGGTGGTGCAGGCCGATGATCAAAGAATAAACCAGATCCTGCTGAACGTCCTGGGTAATGCCTTTAAATTTACAAAGTCCGGAAGCGTCGAGGTTGACTGCGGATACCGGGAAGGCGCCGCAACCATAATAATAAAAGACACCGGGATAGGCATTCCCGAAGAAAAGCTGGCCGGAATTTTCTCTGTTTTTGAGCAGGCGGACTCTTCCACAGAGCGTAAATACGGCGGTACGGGTCTCGGCCTGGCCATTTCCAAGAAACTGGCGGAAGCGATGGGAGGAACCATAACAGTGGCCAGCAAGTTGGGCAAGGGCTCGACCTTTACCATCGAGCTGCCCCTCCCTGAGACAGATGGAGTCCCGGTCGAACCCGGGGAGACGTACCAGTTTGAAACGGAAGGCCGGGCGGATCAAAATGAAGGCGAACGGATGGTAAAACGCTGGCTGAGACGCACGAAGGGAGATGAGTTACTGAAAAGCATTGTTCTGGAAGGGATTCAAAAGCTGCCCGAACGTCTGGGCCGCCTGGAGGATGCCGTTCTCCGTAATATCAAAAACGATATCAAATTCATTGCCCACGATATAAAGGCTTCTGCCGGTAACCTGGGTCTGAGCGATATCCACGATAAGGCGAGGGAAATTGAGGAAGAGGCTAGATCGGAACATTATGATACCGACCGGGTCAAAAACCTGTTCTTTGACCTGAAAGAGAACGTTGAGAAAATACCCGCTAAATATCTTGAGGCAAAACCTGCTCCGGAAAAGTACCTGGATAAAATCGCCTCCCAGTACAGCATTCTTGTGGCCGAGGATAATGAGATAAACCAGAAGCTGGTCGCTGCCATGTTGAAGAAGCTGCAGTTGAAGTGCGATATTGCCGAAAACGGCCGGGTCGCCCTCGATAAGCTTAAAAGCCGGCACTATGACCTTCTTCTTTTGGACATGCAGATGCCGGTAATGGACGGGATTGAAACCATAAAGCATATCCGCGCCGATGAAAAGGTTAAGAATCTATACATTATCGCGCTTACGGCGCATGCTATGAAGGGTGATGCTGAAAAATACACCAGCATGGGCTGCAATGATTATATTTCCAAACCGATTGATAAAGAGCAGTTCCAGGAAAAGATAAAGAGCCAGATGGTTCGGAATTATCTCAGCCGCCATGAAGAGGAGCCAGCGAATTAACAGTTTTTTACAATTTGGTTCAACCAGGAGGCATGTTTGGGTGTGAACACAAACTCCACTCCCTTAGGGAACCTTTAGCAATCACCATCACATTGGTTACAGGCGTTATCGCCGTTTACCGGCTTCATTTTATATAATATAAATCGGGTAACCAGGTGGCTATTCGGGGAAATATCATTACAATAACTAAAGCAAAAATCATTATCAACACAAAGGGCCAGACTGAGCGGTATATATCTCCCAGCGATATCTCTTTAGGAGCCATTGCCTTCATAAGAAAGAGGTTATAGCCAAAGGGAGGCGTCAGGTAAGCTATCTGGCAGGTTATGGTATAGAGAATACCATACCAAATCGGGCTGAAACCCATTTTGATCACCAGGGGGACATAAAGAGGAGCAACAATGATAAGCATGGCAGTATCGTCCAGAAACATGCCCATCAGGATGTAGGAGAGCTGCATCATGATTATTATTCCCCACGGACCGAATCCGTACCCGAGAAATAGATTCTTTATTGCATGTACAGCGCCAAGACCGTCAAAAACGGCGCCAAAGGCAAGTGCCGCCAGAATAACCCACATAAACATGCAGCTAACGCTAAGAGTCTCAGTTAGTACTTCAAGCATTCCCTTCCAGGATAGCCGCCGGTTGACGAGAGCGACAATGGTAACTAATGTCGCACCTACCGCTGAACTCTCGACCAGACTGGTTACCCCCATGAAGAAGAGTCCCGACATCAGAAAAATAATGGCTAAAGGAACTAACCCGGCCCGGAGCAGCAGCAGCTTCTTTGCCAGGGGCATCTGCCGTTCTTCCTTTGGTAAGGCCGGCCCCAGGTGAGGCTGAAACAGACATCTGATAAAGATGTATACGATAAACAAGCCTGCCAACATGATGCCGGGGAAAAACCCGGCTATCCACAGCCGGCCAACAGGCTGCCTGGCTATCATTCCGTAGAGAACAAGAACTACGCTGGGCGGTATCATTATGCCCAGGGAACTGCCGGCCTGGATTACTCCGGTCAGCATTACCTTGTCATACTTCCGCTTAAGCATTTCCGGCAAAGCGAGAGTATTTCCAATGGCCATGCCGGCTACACTTAGCCCGTTCATAGCCGCTATTATGGCCATCAGGCCAATGGTTCCTATAGCTAAGCCGCCCCTGACCGGACCCATTCAGACATGTTACATCTGGTAAAGGTCATCCGCTATCCCTGATTTGGAAAACATATAACCCATGTAGATGAATATCGGCAGGGTTAGGAGGGGATACCAATTCAGTAGAGAAAAGACTGCGTGGAAGGCCAGTCCGGAACCACCCTTCCCCCACAGGGCTAGAGAGAAAAGAACGGCTACACCGCCGATAACAGCGTATATGTGTCGCCCGGTGAGAAGCATGACCAGCATCGAAGCGAACATAAGAATAGCCATAAGTTCATAACTCATGTTATCTCCTCCCCTCTAGCTATTGCCAGATCCTTGATTAACTCAGATATCGTCTGTAAGAGCATCAGTGTGATTCCGATTAGCATAATAATCTTGATGGGAGTCACAGGAGGCGCCCATGAAGAATAGCTCACTTGATTATATTTTATACTATATATAAGGCCTTTAATGCCGCCGTGCAAGAGTACCAACATGTATAGCAGAGTGATAAAAAAGGTAATACCGTCGGCAAGAGCCTTTCTCTTCGCCGACCACCTGTGATAGAAGAGGTCCATTCTAACATGACCCCCGATAAGCAGGGTGTAGCCACCGCCAAGAAGGTAATAGGCGGCCATAAAAAACTGCGCCATCTCCACTGACCATAGTTGGGAGCGGTTAAAGATTATTCTAGCCAGAGTCTCAAAGAGTAGAATACCCATCATTACGAAAATCAAAAACATTGCAAATTTACCTACCACTAAGTCAAGAAAAAAAATTATAAAATTCCTAAGAATAAATCGAATGGTTTCACGGAAGAAGGCTTCAAGCTGAGTGAGGAGCTATTTGAAAAGCACTTTGGCTTGGATTCTGACAAAAATGAGGCGGAATAACCGTACCTGATTGGGTGTTGGGCACAATGCATTTTCGCCGGAGAGCACTTTTCAGGGAGTAAAAAAAACCGCAATGAGCACCTTTTAAGATTTGAAAATTAATAGTACCAGGGTAACAGGTTTAAAGCAAAAGATTATTCAATACTTTCTGCTGCAACATTTCTTGTTGAAATAACAAGCTTTTAAGCTATCATAGCCTATTGCCCTGGCTCATACTATCTTCTCAGCAATCAATACTCGGCCTTGACACTGAAACTTCCCTTTATCTAATATAGAAGCTTGATATTTATTTGACCGGAATCAATTTGGAGGATGATCGTGAATTATTTTTTAACCGAAGAACAGGAAATGATAAAGGAATTGGCGGCTAAAATCGCTAAGGAGAAGATAGAGCCGGTGGCCGCCGAGTATGATGAGAATGAGACCTTTCCGAACGACATTATCGAGGTCCTGGCCAAGTCCGACCTGTTCCGGGTCTTTATTCCCGAGGAGTACGAGGGCCTTGGGGGCGGAGTTTTCGAAATGTGCCTGGTCGTAGAGGAGCTCTCCAAGGCCTGCGGGGGAATCGCCCTGGCCTACGCTGCCTCCGGTTTGGGAACGATCCCGATCATACTCTTCGGCTCAGAGGAGCAGAAGAAAAAATACCTGCCCAGGCTGGCTGCCGGAGAGATCCTGGCCGCTTTCGCGCTTACCGAGCCGGATGCAGGCAGCGACGCCGCGGCCATAAAGACCCAGGCCAGGCCGGAAGGCGATCACTATAATCTCAACGGGACGAAGCAGTGGATCACCAACGGAGGAGAGGCTTTTATTTACACGGTTATAGCCCTGACCGATCCAAAACGCGGGCCCAGGGGCTTTTCGGCTATCCTGGTCGAGAAGGGAACCGGAGGCTTTGATTTTGGAAAAAAAGAAAACAAGATGGGTATTCGCGCCTCGGCCACCAGGGAACTCATCTTCCAGGATGCCAGGGTGCCCAAGGAAAACCTCCTCGGCAGAGAAGGGGCGGGTTTTTTAGTGGCCATGAAGACCTTCGATCAGTCCCGGCCAGGTGTCGCAGCCCAGGCGGTGGGCATCGCCCAGGGCGCGCTCGATAAGGCGGTAACTTATGCCCGTGAACGGCGCCAGTTCGGCAAACCCATATCCTCCTTTCAGGGCATCCAGTTCATGCTGGCCGATATGGCCACCCAGGTAGAGGCAGCCCGGGCGCTCACCTTCCAGGCGGCCAGAACCATCGATTCCGGGGCCAGAAACGTGACCAAGATTTCCGCCATGGCCAAGGTTTTTGCTTCGGATACGGCCATGAAGGTCACAACCGATGCAATTCAGGTATTCGGCGGATACGGCTACATGAAGGAGTATCCGGTTGAAAAGATGATGCGCGATGCCAAGATAACCCAAATCTATGAAGGCACCAACCAGATCCAGCGGGAGGTAATCGCCCTGCAGCTTATCCGGGAAGAATTGAAAAAGAAGGTGTAGAGCCTTGAATATCATTGTCTGTATAAAACAGGTCCCCGATACTACCAATATAAAGATAAACCCGGAAACCAATACCCTGATCAGGACCGGCGTGGAATCGATAATAAATCCCTTTGATGTTTACGCCCTGGAGGAAGGGATCAGGTTGAAGGATAAGTACGGGGGTAACGTGATCGTCCTTTCTATGGGGCCTCCCCAGGTGGAGCAATCGCTCAGAGAGGCCATCAGCCTGGGAATCGACGATGCCTACCTGCTCTCCGACCGCGCCTTTGCCGGTGCCGATACCCTGGCCACCGCCTATACCCTGGCTGCGGGTATCAGAAAGCTGGGCGACGCAGATATCATCTTGATGGGCCGGCAGGCCATCGACGGGGATACCGGGCAGGTCGGCCCCGGCGTGGCGGAAAACCTGCATATCCCTCATATCACCGACATCAGGAAGATTGAACAGATCGATGAGGACGGGACCATTATCGTAGAAAGGCTGTTGGAAGAGGGCTATGTACGCTTAAAAACAAAACTGCCCCTTCTGTTAACCGTGGTAAAAGAGATCAACGAGCCGCGCCTGCCCTCCCTCAGGGGGAAGATCGCGGCCAAGAAAAAGGAGATTACCACCTGGGCCGCGGAAGATCTGGAAGTTGAGACGGACAGAATAGGCCTTACCGGCTCACCTACCCAGGTAATGAAAATCTTCACTCCCCCAAAACCATCAGGCGGGAAAATATTCCGGGGAGAGCACCACGAGGCGGTGTCTTCCCTGTTGAAAGAGTTGAAAAAAATGGGCGTTTCGTTCGGTAAAGACAGGGGTAAAGATGGAAGCGATTAAGATAATACTCGACAAATGCACCGGCTGCAAGCTCTGTGTAAAGGTATGCGCTTATGACGCCATCCAGGTCGTGGAGAAAAAAGCGATCATTAACGAGAAATGCACCATTTGCGGGGCCTGTGTGGATGTCTGCAAGTTTGAGGCCATTGAAATCAAACGAAGGTTCTTCGAGGGTCAGGATATTTCCACCTATTCTGGGATCTGTCTCTATGCCGAGCACAGACACGGCAAGCTGGCCTCCGTCGTTCCAGAAATAATAGGGGCTGCGAGAGAGCTGAAAAAAGGCCTGAAAAAACCTATAAACGCCGTCCTGCTCGGAAACGGCGTTAAGCCGCTGGCTTACGAGCTTATCTCCTATGGTGTTGACGAGGTCTGGCTTCGCGACGCTCCCGAGATCGGGGATTTCGCCGAGGACATTCAGGCCAATCTGGTGGCGATGATCCTGATGGAGAAAAAACCGGAGATATTCCTGGGCGGAGGCACGATAATGGGCAGGTCTCTCCTGCCCAGGGTGGCGGCAAGAATTCTTTCCGGTCTGACTGCAGACTGCACCGAGCTTACCATCGATGCGGAGAACAAACTTCTGAAGCAGACCAGGCCGGCCTTCGGAGGAAACATCATGGCCACCATCCTCTGTGAAAATCACCGGCCCCAGATGGCCACGGTGAGACATAAGGTCATGAAGGCGGCGGAGAAGGCAGGAGACGGACATCAGGGCAAAATAATCGAGTTCAATCATATTCCCATCCCAAAGCCAAAGATCGAGGTGCTGGAATTCGTGGAAGAAAAGACCGAAACTGTGAATCTCTCCGATGCCGATTTTATAGTTTCGGGAGGCAGGGGCCTGAAAGATCCCAAGAACTTCGATTTAATCGATAAATTGGCCCGGACCATCGACGGAGCGGTCGGCGCCTCCAGGGCAGCGGTCGATGCCGGCTGGATACCCTATTCCCACCAGGTAGGACAGACCGGAAAGACCGTGAATCCCACCATCTATATAGCTTGCGGCATCTCGGGCGCGATCCAGCACCTGGCAGGGATGAAATCTTCCGATATGATTATCGCCATAAACTCCGACTCCAGTGCTCCCATATTCGATGTCGCTCATTTCGGCATTGTGGGCGATCTTTTCCAGGTCGTGCCCGAACTGATCAAACAGATTAATGGATGATAATGTCAAGACTAAACTATGAATAAGCAAGAACTCTTACTGCCAAAATTGTGGAAAAAAGGCCAGGAATTTTTCAAGGTCGAATATCCTATTCTGGCCGGGGGCCTGCCGCCGCGGCAGGCGATTACCAGGATAAAGAGAAAGGGCTGCAGGCTCATCTGCTTCGCTCCGACCGTCGGCGTTGCCCGGAGGCTCATCTCCCTGGGGGTGGATGCCCTGGTTATCGAAGGTCATGAAGCAGGCGGGCATATCGGCCCCGTGTCCACCGGGGTGTTGGCCGGGCAGAGCGTGGGTCTGGTGGATGAAATTCAGCCTGTCAAAGAGATAATCCGGAAGCTCATCGATGAGGCTTTGCATGAATTAAGAAGACTCAGCAAGCTTGCCGGGTAGATTGCCGCCTCACGACTTAATCTTCCCGGAACATAAATTCCTAAAATTCTTGTTGACTTCCTTCATTTTCTTTGCTTTACTATCCTCTATTGGTAAGGAGCATGTCTTTTCCCCTCGAAGGCTTACTCCTGGTAAAAGTGAGGGATATATGTGTATTGGCCCGGTATAAGGGCCTGAGGAGTAAAACGCGTGGCTACAGGTACTGTAAAATGGTTTAACGTACAGAAGGGATTCGGTTTTATCCAACCCGACGACGGCGGTGATGATCTCTTTGTGCATCACTCGAATATCGTCGCAGAGGGTTTCCGATCACTTCAAGAAGGCCAAAAGGTCGAGTTCGAAGCCGGACAGGGGCGCAAGGGTCCAGAAGCGACCAATGTTCGCCCTGTCTGACATCAACTGTCGTGAAAACCGCAGGTCCCACCAGGAGGTGGGACCTTTTTTTTCTTCAAGGCTCTTGAGAATCTCATAAATACCGGTAGTCATAGTTTAATAAAATTGTTGACAAAATTGTTGAGATAATATACTGTCTAGACAAGTATAAATATGTATGCATATTCTAAATATTATTGATAAAACCAGTCCGATTCCGCTTTATGTACAGGTGTCGGACTGGCTGCAAAATATGATTACAGAAGAGAGATATAAAGTAGGCGCCAAATTGCCTTCTCAAGGAGAACTGGCGGAAAAGTTCCAGCTTAACAGGAATACAATTCGACATGCCGTTTCACTGCTCGTACAGAAGGGCTTTGTGGAAAAACAGAAAGGCATGGGAACCTTTGTAAAGAGAAAGAGCGTTTTTCATCCCATCTACCAGCTTGGTAGACTGACCAGTTTTGTGGATGATTTCAATCTGGATGATGTTGAACTTGAGGATAAAACTATACTTAAGAATAAAATAAGGGCTTCCCGGGAACTGGCAGAAAAGTTGATGATCAACGAAAACGATGATATGGTACAAATCGATCGCGTAAGGATCGCGAATAAAACGCCCCTTATTCTGGAAAGACAGTTTTACTCTTTCAAGGATTTCGGAGAGCTTCTCGATATGGAGATTACAGGGTCTATTTACCAGATATTAATCGATCGCTTTAATGCGGATCTGAATCATTCCATCCAAACCATACGCGCCGTAACACCTCCTGGAAAGATTGCACAGGTACTAGGCATAAGCACAACAGTTCCCTGTATTCTTTTAGAGAGCCTGGCCTATACCTCCCGGGATGTCTGCATTGAGGTTCTGCAATCCTTTTACCGTGGAGACAGATACCTTTTTAAAGTGGAAACAGATCAGTACGGGCGGTATATGCGTTCTGTGGGCGTTGAATGAAGATTGATTACTGGATCGACCTGCTCGGCCGTGCGGGCCGGGCCTGAGACACATAAAAAAACAAACCTGGAAGGAGCTTTTTTATGAAGAAAATAGAGGACTACTTTGTTCCCTGGCTGAAAGGTATCAAGATGTACATCTCCCCTCATATTGAACTGGCCTGGAAAGACAGGAAGCTGCACCGTATGATGTCCAACGAAAATCCTCATCCTCCTTCCACCAGGATCCTGGAGGCGATCAATAAATATGCCATGATAGCCAACAGATATGCGGATCAAGGCACGGTGGTTCGTACAAAAATCGCGGAAATAAACGCCCTGGACGGTCCTGAGAATGTCATGATAGGTAATGGAACCAGTGAGGTCTATGACATGATCTGGAGGAGTTATCTGCAGCCAGGAGATGAAGTCATTCAGCATACCCCCTGCTTCGGCATCTATAAGCTGCGCTGCGCTGTTTTAGGGGGAAAACTTGTATCCGTACCCATGATCTACAGGGATGGACAGCTTCTCTTTGACCCCGATTCAATCATCAAGGCCATCACTCACCGAACCAGGATAATTGTTATTGCCAATCCCAACAATCCGAGCGGAAATTTTATGGATGAAAAAGACTTCATCAGAATCGCCGAGACCGGGGTGCCCTTTGTGGTGGATGAAGCCTATGTTGAATATGCAGGCCTGGAAAAATCGATGGTAAAGCTAGTTAAAAAATTCAAAAACGTGATGATCACCAGAACCCTCTCCAAGGCCTATGGACTGGCCGGTTTAAGATTCGGATATATGCTGGCCGATAAAGATGTAACCGCCCAGATTTCCGCTACTCTCATTCCCTGGAATGTGGGCACCATCCCAATGTGGGCCTCACTTGCCGCCTTAGAAGATACGGTGGCCCTGGAAGAAAGAGTTAAATTCAACAACAGACAGGTTGAATATATCGAAAAAAGCTTGAGTACTGTTCCCGGGTTGGCTGTGTTTCATTCCCATGGTAATTATATTCTCTTCGATGCCCGGGGTGCGGGAAAAAAGGGCGAAGATATTGTGGCCTATGCCCGGGAAAAGGGTCTTATCCTCAGACCGCAGAATGAAATGTATGGCAGTGATGGGTTTTTCAGGATTACCATAGGTACCGAAGAAGAGAATAGAATGGCAGTTGAAGCCGTTAAAGAGTTCTGTAAAAGCTAATCAAATTACATGGAAGAGGCTTAAGGAAATTAATTTGGAAGCAATGAATAACCTGTTGAACGCCGAGTTTAATGAAGATACCTTTTTCGACCTGATGCCTGAATGGAAAGGTTCTGAAATAAAAATAACAGTGCTGAGCGGCGGGATAACCAACAAACTATACTGGGTGCACTCTAAAAAGGGAGATGTGACCGTACGAATATATGGAGAGAAGACTGAGCTGTTTATTGACCGGGACCTGGAAGCAGATGCCATAGAAAAAATGGCCAAAGTCGGGATATCCCCCGGGTTGATCAAGTATATGCCTGATCGAAAGGTCACCATTGTGGAGTTTATTCCCGGCTATGTTTTGAAAAATCCGGACTTTATAAAAGACGAGTTCCGTGAGAAAATTGTAAGCCCTATTCGAAGAATCCATAACTGTGATGTTGTGCTGCCCAAGCTCTTTAACCCGCATACTGAAGTGAAAAAAATGGCGGGAATTCTTGATAACCTGGGCGCTAAGTACTCTGAATTTGATATTGCCGGGACTATTGGGTGTCTCGGGAAAATGTTTGAAATAATCAACATACCTGAAAATGAATATACCGTGAGTCATAATGATCTTCTGGCGGATAATTTTATCCTGGTTACAGACGGATACGGAGAAAAATATTCAGAGCCCATGTACATTATAGATTGGGAATATGCCGGAATGGCGCCCGGATATTACGACATTGCGGATATGTTTCAGGAGATTCTTGTTCCGAGGGATATAGAAAAGAGTATTGTGGAACATTATTGCCAGGGAAAGGAATTTGACAAAAACCTTTATTTAATCGATGTCTTCAAACCATTCCCGGATATATATTGGTTTTTATGGAGCATGATCCAGCTCAATATTTCAAAGATTGAATTTGACTTCTATAATTATGGAAAAGTTAAATACGAAAACGCTCAACATAATATTGAGTTTGTAAAAAACGAATACGGGTTAAAAATATAGGTTTGTGAACAAAAAAAATACAAATAGATTCCTCTGCCGTGAAAACCGCAGGTCCCACCAGGAACTGGGATTTTTTTTTCTTTATGGCTCTTTGGCTTCCATCTCTTTTACACGGACCAGAATCTCATTATACCTCGCTTCATTTATAGGATAAAAAATCAGGGTAACCACCGCCAGCGCGAAGATGAAGGCGGTTATGGGCCCGAGCAAGAACCTGATTCCCAGCAGGGCTCTGCTTGACTGGAGGACATCCGGCATATACCCGGTCAGGCTTAAGATCAATCCCGTGAGCCCGGCAGCCAGGGCCTGCCCGATCTTGGCGCCGAAAGTCCACATGCCGTAATAAGCGCCTTCCCTGCGCTCCCCGGTCTCCACATAATCGTATTCCACGGTGTCGGGGATCATGGACCAGGGAATCGTATAAGTGGTCGACAAACCGATCCCTCCAACAGCCATCAGCACAAAGAAAAAGCCCATGCCCAGAACGTGGCCGGTAAAGAATAATACCGCAGCGCAGACAAGGATGATGAGCATTCCGATCCCATAGGTCGGCTTTTTTCCGATCTTCCTGGCCACCAGAACACTTATGGGAATAAATATCATCGCCGTAACCAGGAGAATCAGGAGGGCGACCGTAGTTTTGGACTCATCCCGGTAAATGTATTTGAAATAATACACCAGTATCCCGCTAAAGACTGTCACCGCCGTGATATGCAAGACAAAGGTCAAGAGAATGAAGACAAAGGACCTGTTCTTAAACACCAGGAGGTACGACTTTAAAAAGCCCATTCTGGCTTTAAAACGCGAAACGCCCGGTTCCCGCACCGTGAAAAAGGTTATCCAGGCCGTGACCATCATCACGGCGCCGAAAATGGTCCCCATGACCGTCCAGCCCGTGTTCCTGTCAGGCATTGCTCCTACGATCGATAAAGCGGCTCCGGCCCCTAACAATGTTCCGATCACCATGAATATGGAACGGTAGCCGTTCAGTGTGGTACGCTCATGATAGTCCTTGGTGAGCTCCGGGGTCAGAGAGGAATAGGGAATATTTACGAGTGTATATGCCGTGCTGAGAAAGCAGTAGACGAGGACTCCCCAGATGAAAAGATGAGCCTGATTAGAGAAGCCAGGGTTCGTGAACATGATGATCATGGCAATAAACAGCGGAAAAGAGCCGAAGAAGATGTAGGGTCTTCTTCTCCCCCAGCGGCTCTTTGTCCTGTCGGACAGATGCCCCACCATCGGGTCCGTGACCGCGTCCCAGATCCGGCCGATCATGCTGACAATTCCGGCCAGACCCGCTGCAATTCCCACGGTATCGGTAAGGTAATTTAAAAGCCAGAAAGCCATGACAGTGAAATAGAGATTACCGCCCAGGTCGCAGACGCCGAAGCCCAATTTAACTTTGAGGGAAAGCTTTTTCTCTGCCAAAATCGGATCCTCCTCAAGAATCGAGCTTTATTTTAGCAAGGATACACTATTTTAGCCCGGTCCAATAGCCCACGCATTTTCCGGAACGGGAGGTAACTGTCCCTGCAGAAGACATAAGAAAAATAAAATAAATCTTCTTGCTTTCTCAAGTCTAAATACGTTATAGTTAAGATACGATTAAAATTTTTATAAATGAAAGGAGATAGATTATGAAACTGGAAATCACTCTTCAGGAAAGCTATTCAAGGGGACAGCTTCTTCTAAGAGCATTCTTCGGCTGGCTGTATATCGCCATTCCTCACCTTTTCCTCCTGTTTTTTGTCGGCATCTGGTCGTCAATCCTGGCTTTCGTTACTTTCTGGGTTGTGCTGTTTACAGGCGAGTTTCCGGGAAGCATCTTTGAGTTTCAAGTGAAATATCTTAACTGGAGCCTGCGGGTCAGCGCCGTCCTCTCAAACCTGGTAGACGGCTATCCTGCTTTCGGCATAAGCGGGACCGGCGAAACTGTTTCTCTGCAGGTGGATAAACCCGAAAAGGTCAGCCGCGGCCTGGTTATTTTGCGGGTACTATTCGGATCTATTTATGTAGGGATTCCGCACGGTTTTTGCCTCCTTTTCCGCCTGATAGGCGGCTTCGTCCTGATGTTCCTGGCCTGGTGGGCTGTCCTTTTTACGGGCAAGTATCCCGAGCGATGGCATGCTTACAACGTGGGAACCTTCAGGTGGTCCACCCGAATTAATCTATACCTGGGCTATTTTACCGATCAGTACCCGGCTTTTTCGGGGAAAGAATAAATTAACCAGGGACGATCCTTTTCAGGATCGTCCCTGTATCTCATAAAATGAGTGAATCTGAAACAAAACTGCCGCAGCCCGATGAATTAAGCAAACGGGAAAAAGAAGACGCCATGGGGGCCTACTTCATGATGTTTGCTGTCTGGGGCATAGGCCTTCCCCTTCCGGTCCTCAACCTGGTCGCCGCGGTCATTTATTATTTCATTAACAAAAAGAATTCCAGATTTACAGCTTTTCACTCTTTACAGTCTCTGCTCTCTCAAATTCCCGTCACTGCAGTCAATTTTTTTCTCGTTGTCTGGCTGATCAAGATTCTAGTTGCCGAGCCGGCTTTCCCGGATGCATTCTTTATCTATCTTATCTTCATGGTCTTTGCTAACGTCATCTATATCGTCTTTTCGGTAATAGCTCTCACGCGGGCCAGGAAAGGACAATTCTATTACATGCCCTTTTTCGGCAGGGTTGCCTTTAACCGCTTCTACGGGCCCAAAGCAGCTCCCCTGCAAAAACCTGTTGAGCCGAACCGTCCCCCGGAGGGACTTTGAATCGGCGTTTTTACCTTCTCAAGGATCTTGGGATTCTAATCGGGGTCATCTCTCTGTTGCTTCTCCTGTCTCTGAGTCTTTACCGGTTAGTTAAGAGAAGCCCTGGCACGGCCGCAGCCCTTCCCCTGGAAATAAGGTTAAAGTTCTTGATCGAGGACAGTATTCGGGGAGAAGAAACTGTAATCGAGATTCCGGAAGTGAGCCTGGCTTTGCAAACCATTACCGGCCGGCTTCTCCCGGCAGCCGGCGGTCCGGATTACGAAGTGGATGTCCTGGTAATCGATTCGCCGGTAGTGAATGCCCTGGCCTTTCCCGGCGGGCTCATCGTAGTGTATTCCGGCCTCATGAAGAGGCTGGAAAGCCCGGAGGAGATGGCTGCGGTCATGGCTCATGAATTGGGACACGTGGTAAATCGTGATGCCATGAAGAACCTCAGCCGGCAGCTAGTATTGGCCTCATTGTTTTCCGTTTTCGGTGGTCAGGAGGCAAAGGTGCTCATTCAGCGGATAATCCGAGAAATTGTCACTATCAGCTATTCCAGGGCTGTCGAAGCGGCGGCCGACGATTTCGCCCTGGATCTTCTAACCCGGGCGAAGATAGACCCGGCCTATTTAGGAAAAGCATTTGAACGCCTGAAAGAGGAAAAAGAGGGCGATCAGATGGAGCTCTTCAAATATATCGACAGCCACCCGGATCTTGATTCTCGCATTCAAAAGGCGAATAAAATGTCTCAAGGATTGGACATTGAGACTGGGGATTTCGGAATTGACTGGGCAAAGGTGAAAAAAGCGCTTCCTTCCGTATTCGAGCCCTGATATTTCACGATTCCATTATTTTTTCAATCTTTGTCATTTTCCAATTTCCTTATGTCAACTTTATCCTGGTCTGAGTTTCTAATCTTCTTCATCCTAATTATACCTTCGTGAGACTCTGCGCCAACTGATTTTTTGATTATCCTCCGGAAGAACCAATATATCTATATCCCTTGTAAATCTTGGATTTTCATGAAATGCCATTGCAATGCAGCCTACTACGGCTGGATGAGAGTATCCGTGCCGGTGTTGAAGAGATGGAACGGCATGAGTTGAGGGGAAAGCGCTTCCTTCCTTATTCCATACGCTCGATAATCGCCCGGGCAAAAGCTAGAACGGCGGACCTGGTTTCTTCTGTCTTAGCCAGTGTGGTAATCCTGGCAAAATACCTGCCTTTCCGAAACTCCAAGACGTAGACTCCGGGTAAATCTTCAACCAGGCGCCCGGCGGCCTGACAAGACCGGGGTCCTGAAGAAGGCGAGAGGGATGACCATAGGCCAGAAAACTCGTTGCTGCGCCGGAAATTGCCGCCGCAATAAATGTCCTCCTGGAAAGACCCATCCCGATAGGATGTGTTTTTTCCTTTGGCCTTAACGGGCCGGTGGGCCGGAAAGACACCCTTTTAATCGGTCAGACCTGGACACAGGTCCTGTCCTGCACCGCACACATCCCCGCACCTTCGTCCGGTATGTATCCTCTTCAATCGGACCCATGGGATAGACCAGGAAGGTGTAAACCCGGGCGACTTGCCACAAGGCCGTTAGGACGCACTTATTCTTGACATAGTGCAGGTTTTAAAAATGAGAAAAATGCTCTTTTCATGATTTGATAAATTTTGTAACTCTATTTTCGTACTCTTATTCTATGTACCTCCACCAAAAACAGCTTTCCCTTGTAGTATTCGATATCAGGATGTTCAGCTAAATACACTTTCAAGCCTGCAAGAAGTGATGGAATTGCTTCAGGATGATTCCTAACTTGAAGTGCAATAATTCCTCTATACCTTTCCGGAGGATACCTTACGATATCGGCAAAATCCCCATTCAAAGAAATCAATACAGCATCAAGTTCCTGTGCCTTTGAAATTACCACTTCATCAGGAGAATCAGCAGGAATATGATTCTTTAAACAAAAGACTTTATGCCTTCCCTCTTCAAGCGATTGAATTATCGCCCGAGAAATACAATGATCAGCAAAAAATTGTAAACTCATGAGACTGTAATCTCAAACTCTGCAAGATCACGAGCATACTCCAAACATGCAGCAATCTGCTCCCTTATAAGATCAGGAAACTCATCTATAATATCTTCAGCCGTTTTCCCTACTGCTAAATACCCAAGAATAAGACTCACCGGAATCCTCGTCCCTTTAATCCTTGGTTTACCCCGCAGTACATCAGGCGTGCTCACAATATATTTCCTCCAATCTGTCCCCACCTTTATACCTCCAGAAAAATATTTTATATCTCAGAATACCTCTTTAAAATATGTATTAATGATAAAAGAATAGCAACACTCAGATTTCTTTCCGGATTCAATTCCCCTTTAAAGAGTAAAATGTTTAGGCGGCCGGGAGGCAAAGGTGAAAAAAGCGCTTCCTTCCTTATTCCATACGCTCGATAATCGCCAGGGCAAAAGCTAGAACGGCGGACCTGGTTTCTTCTGTCTTAGCCAGGGTGGTAATCCTGGCAAAATACCTGCCTTTCCGAAACTCCAAGACGTAGACTCCGGGTAAATCTTCAACCAGGCGCCCGGCCTCTCCAAAATCCTTTAAAATTGAGGCTTCTTCCTGGTAAATTCTTTCGTAGAGCATCTTGGCGTCCGGAAGGCGCTCTACGGCATAGATTTCGATGGTCAAGTACACTTCGTCCCGCAGAGAGTAATCTTGAAAGATGACCTTCTGAACGCCCAGGTCGATATATTGGGGAGCGGCTCCGTCTATGAGGGCGGTTAAAGATTTTAAATCTACGGCCGCGGCTGCCTCCCCGTCCCTTATCCAACCCTCGATCTCATCGTTATCGGGCAGGTAGGAATCGAGGGCCGGCTGGGCCTGGGAGAAAGAGACCAGCGCTGCCATGCCGAACATTATCCCAAAGATAGTATTGCGAATAGAGCAGCTCATTTTTCTATCTCCTCATCCAGTATGAATCCGGGAGGCAGGGGGGGCAGGTTATCCGGGTCCAGCCCCAAATCTTCGTAGCTGAAGTCCCGGGTCTGCCCTTTGGCGGGCAGTTGTTTCTCTTCAACCAGTTTTAGATCCAGGTTTAAACTGTCAACCTCTTTGAGATACGATCCTGTCTTTAAACGGATCTCCCCGACCGGCAGAACTACAATCGCCGATCTTCCTTCCACCGGGCACTTGCTCTCGCACATGCCGCAGCCACTGCACTTGTGCTCGTAAACAACGGGGCATTTCAGCCCACCTTCCTCTACCAGGTCTATGGCATCGTAGGGGCACTGTTCGTCGCAGATGAGGCAGAGACGGTCGTACTCCCAGGACAGGCAGCGCCGGCGGTCAATGTAGGCAGTTCCGATCTTGGCCACCACCTTCTCGGCCAGGGGGAGCCTCCTTATGGCCTGAGTGGGACAGACCTGACCGCAGAGATTACAGGTCGCTTCACAGGGGGCCAGACGCTGGTTAAGGTACGGCGTCCAGAGCCTGGTAAAAGCGGTTTCCAGCGAGCAGGGCTGCAAGGTGTTCGTAATACAGACCCTCATGCAGCTCCCACAGCGAATACAGGTATCGAGGAAGAGCTCTTCAGGGAGGGCGCCCGGCGGCCTGATAAGACCGGGGTCCCGAAGAAGGCGGGAGGGATGACCATAGGCCAGAAAACTCGTTGCTGCACCGGAAATTGCCGCCGCAATAAATGTCCTCCTGGAAAGACCCATCCCGATTGGATGCGTTTTTTCTTTCGGCTTTAACGGACCGGTGGGGCGGAAAGACACCTCCTTAACCGGGCAGATCCGAACGCAGGTCCTGCACTGCACGCATTCCCGGACCTTCGTCCGGTAGGGATCCTCTTCAATCGCGCCCATGGGGCACTTTTTTCGGCATTGCCCGCAGTAGTTGCAGCCCGGGCCCACGGTGCGCTTCAAGAAACCCAGGTGTGATACCAGGCTCAAAAGTGCGCCCAACGGACAGAGATTCCGGCACCAGAACCTGGGTTGGAATATGTTCAAAGCCGCAATTCCGGCCAGCAGGAGGAAGGTCGAGAGATTGGCCGTAAACACCGGTTGGCTGAACCTGGTCAGTGATAAGGCGGTCCAGTTTAAACTGCCGGCCGCCGGCCGGAAGAGATCGAGGGAAAAGTTGGCCAGGAAGATTCCCAGGGGATAGACCAGGAAGGAGTAAACCCGGGCGGCCAGGGCCAGGGGGTCAAAGGCATGGACCAGGGTCAGGCTGAACAGCGAGGAGACGACCAGGAAGAGGAGAAAGTAATACTTGAGGCTGAGCACCTTCTCAGGCTTCTTCAAACCCCGCCTCTTGATTTTTTTGAGAGCCAGCCAATCGATAAAATCGATGGTCGTTCCGAATGGGCAAACGTAGGCGCAGAAGAATCTGCCGAAAATCAGCGTGGCCCCTATTAGAAACAAAGATACCGCCAGACCGGCGATTACCGTTCTACCGGCAATCATCACACTCAGGGCAATAAAGGGACTCAGGCGGAGGAATATATCGGTCGGAACATTATACGCTACCAGATCAGCGGCCAAGAATAAAAGCAAGAGGAAAATCAACAGGAATAAGGCTTGCAAGGCACGCTGGACCAAATAGCGGCTCCTTGTACAAATTATACGGCCATCTCTTTAATCATGAGCCTTGCCGGGTCAATCTCTCCCAGGCCCTGCTGATGGGCGAGGAGGATGTGTCGAACATTCTTCCCTTTGAAAGAGCGTCCGTACCATCTGGCCAGAGACACGGTGTAGGAGTCCACGGCCACCGGGTCCGTGCCGGCAACTATGATTCCCAGGGGCACTATCTTTCCCGGTCCCGAGGGCCCGCCGGTTATGAGAGCTCGCGTAGCATCTACAACGATCAAATCCGGGCGGATAAATCTGCTCAAGTCTACTATTCCCTGGTTAAGGTCAAACTTTTCATGGAAAGCGTCTCGGTCCAGGATCAATCCCATAAGGTTTTTCATTCCCAAACTGACTCCTGCTGCATTGTGGGATTTCGATATGGGGACATTGATCAGAACATCCGCTCTTAGAACATCTTTGATCACCATGACGGTGTGTAAGACCCTGCCGCCAGGTACATCTACTTCTTTAAAAAAAGAGCGATCCTGGGCGGCCAGGACATGAGTCCCGGTGAACTTTTGGGCTACGGCCAGTATTCCGCTCCTTTTCAGGCAGATATCCGGCCGGCGCAAGGGATTATCTACGATCAGGATCCGGGCCGCGCCGGCTTCCCTGCACAGCCCGACTATGGCAGCCACTACTTCCGGGTTCGTCGTGGTTCCCCACTCCGGCGGATTGGGAAAAGACATGTTCGGTTTTATAATGACTTTCTGTCCTTTTCTTACAAACCTTCCGATCCCTCCAAGCGCATCTATGGCCGCCTTGACAGACCTGCCGACCTCTCCTCGCGCAACGGCCAGGTCAACTTTCTCGAGATTAGGTACGGCCCAGAGAGGCGCAGCAGAACGGTGAAGGGCGAAGGCCAGGCCGGCAGCGGTGCCTGTTTTCGCGGCCAGTCTCAGGAAATCTCTCCGGGTTATTCTTTTGTTATCGGTCTTTTCATCCACAGGTAAAATCCCAATTAAAGCCTCCGGCATTCAACAATCTAACGGCCCGGTGTTTTTCTTACCCCAATCTCAAGTCATGCAAATTAATCTGGGCAGGATTGTTCGTTCCCAGGCCCAACTTCGCGGCTGTCTGGATATAGCGCGACTTCCTGACGATTGAGGATGCACCTTTGCTCAACCTCTTTTCTTCAATGATCATCATGCCTTCATAATCTACCGCAACAGGATCCGTTCCCATTAGTATCTGGCGGTTTAGCCACTGGGGGGATCCTCCCGGTCCTCCGGAATATATTCCCTTGAGCGCGTCGAGCACGATCAATTTCGTTTTTTCTTTGATAGTAGAGCAAGAGTTTATATAGGCTATATAGGGATCGCAGTTGTTTCCATGATACCTTGACGGACTTCTTATCGTTCCATAGTGGTTTTTCATGCTCAAAGTAACACCGGCAGTATTATGATCTTTCAGGACAGGTACATTTATGAGATAGTCGCACTCCTGGGTAAGAATCGAGCTGAGATACGTACTATCGCTCGAGCCCCCGGTAGTCCTGATGGGAATGCTGTTGTCGTGATTTGAAGTGGCAAAAATGCGTACACCTGTACGGCCGGTATTAATCTTATAGCCGCAGCGGTTTAGCTCCCATTTCGTTCGGTCCCAGACAATGATGTTGTTCTCATTAAGGCCCAGGCTCTTGAGTCCCCCGATAATCGCCTCCACCACCTCTCTATCGCTGTAATACCTTCGGTTTATGCAGTTTATCTTAATACCGATGACGTCTGTCGATCTTAGTTTGGGGAAGAGGGAGAGCCAGGCGTCCCTGGGATCGCTCTTTCCGGTTATGGTTTTGATCCCTTCTTCTACCATGATCCGGGTAATGTTAAGATCGATGGAGCCGCTCGTGTCTATGGATTTGGAGTGCGTTACCGCGGCGACATCGCTTTTCAGGGAGCTCGCAATGGGTTCGGCGTATACACTCCTGGCGTAGGAGAGGAGGAGCGCAGGGGGAGCTGCCAGAACGGTGGCGCCCAAAATCGCCCTCCTTAAGAATTCCCTTCTGGATATTTTTTCCGCTTCCATCATAATCCTGTGTATACACCCTGCGTCCAGGAGGTGGCAGTACAATACAGTAAAGATAAATCGTTAGAATAGGTATTGTCAATAGGAATTGGTTATTGATTTACTAAGCATTACTGGTCGGCAACACTCTATCGGCAGCGACAGACAATAGATCCAAAGCTCCCATTGCGCGCTTATTTTCCTTTTAAAGCCGTTAAACCTCAATAGCCTTTGGAATACATTGCGATTTTAGCCGCAATAGTGTTAATATTTAATTCCTGGGTCTTGCGAGGATGCAGAAGATTCTGAATATCACAAAAATCTTTTTTTTCTCACTGATAGCTATGAGTCTCACCGGATGCGCAAGCAGCCGCTCGTCTGTGCTTTTAGAGGAAAGCCTGGCAGATTCCTACTGGTTGGAGATTGAGGGGATAAAGATTCACTATTTCGATTCTGCTCCCGGCGGCTCAGGACCAGGAACTGAAGACCCGCTTCTCTGCATTCACGGTTTCAGCGGCTCAGGCTACAATTTCCATATTCTCTCAAAGAAGCTCCATCCCATGGTAAGGACAATCAGTCCCGATCTGCCCGGCTCCGGGTTTTCCGATAAATCGGAAGGCCCCTACAGTCTGGGCTATTTTGTAGAGATAATAAAAAAATTCAAAGAAGGCCTGAATCTCGGCAGAATCAACCTCCTGGGGCATTCATTGGGCGGGCAAATAGCCGCAGCCTATACGCACAAATATCCGGAAGATATAAACCGACTGGTTTTAATCGCTCCCTATGGCCTGGAGGGTGAAGCCGGGAGCTTAACAATGATGTTTGCCAGGAGCGACATGTTTATCGATATCGCCACCATCTTTCACAACCGGCTCTTTCTGCATTGGGAATTACGTTCCAATAATTTCTACGACCCGGGCGCCGTACCCCCGGATCTCGAAGAGTACCTGGCCGAGAGCCTGTTTTCGCAAGGCGGCGTAAAGGTGTTGGGCAAAATTTCAAAGCAGGTCATGGGGACCGATCCGGTTGAGGCTTTTCTTCCGCAGATCCGGCTCCCGGCCCTGCTTATCTGGGGCAGGGAGGATGAAATCCTTAAACACGAATGGTCGAGCGAATTCCTCTCCCTTCTGCCAGATGCTTACCTGGTATCCATTTCGGAATGCGGCCACCTGCCCATGGTGGAGAAAGCGGATGAAACGGCCGCGGCCATCCTTGAATTTCTCAATCATCTTTGAAATAATCAGGTGCCTGAACATGGATGAAACTATTAAGCAGCAGCCTAAACCCGGGTCCCATTCCGGCTACAAAGCCCGTAGGTTAAGACTGCTGGCAAAGTATAATTACAAAAATGGCTCACTGCTTGCCAAAGGCCTCGGCTTCAGCCTCGTCTTCGGCAGTCTGCCGCTTCTCTTTCTCGGCTTAAGTTTAAGCGCCTACATATACAATGTGACCCCGGATCTGCAGTCATTCATCTCCCGGAACATACTCGACTTTCTCCCCCTTGAAATGCGTTCCACTCTACTCTCGCAAATCATGCGATTAACCCGGAGGTGGGGCTCCCTGGGACTCATGACATTATTGGCCTTTATCGTTACCTCAATTACTGTTTTTGACTCCCTGGAAGGCGCCATGTCCGCAATGCTCTCAGGCTCTCGCCGAAAATTCCACTACGGCCGGCTTATTTCTCTGGCCCTGATGTTAGGAGTTCTCCTGCTCTTCTATCTTTCCTCCGCCCTCTCCTTAACCGCTCAATATTTCAGGCAGTCCCGTTCATTTCCTCCCTGGCTGGTCTACTGGGGCGGCAAGCTTGCTTCCGGATTAATTATCGCGCTGGTTCTCCTCGGTCTCTACCATCTTTTCGCCCGCAGGACGCTGCGCTTTCGGCCGACCCTTGCCATTGCCTGCTTGAGCGCTCTGGTCTGGCAGTTAATCGTAGTTATCGGCGCAAAGATAGTCCGCTATGCAGGAACACGCTTCCTCGTTTACGGCGTGATCGCCTGGGCGGTCATTTTTCTCTTGTTCATGCGGCTGCTGGCCGAATTAATTGTCATTTCCAGTCTGCTGGTCGACCACTTTTCTCCTCCTGATAAATCTTCACCTCGGGCCTGAATAGAGTTATGGATGAATACGGAGCATCATCTTTTTACCGGAGAGTGAAGAATACCATCAAGAAGATACCAAAAGGGAAGGTAGCCACCTACGGGCAGCTTGCCGCGCTGGCCGGCAATCATCGTGCCGCCAGGCAGGTAGCCTGGGTACTGCACTCCTCCTCCGGTAAAGATAATCTGCCCTGGCACCGAGTAATCAACGGCAGGGGAAGCCTATCCTTAAAGCCCGGTTACGGGTATGAATTACAGAGAGAGCTCCTGGAAAAGGAAGGCATAACGCTCAATGAACAGGACCGCATTGATTTAAAGCGCTATCTATGGCGCCCCCGGTTTGACAATCCGGGCAGCTTCTAATATCTGAATAAACACAATATTTCTTGACAAAAAATTGGACCATTAATATTGTTAAAACAATAGATTATGCGCCCTTCATTAGAAGAACAATGGAAGATCCGGCTCAATAAACTTCAGGAGCGTGAGTCTTTCCTCGAGCAACAGGTCCAGGACCTGCAAATAGAATATTCCGGCTTAAAAGATATCGACACCCTTCTCGAGCTGATCAACCTGAAATTCAATATGGCTCTCAAGGCAATCGAGGGGATAGCGACCAGGCCGGCGGATTCATCCAGAGAGGCGCTTGGTGAGCTTGCCCGGGAAAAATCCCGGCAGGCGGTCAGCATGCTCGAGGATTTAAGGGGAGAAAATATTTCCCTGGATCAAACAGATTTGATTAGCGGAGCCGCCGGTTTCAAGGAGGCAAAAAGGCTCTTCAACCTGCTGCTGCTCAAAGGAGGAGCGGTATTCTTTGAAGCAAAAATTGAGGAAGCAAAAATTGTCAGGAAACTTGCCCGGATAATTGCCGAAGCGATCAATAAATATACTTCCCCTGACGATCGGTATGCCCAGGTCTTTAAGACAGAAAAGCTGCCTGAAATCTTAAGGAAGCTGGTTAATCTTTTCTTGCCGGTTCTTGCCCCCGAAAACCAGAAAGAGCCTCCTTATGGAATAGAAGAAGGAGAAGAGTTTGCCTGCTCGGCAGAACGGATTAAGATGCCCCTCTCCCAGGCCATATTTTACCTGGAAAATGAGCTCCTCCCCCGGATTGAAAAAGAATTGCAGGCTAATCCGGGAAACCCCATCCTGCAGCGCCGGCTTCGTTTTGCTGCTGAAAAAATCGAGGAATATAAACGGATCAAATATATTCCTCGCTCAACCCCGCTCATCATGGAAAAGGGTTTCTATACGGACTGGTGGACCGAATACTCAGCCGACGGAGAGATCATGGTAACCGTGGATCTGACGGTTCACTTTAAATCCGGCACCAATCTGGAGCGGATACAGGAGCTCATCCAGGCCGAGATTACCAGAAAAGCGGCCGGCAGGGGAATCTGCCCTGCTCTAGATGAAGAATACGCGTATTTGAAAAGCCTTGAAAGCGGAAAGAGGGGAAGCTCCAGGCTGCCCGGTTTTAAAATCAATACGGCCAAAGGATTTAAGACGCTTGCGGCCAGTTATCCTCTCCTGAAGAGACTCGAAGATAAAGAGGAATTGAAGAAGCTCATTAGCCTGGCCCGGCAAAGAGGAAAAACAGCCACGCAAAAACAACTGGGGCGAATGCTTCTGACCGGGAGCGATAGCATCCTGCCGTCCTCATCGTTCTTTCAAGCCTGAAACGTTTAAAGTGCATAAAACACCGGCATGATCGCTGATCCATATTCTACCTTTCTCCGTATCCTGGGGAAATGATTTATGCCCCTTGCCGTTAAGCCCTCTCCCGGTGAGGAGAGGAAACAGGGCTGCATTTTGAGGTCCGCACTTCTCACTGTAGCTGAAAAGTGGTCACGCAGGTATAGCTGTCGGAATAAGTATTAATCATCCCTTCGGTTTTGCGGCCGAGGGCTTCAAGACTTAAATTGATCTCCAGGTCCCTGGGCAGCCAGAGCTCGATAAATCCGTTAGGGAGAGTGGTCACAGTATCTTCAAGGATGACGGCGCCGTCGGATTTTTTAGCCAGAACCTTGACGGGAAGCCCGGTAAGCTCTCCCTGGCAGCCGGACATATAATGGACCTCGCAGGGGTGAGTTTTACTCACATAGGGCGCCAGCGCAACCACCATCTTGTCCGGAGAAAGCGGCACTCTCACCTTCTTGCCGTTTGCAAAAGTGAAGCTCACTTCCTGCGGGGTGACAAAGCTTTTTACGTCGGTTTTGGCCGTTCCCCATCTATTCGCCAGGGTCATGGCGGCCCTGGCATCGAGCCCGTCCAAATCCCTGGGAGACGGCCCGGAAGCTGGTTTGGCTGCCGTCTGCGGCGCGGCGCCCGGAGTTTCCAGGCTGTCTTTGGGGCCCGGGCAGCCGAATAAAATAAATAATGAAAGCATAACTAATATAAAAACAAAGGCTGATTTCATAATTATTTCCTCTCAATAGATTTTATAGATCTTTTCGCCGGCGAGAATTTCAATAGGCAAACGATTTTCAGCCGGCGGAATGGGGCAGCTGTAGTTAAGATTATATACGCAGTAGGGATTATAGGCCAGGTTAAAATCGATCTCAATCTTTTCTTCATCCTGCTGGTACAGGTCGATATACCGGCCGCCCCCATAGGTTTCATTGCCGCTGGTCTCATCCGCGAAAGCCAGGAAAAGCCTGTTGGCAACCGGGCTGTTTTCCGGTTTCAGCAGTAAGAGCCGGTAAGATGAGCCATCTAAAGTGAGCTCAACAAAGGCATAACGGTTATACCTGTCTATGGAGCCGTCGCTGGTGGGAATAAAGATCGTTTCTTTCCCTTCGATGAGAATCAGGTTTGCGACCACTTTATACCTGGGATCCGGCGGGAAATAATTCAAGCCTTTAAAGGCTCCCCTCATATCTCCCGTAAAAGGGGAATTTTCTGCATATCTCATGAAGTCATCGATTTCTTTTCGTTTCTTTTGAATCCTGCTTGTATACTCCTCTATCCCTTCTCCCCGCTGGATGGAATAAATGGTGAATAAGGCTACTCCCAGTAAAATAGCCAAATATATAAACTTATCTAGCGATTTCAAATTTCAAAAACCAGGGAGAGCTTTATCCCCAGATCCTCCACGTTCAGCCCCACGGTAATATTCAAAGCATTGAAGTCTTTGAGCCTGCCCGGCTTTTGCTCCAGGTTCCGGCGAATCAGGGTGACCAGCATTTCAGGAAGCCCTTCGGCCTCTACACCCTCAGCCAGCTCTATAACGAGCCCCTTATCTGCGCTTATTCCTCTTATTTCCATTGCTCTCCAGTCCATTCTTTACCAGGCTTCCTCATACACTTTCAGTATCTCCCCGGCCTCGAAAACCGGACTCCCGTGTTCTGGGGGATTTCGCTGAATACTCCCACCTTGCTCCCTTTATTCTCTGCAACCAGGCGCATGTCCCGGCACTCACCGTGCCAGAGGTCCATGTAAAGGTAGAGGTCAGAATCTATATCTACTCTGGGTTCGGCCTGGATGACCAGGGTCAAATCCCCTTCCCAGGTCCTGGCGGCTTCCCTGTAGCTGGGGCTTTTCCGGACCTCCTCCTTGAATCTCCTGACTCATTCCTCACTAAAAAAGATCAATTCCACCGCTTTTCCTCCTTGTTTTCAAGTATAAAGTCTCTTTCTGAGCTCGTCCAATCCCAGGGCCTCAAGCTTCTTTTTAGGAGGAATGCCAACCGCTTGAGATGCCAGCTCCTCTCCCCGTAGGAGAGGAGCTCGGGGAGGGTCAAGCTCCAGCCGGTAATGGCATTCAGGGCCTTGAGAAGGTCCTCCGGCGGGGTGGCAAAGTTGACAAAATGGCACTGGCAGAGGGCATTGAGAAGCAGTCCGCAATTCTCACAGATAAAGACCATCTCGGCCTTCCCGCTGCTCTCCTGGCCCTGGTAGTCCTCCTTTAAGCGCAGCACTACCCCTACCCCTACCCTAGCGGGCATCTACGACTTACAGCCGCAACCGAAGTTCTAAAAGCAAAAGTCCACCAGAATATATTTGGGCGCTGGACTTGATTATTTCTTGCGCTGAACGCGCAAGATTTTAAAGGTAATAGCATAGCATAACCGCTCTGCCCGGGGATCATGATGTCGAGAGGTCTGTAGTGTACTTCAGGCAAGACCGATCTCCTTAAGCCCATCCCGCCAGTGTAGAGCGCTGACGCTGCCGATCTTTTTACCTACCGGGTCAAGTGACAGACAAAAACCCTCTGCCCCAGCAAGGTCCTTGAGAAAGACTTCAAGAATTCGCGTATCTCTCTCATCAACGTGCACCTTCGACTTAATCTCTAAGAGAGCCGTACCAATACCCGGCCTCTCTATAACCAGATCTACCTCTGCGCCGTCCTTTGTTCTGAGATAAGAGAATCGGTAATCATTCTGTTTGTAAACACTCAATCGTATCGCTTCTATAACAATGAAGTGTTCGAACGCACGGCCGTAGGCGTAGGTATTCGGTCGTAAATTAACAGTCAGGGTACGATCTAGCGCCCTCTTTACCCCGGGATCGAATAGGAAGAACTTTGGGGCCTTGGTCTGTCGCTTCCTTATGGATGTATGGAATGGTTCAGTTAGCGTCCCCAGGAGAGTTTCCTCGAGGATCTCGAAGTACGATTGAACGGTTTTCACATCCGCTCCTACATCTCTGGCTATATTCGTGAAGTTGATGATCTCTCCGTTGCATTGAGCAGCTACTTCAAGAAACCTCCTGAAGGAATCAAGTTTCCGCACAAAATGCTCTGCTAAGCTTTCGAGCACTGGAACCTGTAAGCGCGAACTTCACTTGCGTTTTTTCGATCTGCATGTGTACAACATCCAGAAGCCTGGGAACCTTTTGAATCTCATCGACAACGACCCACTCCAGGTCTTCCCTGCGTGCAGCGATCTGGTCTGAAAGCTCACCCGGCCTCCTGGAGTACCGGTCCTCCTGTTCGGGGTCTAAAAGGTCTATCCAGATCACCTTGCTGTGTTTAAAAAAATTTTGCAGGAAAGTTGACTTCCCTGTACCCCGAGGACCAAAGAGGAAAAAGCTGGTGCTCCTAAGCGGTTTGACCAGACGCTGTATCATATTCCATTTTCGTACGACATTTATGGAGTTAAGTCAATGCTATCGGCATGGAATAGTCCAAAGCGGTAGCCGACCCCGTGCACGGTCAAGATGTGCCTTGGACTTGAGGGGCAGTCTTCGATTTTCCGGCGAAGCTTGGCAATATGCTGGTCCAAAGTCCGGGTTATGCCTTCATAGCGGACCCCCCAGACTTCTTCGAGGATGGTAAAGCGGTCGAGCACCTCGCCCTCATGCTCCTTGAAGAGCTTGAGCAGCAGGATTTCCCGCCTGGTAAGCTCGAACTCCTCTTCTCCCCTCCTGCCTTTGAATGTTTTAGGATCTATCCGCACGTTTCCGAACTCTATCGGTCTGTCGTCATCCGGCCGGGATGAAACTGACCGGTGCCGGCGGAGCGCCGCCCTTACCCTGGCCAGGAGCTCGTTCACCCCGAAAGGCTTGACAATATAATCGTCGGCCCCCAATTCCAGGCCGACTACTTTATCCACTTCCTCCCCCTTAGCGGTCAGCATCAGGATCGGGGTAAGGTCATCCTTTTTGCGTATCTCCCGGCATACGTCATACCCGCTCTGTTCGGGAATCATGATGTCGAGCAGAACCAGGGCCGGCTTCTCCTTCTCGTAAATCAGCAGGGCTTCGTTTCCGTCCGCCGCCCGGAAGACCGCATAGCCTTCCCCCTCGAGAAGGTCAACCAGGCCGGTCAGGATCGCCGCATCGTCTTCAACGACCAGTATCTTTTCTTTGCCCATCACTCCTCCGCCAGCGGTAATTTTACCTGGAAAACGCTTCCGCCTTCATCCCTGGGAAAATAGAGGATTTCCCCATTATGGTCCCGGATAATCCGGAGAGAGATGGAGAGGCCCAGTCCGGTCCCCCTGACTCTTGCGGTCAGGGAGTCATCGACCCGGTAAAACTCTTTGAAAATCTTCCCGGCATGTTTAGGTGGGATCCCTTTCCCCCGGTCTTTAATATCGATAAGGGCGTGGTTTTCCTCCTGGCTTACTACAATCTCGATGACTTTCCTCGCTTCCGAGTACTTTTCGGCATTGGAAAGAAGGTTCAGAAGCGTCTGCTTTATCGCATCCTCATCCGCCTTCACCTTAAGAGGCCGATCGTCACAGGAGAAATGGACTTCAAATCCATTATGCTCGAACCGCACCCGCTGGCTCTCCAGCATATTTTCGGTGAGCCTGACAATATCAACGACTTTCAGGGTATAACTTTTCCTGTCCTGCTCCAGTTGGGAGAAATCGAGCACATTATTTATCAGGCGGGTAAGCCGCTCCGTTTCCGAGACCATCAGGTCCAGGTAGCGCCTCTGTTTCTTCTTATCCGGCTGGCGCTTTTCTCTCAGCATCTCCGCGAACATCCGAATGGAAGTGAGCGGCGTTTTAAGCTCGTGGGACACATTGGCCACAAAGGTTGTCTTCTGCCGGGCCAGGTTCATCTCGTTCTGCAGGGTCTTCAACACCAGCCCTCCCCCGCCGGCAATCGAGACAAAGAGAATTACAATCAGCGCCCACATGATCAGCGCCATAAAGCTCGCCCTGGAGGAGATGATTCCGGGATCAGTCAGGTAGGCGGCAACCTCCCAACGGGGCAGGGTCTCGCTGATTTCCCGGGCAACGAAGGGTCTTCTCCAGTCGCGCTCTTCTTCTCCGGGGGCGGGTGTCGGAGTGACCAGGGGCCGGCCGTGTTCATCCAATACGGTGAGAATACGAACCGGGGAATAAACGTTCGGGAGAAGACTAATAATCCTCTCATGCAGTTCCTCTTCATCAATTACACAGCCCACAGTATTCCCTTCCTCATCCCTGGCCCAGAAGAGAAGGATGAGTCTATCATCGATTAAACGGGGAATAACTCCGTGCTCTGCCTGCGCCGCTATCTCGTTGAAAGTGAGCTTCTCAGAGATAAAAACCGACTCCTGCTTTTTGGATTCCGCAGATACAAGCCCGACTTTTGCGCTGGGATTCACCGTGCGGGACAGGGGCGCCTGCCCTTTCTCTTTTGCCTGCTGATACACCTTCTTCCGAATCGATTCATCCTGCTCGAACTGGCTTATCGCCTGCTGGTTCATCACTTCCTGGCTTATCGCCTGCCGGTCCATCGCCTCCTGGTTGGCGATCTGTTCATTATAGGATTTGTCAAGCCGGTTGATTATTTCATCTTTGTAGACCAGGGCGATATTTTTGTAGACCGGTATGGATACCTGGCCGGTAAGAAAAGCCCTGTTCCAGTTGAGAAACGACAGCTCCTCATCGGATAGGTCCTGATTGTAATTAGGCCGGAGAATTTCATTTTCCGGAGACAATAAAAAAGGCACGCTCACCAGGGAGGAAGCGGCTTTCCACTCCGGAAAGAAATCCCCGCTAGATTCCCCCAGGCCTGATGGTGCAGAAGCCAGAAGCTCTTCCAGGATCTTCTTCAATTCGGCATCTACCAGGGTCGCGACATGGGTAACTTCCGCCAGCAGGGTCCCTTCCAACCGTTTCTCAATATAGGCTTCTTCCCGGTTAATGGCCCGGGCAGCCAGCAGAGCCAGGAAAACACATGGAACCATCACCACCAGGACAAAAAGCAGTCCCAATCGAGCGGCGGATTTATATCTGTGCATTCATCACCACTCTGCCATAATCCCACCGATCAACCGTTTTTTCAAGGCCGCCCGGCCGGAGGCATGGAAGCCGACGTGCCGCTGGGGCCATGGAGGGCCGAACCAGCGGCCGGAGGCATGGAAGCCGACGTGCCGCTGGGGCCATGGAGGGCCGAACCAGCGGCCGGAGCGGACTCCTGCCGGAAACTGAAATCCGACAGGAAACCGCTTCTAAAAGACCGGGAGCGCTTAAAAAATCATCGGCTGTACTCCTGCATGACCTGAATCCTCTGCTCTTCCTCTCTTTTGGGGAATGCGGCCAGATGAATCACCGCATCTCCAAAAAGCAAAGCATTTACCGACTTATCCGCTGCAGATAATTCAAAACCCAGATCCAGGCCCGGTGCTCTCATGTACTTTTTCTCGTAGAGAGATCTCAGGTATTCCGCCGCCTGATCTTGAGTTATTGAGCCCTGAGCATCACTGTCTAAAACGGCGGAAAGCACGGAGGATTTCAAAATCTTGGGCCACAGCTTCTTAAAAAGATATGGATTGGTAAAAATATCCACGCTCACAATATCTTTCCCCACCCCAACGACGACACCCAGGGTATCTTCGTACAGCTCGGGGATGTCTTGCATTCCCCGGAAGGCCTCGGCAATCTTCTTCTCTACCACATCATTTTTATAAATATCCTGGTAGGCATCGCTTTCAGATTTTACCCCCATCTTACTGTTCGTCTTAGAAATTTGATCCCAGATCCTGGATTGGGCTTCTGCGCTTGCTTCCTGGGCCGCGGACCTCAGCTTAAAGGTGCCGAGATTCTGGTTAGAGTAAAACTCTTTGGAATTATAATGCCAGCGCCCCGACTCAACGCAGTAGACCGGGACAATCACCTTTTTACTCCCCGGTTTTAGAAGCAGGTCCCTGCCTACGATGCGGTCCTGCCTGGCCCCGGTGAGGATTTCACCCCTCATAATAAAGATCATTTCCTGCGCCTTGCTTCTAATCTGCACCCTGGGCACGTTTCCGCCGTCAAGCTCCTCGATCTTCAACCACCCTTTCTCCAGGGCAGCCTCGAGAGTGGCATACCGGACGCCGTACTTAATCGCGGCAGCGTAAATCGGGATCAGCGTGAGATTCTGATGATGCACCGGCTCACCTACCTCAAGATACGCAATCAATTCCTTCGCAACTATGCCTTCCTCGGCCTGAAGTCCGCCGGCTCCCCAACCTGCCATCAAAAGGGCTGCCGCAAGCACTGTAAAAAAGCTTCTTTTCATCATCGGTCCTCCTGCTATTAAGGTTTTTAACGCTCTAAAGGGCGGCTTCCCGGGGCGCCGCCACGTTGAGAGCGCCTTTACTACCATTAACAATAGCAGGATCGGCGAAGTAAATTGTCATGAGTATGCAAAACGATTGTAAAAGAAATGTAAATAAGTCCGGACCGGCAACAAAATCCGACTCCCAACTTGAAATCCTTAAATTACTGAACTATAGTATTTTATAGGGTATAGCACCGATGGAACCACTCAAGAGACTGAAGAATACGGTCACCTCGCTCCAAAGGGGAGGGTTTCTGGTTAAATCGCCCATTGGGTATATTCAATTCGGCGCCCCCCCCGAGACGATTAAAGATACGATGCTCCTTCCCGAATCGGTCCCCCTGATCTTCGTCCTGCCCAGAGAGCTATTCCACTGGCAAAAGGGAATCAACCTGTCAGACCTTGAGTTTCCCATTTACTACAACTTCTTCCTGAAGAATAAAAAAACTAATATTATCTGCACCAGGAAACAGGCCGGCAGGCTGGTGAAAGCCCTCCAGGAGGCGCTCTTCGGGCCCAAAGAGCTCTTCATCGCCAACGACATTTATTCTTCCGATATTTATTCCTCCAGGCGAAAGTTGCCCATCCCCGATCTAAAGGCCGAATTAAAGTATTTCAGGAAAAACCTGCACTTCCGGGATATTCTTAGCCTCGATATTTTCAAAGACAACCGCTATACCTTAAACGGCGTTACGATTGCCATAGACCAGAATGACGACTTCGAAGTGTACACCGGTTCCAGAAAGATCGCTCACGTTCCCGGGATTCCGGAATGCAAACCCATGTACCATATCGGCAAACGCCTTCCCGATCCCTACCGGCCTCCGCTCTTCGGAGTAACCTGCCTGGGTCCCAGCCACGGCTTTGACCCTGCCGAGAACACATCCGGTTTCATCATCTGGCTCAATCATAACGGTATCATGATCGATCCACCCATCAACTCCACCGAATGGCTGGAAGCCTCCAATGTCAACCCGAAGCTTATCGACAGCATAATTCTGACCCACTGCCACGCGGACCACGATGCCGGAACCCTCCAGAAAATTCTGGAAGAAGGAAAAATCACCGTTTACAGCACTAAAACGGTCATGAAGAGCTTCCTGAAGAAGT
>CAZERV010000020.1:32775-35070 GCA_964514815.1 uncultured Spirochaetaceae bacterium | reverse complement strand
CCGGACCGGTTATTCCCCGATTATCTTGACCAGCACTCTCTTTTTTCTCTTGCCGTCGAACTCCCCGTAGAAGATCCGCTCCCAGGGACCGAAATCGAGTTTACCCCCGGTGACTGCCACGGCGACTTCCCGGCCCATGATGGTGCGCTTGAGATGGGCATCCGCATTGTCCTCAAACCCATTGTGCTGATAGCGGGAGTAGGGTTTTTCAGGCGCCAGCCCTTCCAGCCAGGCCTCAAAATCATTATGAAGGCCCGGCTCATCGTCGTTGATGAAGACGCTGGCCGTGATATGCATGGCATTGCAGAGCAGAATTCCCTCCCGAATGCCGCTTTCGGTAAGGCATTCTTCCACCTGCGGGGTGATATTGATATAGGCCCGGCGTGTATCGGTCTTAAACCACAGCTCTTTCCGGTAACTTTTCATGTGTAGTACAATAGTCGTTATCTCCCCTGGGGTCAAGGATTACGCTCCAGGCCGTACCAGTCCAGTTTCCTGGTAATGAGCATTACCGCGCCGAGGATGCCGAAAAGCCCTAATGAGCCGATGAGAAGAGCGTAATCCTCCGATTGAAGAACAACGTAGAGGAAAATATAGAGGGCGCAAAGGATTACGGTCATCATTGATGCCTTCCGCCAGGTAATAAGCACGGCGCTCGAATAGAAGCTTATCAGGCCGATAGTAGCGGAGCTTGCCAAAAGGTAGGAAATGTTGAAACCCAGGTGCTCGGAGAGGGAGAGGAGGAGGAGATAAAATATGCAGACGGCAAATCCTACCAGAAGGTATTGGAATGGATGGATCTTTTTCCCGCTCAAGAGCTCGAACAGAAAAAAGGTCAGGAAGGGAAGGACGATAAAGAGGAGGCCGTATTTAACGGAACGGGTAGATTTCAGGTAGGTGTCCACCGGCACCACCAGGTTTACCCCAAATCTGGAGGCTTCGAGGTTTGACATGTCTACCTCGCTCTCTTTCCATTTCTGGGGATAGTTTCTCCCCAGAGAAGTGACGTACCAGGAGGCGATAAAGCCCTCTTCACTCAAATCCCTGGTGGTAGGGAGAAAAGAGACGGTAAATCCCGGGCTCGACCAGGGGGAAGTGAGGTTCACCTTTGTTTCGTCTCCCAGTGGCAGGAAATAGAGGGCCCTTCCGCCCCGGAGCTTTAAATCCACACTGAAGTCATGGCTCTCACCTTCTTTCAAATCGGGAATCGCCGTCCAGATTTCTCCATTATAGAGACCGATCTGTTCGGCGCCGGCCCTGAAAGCGAAGGTCCGGGTATCCCAGGAAAGGCTGACCCGGTCCCGAATCGCCCGCATATCGGGAAAGGCGATAGAGAGAAACGCTTCTTCCCAGAGTATATCTTTATCCGGAATCCGCCACTCTGAGAAATCGGGGCGACTGAAAGTCCTGGTAAGAGTGAGATCCGTGGTGTAGAGGGTCACCTCATAGATGCCCCGGTGGCGAAGCTCAGGCTCTATCTGGCCTTTAATGGTCAAAATATCCGGCAGGAAACGGGCATATCGGGTGATTTCTTCAATATAACCTTTCGCGTCTTTTATTCGTTCCAGGTAAGGAACGGTAAGAACCGGTCCCCCGATTGACTGTTCGCCTCCCCAGCTTATTACGATCTCATCTTCGGAATAATCGCGCCTTTCCCGGCGCTCCCGGATCTGAGACCTGATCATGCCGAGCGGGATCAGGAAAGCTAAAGTCAGCACCGTGATGATAAGGGCTTTAAGCGCGGCCTGAAAACCGCTTTTTTCTCTAAATGCTTTACCGAGCTTGTTCATGTTTTTCTCCTTAATATAGAGCGCCGGTATGGCTGAATGAGGGCGGAATCATGAAAGTTTTGTGAAAAAATGCGGCGAAAATGTGCCTGCCGTCTGGCTGAAGGAAGTGTTTCTATTGGGACCGATGCACCGGGCATTGCAGCATTGGCGGGCAATTGGCTAAAAATCAGCCCATGCAGCTTCCAGAACGCCCGCTGATAGCGGTCGTAGATGATGAGGATAACATTCGCACCACCCTGGAGTACGCTCTGAAGCGGGAGGGATACCGGGTGCAGGTCTTTTCCGACGGCCTGGAAGCCTGGGAAACCTTAAAAAACGGCCTGCCTGACCTGGTAATCCTTGATATTATTATGCCCGGACTGGACGGTCTCGATCTCTGCCGAAAAATCCGCACCGTTTCGGAGAGGATTCCCCTCATCTTTCTCACCTCCCGGGATGAGGAGATCGATCGGGTTTTAGGATTGGAGCTGGGCGCGGACGACTATCTTTGTAAACCCTTTTCCAT
>CAZERV010000020.1:26312-32675 GCA_964514815.1 uncultured Spirochaetaceae bacterium | reverse complement strand
TTGCCTCCGATGTGTCCCACGAGTTTAAGAATCCCCTGGCCTCGATCCGCTCCGCCGCCGAAATGATGGGGGAATTGAGCGATCCGGAGGAACGGGCCCGGTTCCTGAACATGATCCTGAGTGATGTGGCCCGCATGGAGCACCTCCTGGCCGGGGTTCGGGAAATCTCCAGGATCGATACCCTTTTGGACGAGGAACAATCACGGCGGCTGGATATTAAAGATTTTATGGAGCAGGTCCTGGCCTCTTTCCGCCTGAGAGGCAACCACAAGCAGGTCGGCTTCAAAATACTGGCGCCCGCAGAAGCGGTATTCGTTTCCATAGCGCTGGAGAGGCTAACCCAGGTGCTTGAAAACATCCTGGATAATACCGTCGGCTTTTCCCCTCCGGGCGGGCTGGTAGAAGTCTCACTCGAAAGGATTGATTCCGAGGCCGTGATTACAGTATATGATTCGGGGCCTGGGATTCGGGAAGAGAACCTGGAAAAAATATTTGACCGGTTTTTCTGCTACCGGCCGGAAGCCTCTTCTAAGGAGGAGCATACCGGCCTGAGTCTGGCGATTGTCAAAGTCATCGTGGAAGCCTACGGAGGCACAGTCAGCGCTTCCAATCGTCAAGAGGGAGGGGCCCGCTTTGAAGTCAGGCTGTCCCTTGCTCCATAATGAATTACTTGATGCTTAAAGCAGTATGCCGATCCCGGCTGTAATTGAGAATCCGCTGTTTAAATACATTTCCAGAAAATCAGTGAATATGGGGATGAATCCCAGGGAATACCGGACGTCAATATTCAGAAGAAAATCTCCGAAAATAAAATCCAGGCCGAGGCCTATAATCCCTCCGTAATCAAGTTCATGGATTTTATAACTAGTGTCCATATCTTCTTCAATTAATCCGGGACCTCATAGTTGAACTTTACGGTTCCGCCTGAATATGCGCCAAAATATCCACCCGCGCTAATATAAAAGCTGAGTGGATCCCCGGGGATAATGAATTTAAACAAAAAAGGTATTTCCATATAATCAAATATGAAGCTTTTATCGAAATACTCTAACCAACCCGGATCGTAAAGGTTATTCAGGTCAAAGCCTTTTCGTGAGTAAAGCAACTCCAACTGTATCGCCTGGTAGCTGCCCATAGGAAAGGAAATATAAAAGCCGCCGTTAAATCGTAAGGCCATTACGGAATCGATATTTGCATCAGGAGCTAAAACATTGGCGAGATTGATACCCGATTTTAACGCCATGACGAATCTAGGTGCTTTCCTGGGATGGGCCGGCGCAGCCGGAGCGATGGGTTTTACCGGAGTCGGTTGAGGTGCGGATTTTACCGGTTTTACCGGCTTTGCTGCGGCCGCAACCGGCGCCTCTTCTTCTATCTCCTTATATTCACCTCCGGCGATTTTTACCCCTACCGCCCTGGCTATTTCGAGCAGAACATCGATTTTGCCCGGTTTTTCCATGGATGTCTGGCTGGCTACCGCCCCGCTTTTAACATCGATCATCCGAGCGGAAAGAAAGTAAGTCTCTCCTATTTTAGACGCCCTGGCCACCACGACAAAATCGGCGCCCAGGTACTGGCCGACCTTCTTTATCTCGTCGGTTTTAACGAGCCCCGAAGAGATCTGGAACTCCTTTTCTGACAGAACCTGAGTGACAAAAGACCTGTCCAGGACGATGTATTTACCCGAGTTTACCAGCTCTTCCATTATCTTGTCCGTAATGGGGACCACTACGGCTGGATCCATATCTTCCGGAATCAAGGCTTCAAGAACCGCAACCCGGGGGACCGCGAATAACGTACCAGGCAGGAGAAGCAGAAAAAAAAGTATTAACAGTGCGACGCGCTTCTTATTCATCTTGTCATGGCCTCGCTTTGCTTTTGAATAATCAACTCTGAATTGTAGTGCAGTCCTGCCTTTCAGTCAAGAATATATAAAGTATTAAAAAATGATTATACCTTCCGAGCCCATTGCGGCCAAAGACCGCGATGGGTTATATTACAAAGAGGGAAAAATGAGCCGACCGATAAATTTTATTTTAAACGATCGCACCGTCCGGACCTCACTCTCCCCCGGATCGGTGGTCCTGGATTTTCTGCGCCGGGAGATGCGCTTAACCGGGACGAAAGAGGGCTGCCGGGAAGGCGATTGCGGCGCCTGCCTGGTTCTTTTAGGGGAGCCGGATGGAGATAAGATTTCTTACCGGGCGGTCAATTCCTGTCTCCTTCCCCTGGGCGAGTTGGCCGGGAAGCACCTGGTGACCATTGAGGGACTCAATGAAGACGGATTGAACCCGGTTCAGCAGATGTTTGTGGATGAGGGGGCGGTTCAATGCGGGTTTTGCACGCCGGGCTTTATTGTCACCCTGGCCGGTTTCTTTTTAAGCGGCCGGGACCTGACGGAGGAGGAAACGGTCGAGGCGGCGGCCGGCAATATCTGCCGCTGCACCGGATATGCCTCTATTAAGCGGGCCGCCGGAAGGCTTGCGAAAGATTTCGCCGGCAAACTTAAAAACGGCCGGGGCCGCCTTAAGTCCCTGGTAGAGCAGCGGCTTCTCCCCCCTTACTTCAGGAAGATCCCAGGCCGGCTTCAGGCCCTCGAGGCGGGACACGAGCCGACCGCTGATCTAAGAAAAAGCGTCCTGGTTGCCGGCGGCACGGATCTTTTTGTGCAGAAGCCCGGGGAATTACTCGCCCGGGACCTTGAGTTCATCTCAGGCAGGAAGGAGTTCAACGGGATTCGTAAGAGCGGAAATCGCTGTTTGATAGGCGCCGGAACGACCCTCGAGGATATGAGGCACTCGGCGGTGCTGCAAGAATTGTTTCCGGGGCTGCCGGATTTTTTCAAGCTGATAGCTTCTTCTCCCATCCGGCAGCGAGCCACCGTCGGGGGCAATATAGTAAACGCTTCTCCCATCGGGGATGTGACTATCCTCCTCCTCGCCCTGGATGCCTCTCTATCATTAATAAACAGAAACCTCACCTCCCCGGACCCGGGCGTCCGGCGGGAGATCGCTTTAAAAGATTTCTTTAAGGGTTACAAGGAGTTGGATTTGGGGGAGGAAGAGATCCTGGAACAGGTGAGCTTTCCTGTTCCGGAAGGCGAATCTTTCTTAAACTTCGAGAAAGTTTCCCGGCGCAGGCATCTCGATATTGCCGGCGTTAATTCGGCCGTTCAATTGAGGGTGCAGGAAGGAACCATCCTCTCCGCCCATCTGTCCGCAGGAGGAGTAGCTCCGGTACCGCTCTACCTGGCCCGGGCTGCCGGATTTCTGGCCGGGAGAGCGCTTGCTCCGGCCAATATCAGGGAAGCGGCATATATTGCCGATGAGGAGATCTCCCCCATCAGCGATGTCCGCGGCACAGCCGAATATAGGCGCCTATTACTCCGCCAACTGATATTCGCCCACTTCCTGACCCTTTTCCCGGCCGAGGTGAAGTTTGAAGAATTGCAATTAGGTGAGGAATGATTATGGAAAACCTGGATGCCGCACTGCACACCCGGGGTGAGTCCCGGTTCGTCGATGATTTTCCCCATCCCGAAGGCCTGCTCTTTGCCGCGCCGCTGGTTTCCCCGGTCGCGCACGGCAGAATCAAGGTCCTGGATACCGGCCCGGCCAGGTCTGCGGACGGAGTCAGGGGAGTCTTCACGGCAGGGGATATTCCGGGGGAAAACCAGGTCGGAATGATTATCCCGGATGAGGCCCTTCTCGCCGACTGTATCGTGCACCATGTTGGCCAGCCGGTCGCCCTGGTCGCCGCCGTCAGCGAGGAGTGCGCCAGGGAGGCCCTTAAGCAAATTCGCCTGGAGATAGAAGAGCTTCCGGCCGTCCTGGATCCCCGGCAAGCCGCGGCCAGGGGCGAGTTGATCGTGCCCTCCCGGACTTTTTCGCTGGGAGATGTCGGGGGCGCCTGGAATAAATGCGATGTGATCGTGGCAGGAAAAGTGGAATCCGGGGGCCAGGAACATGTATACCTGGAAACACAGGGGACTTTAGCAATCCATGAGGAAGAGGGGAGAATAAAGCTCATCTCTGCGACGCAGAGCCTCACGGTGGTCCAGAAGGCCGTTGCCCGCCTTCTTGGCCTGCCCATGCACAAGGTGGAGGTGGATGTCCTCCGCCTGGGAGGCGCTTTCGGAGGAAAGGAAGACCAGGCCACCCCCTGGGCCTGTATGGCCGCCCTGGCCGCTCATCTTTTGAAGAAACCGGTAAAGATCGTGCTTCACCGTCATGACGACATGTGCCTGACCGGGAAAAGGCACCCCTATTCCTCGGATTTTAAGATCGGACTGAAGGAAGGCGGAGAGATAATCGCTTACGAGGTGACCTTTTACCAGAACGCCGGGGCCGCGGCGGACCTTTCCCCTGCCATCATGGAAAGGACCATGTTTCATGCCACGGGCAGCTATTTCATCCCGAACGTCAGGGCCACGGCGGTGAGCTGCCGCACCAATCTGCCGCCCAACACGGCTTTTCGCGGTTTCGGCGCGCCCCAGGCGATGTTTGTCATGGAAGCGGCCATCTCCAGGGCGGCGAAGGCTCTTGGGTTGGAGCCGGCCGTAATCCAGGAGAAAAACCTCTTAAAAGAGGGAGACATGTTTCCCTACGGCATGGCTGCCGAAAACTGCCGGGCCCGGTCCTGCTGGGAAACCGTGGAAGAAAAGTACGGTTTTGTGAAAATCAGGCAGAGGGTGACAGAGTTCAACGCCTCAAACCGGATGAAGAAGAAGGGCCTTGCCCTGATGCCCATCTGCTTCGGCATCTCCTTTACCAATATAGCCCTAAACCAGGCCGGCGCCCTGGTCCATATCTATACTGACGGCAGCATAAGCGTGAGCACAGCCGCAGTCGAGATGGGGCAGGGAGTAAAGACCAAGATCATCCAGGTAGCCGCCCGCACCTTATCCACCGATATTAACCGGATCAGGGTGGAAAGCACCAACACCACCAGGGTAGCCAATACCTCTCCAACTGCAGCCAGCTCGGCCGCCGATCTGAACGGAAAGGCCGTCGAGCTGGCCTGCCGGAGCCTCCTGAAGCGGCTCAAGGCTGCTGCTGCAGAAGACCTCGGGGAAACCGAACCTGAAAAGGTTGAAATAAAGAAGGAGGTAGTTTTTTTCGCTGGCCGAAAGACCCACCTTACCTGGGAGAAGCTCATTCCTTCGATGTACGCCAGGCGGATCAACCTCTCTGCCCAGGCCCATTACGCCACCCCTGGGATTTACTTCGATAAGAAGAGGGAAAAGGGCAGACCCTTCTTCTATCACGTGTACGGGACGGCTATTACGGAAGTGACCCTCGACTGCCTGCGGGGAACCTACGAGGTAGATTCGGTCAAGGCGGTCCATGACTGCGGAAGGAGCATCAATCCCTTGATCGACCGCGGCCAGGCCGAAGGGGGGATCGTTCAGGGCTTAGGCTGGATGATTTTAGAAGAGCTTCAGTATTCTGAGGACGGCAGGCTCTTGACGGACTCTTTAAGCACGTACAAGGTGCCGGATATCTATTTCGTACCCCGGGAGACAGAGGTTCATTTTCTGGAGAACTCGGACAATCCACTGGGAATATTGAATTCCAAGGCGATCGGGGAGCCCCCCTTCATGTACGGCATCGGCGGTTTCTTTGCCCTCCTCAGGGCCATGGAAGCCTTTCGGCCGGACCTGGAGTTTGCCCTTTCCGCCCCCCTGACGCCGGAGAAGGTCCTGCTTACCCTATACCAGGGAGAGGAGACGGAGCGGCCGACCTATAAGAGCAAAGAGGGGAAGGCCTTTTCCAAATGAAAGCCGGCTTTCCGGATCAGGAGACTCCCTTACTGCTCAGCTTTCTTTTCAGTTCTCTTTAGAGAGCCGACGAATAAGTTTTTCAATCTCTTTTTGAGCTCATCGTCCTTCACGGCAGAAACAATCCTGTCAATCTCATAATATTTATTATCCCGGGAAGATTCATCGGCCGCAGCCACAACTCGTTCATCGGGTTGGGACGAAAACTTAAGATTGACTTTGAATGATATTTTATGAATTTCCAATTCAGGATAATTCTTCTCCAACTGCTTCAAAATGGAATTCTTATTAAAATGCAGCGTCTGCATCCAGCCGGGATGGTCTACTTCCACAAATAATACCTTGTTACGCAAGTCATAGACCCGGGAATGCTCAGCTGGAGAAACGCCGACCAGGTCTCTCCAGCTTCTGAAGAGAGAGGAGCAGCGATCTGCTTTTATGCTGTTTTTTTTGTCCAGAAGATTTTTTAAAATTTCACCGGCGCTTTCCATCTTGTCATTATCCGTTTATCCCATTACGGCCTGCAGGTCGAAGATACCCGCTAGGGTACCGAAGATACCCGCTAGGGTACCGAAGATACCCGC
>CAZERV010000020.1:0-26212 GCA_964514815.1 uncultured Spirochaetaceae bacterium | reverse complement strand
CGAAGATACCCGCTAGGGTACCGAAGATACCCGCTAGGGTACCGAAGATACCCGCAGGGGGTGTCTTCATCCCCGCAGGGGGACGAGGGGTACTCAAGCCGTAATGAAATAGTATATCATCAAGTTTGAATAAATTCGCCTTCCTTCACCGTATAAATTATACTCTCCCGCCGCTTAAATTTTAAGTAATTTTCATCCGGTAAAAAAGTAAAGAAGGCCTGTTCATATTCCGGTAAAACTTTTAGGAAATTTTCCCTCTTCCGGGCATCCAACTCTAACAAAACATCGTCAAGCAGTAAGATCGGTTTTCTCTTTGTTTTACTGAAATAAAATTGGGACTGAGCCACCTTGAGAATCAAAGAGCACAGGCGGAGCTGCCCGGTTGAGGCGAGATGTATAAATTCCCTGCCGTTGTAATGAAAAGTAACCAGGTCTCGATGGGGTCCTGAAGAAGTGTTCTCAAACCTGAAATCCCGTTCTCTATTTTTCTTTAAAAGGGAAATAACTTCTTGCTCAGAGGCGCCCTTTCTCCAGGAAGGCCGGTAAACTATTTCAAGGTCTCCTCCCATCTCCGAAATACCCCCAAACAAGGGAGAGAAGATGTTGTTAAAATTCTCTATGCTGCTCTCCCTCCTTTCCTGGATCTGCAGACCGAAATGGGCCAGGTTCCGGTCAAATATCTCCAATAGATCCGGTTTTTTTTCCTTAAGCAGTATATTCCTGGATTTGAGTATTTTTCCGTACCTTCGGAACAGATCGATAAAGAGAGGATCGATCAGACTCAGGGTCTGATTCAAGAATCTTCTTTTCCTTTCCGGAGGGCCGGTGATAAATTCCATATCTTGATGACAGAAAATTATGCAAGGATTTTTTTCAATCAGATCTTTTCTATCCCGGATCTTTTTTGAATCTACCTTTATTTCCTTTTTGTTTTTCCGGGAGATTTTTACCGTTACCTCTCTCCTGACTTCCTTATCGAGGTATAAGTTCCCTTTGATAAGCGAGCTTTCTTCTTTATTATTCACCATCTGCCAGTAGTTAGTGGTGCGAAAGGAGGCGCCGAAACAAAGAACATAAATGGACTCTATGAAATTAGTCTTTCCCTGGCCGTTTTCCCCGATCAGGAAAATTTCAGGAGCAGCGATCCTGAGCTCAGCGTTTTTTAAATTTCTGAAATTAAGGTATCTGGTGGAAATAAAACCCATTAACTGATCTGCATGGGCATGACGATATGAAAATAATCCTGCTCGGGCACCGGTTTCAAGGTCATGGCTTTATCGGTTTCCGTAAATTCCAGAGATACATTGTCTTCAGCCACTTCTTTCAAGGGATCCAAAAGATACAGATAATTGACGGCGATCGTCGCTTCCGGGCCTTCATACTCACACGGAATCTCTTCTTTTGCCATACCTATATCACCCTCGGAGGAGCTGACGATTAAATTTCCAGGTTGAAAAGTCAATACGATCCGCCTGGATTTCTCTTCCACCAGCAAGGAGACCCTCTTCAGGGCGGCTTGAAGTACTTCTTTTTCTACTACCAGCCGGTGTTCCTGGTTATCGGGAATAACTCTTTGATAATTGGGAAACTGGGCCTCGATCAGGTTGGAAGAGAGCTTATGCTGATTGAAACGGATAAAGATATTGTTATCCCCGAGGGCCAGAAAAGCGTTTCCTTCTCCTGAGAACAGCTTCTTGATCAGGATAAGAATCTTAGGAGGAATGATTACCCCCTTGATATTCTCGAGCTTGAGTTTTATTTCTTTGGTAATAAATGAAAGTCTTCTTCCGTCGGTTGCCACCATGACCAGATTATCATCGTTTTTTTCGAAAAGAACTCCGTTCATGAAATAGCGGGATTCATCATTCGAAACCGAAAAAAGGGTCTTTGAGACCATATCGATCAGATCTTTTTGGGGAAAGGAGAAATACAGATCTTCGGATATTTCTTTTATCTCAGGGTATTTATCCGAAGGTATGCTTTTCAGTTTAAAATCGATTTTCTTAAATACGGGCCGAATATAGAGCATTGTATCCGTTTGAGCTTCGAATTCGACCTCTCCGTCCGGTAAAGACTTTAAAATACCCAGGAGTTTATCACAAAAGACGGTCGTGCTCCCCGGTGTTTTTGTTTCCACCAGGATATCGGTTTCAAAACTTACCTTTAGATCTGTGGCCTTAATTTTTAAGCTATCGTCTTTTAGTTCAAGCATTACATTAGAGAGAATGGAAAGGGAGCTTCTTGAGGATATGATTTCCTGAGCTATTGATATTTCTTTGAGAATGATTTCTTTTTCACAGGAAAAATGCATCTTCTACTCCTTATAATATAGTTAGTAGTAGTAAAGGTAGGCACTGTGGATAAGTGAAAAACGTCCTTAATTCTTTTAGAAGTATGGTAATATTTCTTTGCATAACTTTAATTTCTTTCCACAATTTATAAACATTTTCACCAGGTGCGACAATTATGCACCGAATTTCCACTAAAATACAACAGCTTATTACTGTTTACGATCCGGGTTTTTGATCAGCTCGCTTAAATGTTGAATAGTCGGCTCAAGACTGGGATCCGTTTTAATGCGGTCTTCTATTTTCTGGCAAGAGTGCATGACGGTGGTGTGGTCCCGACCTCCGAATTCTAATCCGACTTCCGTAGTAGAGTATTCAGTCAGATCTCTCACGATATACATGGCTATTTGACGGGGAAAGGTTATGGCTTTATTTCTTTTCTTTCCTTTTAGATCATTTTGAGACAGGGCAAAATACCCGGCCACTACTTTTTGAATTGAATCGACTGTAATATTTTTTCGTTCGAAGTTGGAAAAAAAATCTTTCAACTGTCTCCGGGCGATTTCCAGGGTGAACGACTTATTCACCAGCTCGGCATAAGCGATGAGTTTTGTCAGGGCCTTTTCCAGGTCCCTGACATTGGTTTTAATGTTCTGGCAGATGAGCTCTATCACTTCGTCGCTTATTGGGATCTTTTTTTCTTCTATCTTTTTCTTAAGAATGGCGATTCTGGTCTCGTAGTTCGGAGGTTGAAGGTCCACATTGAGGCCGCGCTCAAACCTGCTCCGCAGTCTGTCCGAAAGTGCCTTCAATTCGGAGACCGGACGGTCGCTGGTAAAAACCATCTGTTTATTGGCATCGTACAGGGCATTGAAGGTATGAAAAAGCTCTTGCTGGGTCTCGACTTTTCCCGGTAGAAAGTGAACATCGTCGATGAGTAGAATATCCACGGAGCGGTATTTATTCTTGAATCTGTGGCTCGTGTTTTCCTTGATGGAAAGGATAAACTCATTGGTGAATGTTTCCGCAGTCACGTAGGCTATCTTCAAATTTGAGAATTCCTGGTAGGAGGAGTTGCCGATAGCCTGGAGCAGATGGGTCTTGCCGAGCCCTACGCCGCCGTAAATCAGGCAGGGGTTATAAGCTTTGCCTGGGTTCTTGCTGATGGCATAAGAAGCCATATAGGCAAAATCATTGTTTTCCCCCCGCACGAAGCGCTCGAAGTTATAATCGGTGTTTAGTTGGGGATGTGCCCTTTTCATCTTTGAAGTAACGGCCTGACCGGCAGGTTTGGTAGACTGAGATTTCTGATCGCTTTCGGCTTCCCTCTTGCCTTTTTGGATTTTAAAGAAAATACCGATTTTTTGTCCGGAAAGCTCGAACAGTCTGGACTCGATCTTAGAAAGGTAGCGCTGGGTAACCTGGTCTTTAAAAAAGACGGAAGGCACGCCGACCAGAATATGGGAATCTTTGGAAGAAAGGTAATTCATATAACGGAACCACATCAGGAACTCCTGTTCCGATATTTCTTCTTCTATCTCTTTTATAGTTTCATTCCAGAAGATCTCGTAATCCCACGCTCCACCGGCCATATTATCCCCGCTTATTTACAAGAAATCCACAGTTTATCCACAATGAAATAATTAGCTTATACAGCAAAGAATTAAGAAAAGGTGTGTGAAAAAATATACAGATTTTCAATTTTAGACACCCGACCATAATTATTTATGGTATATATAATTAAAGTACCTTATTTTAAAAAACAATATTGGATGGTATCAATAAGATTCTTCCAAATATGTTAAGTAGATCTGTCCCGTTTTTTATTAGGTATCCACAAGTTGTACACAACATCCGGTATTTATTCTATCGCAAATCCAGCCGCAATGCAAGCTTTATCCGGCCCTATCTTTACTTTTTATCATAATTATTTTATAATCTGGTCTATCATCCGAAATTTTTCAGGAAAATATAATGCAGGATAACTACAGCGCTCGACATATTCAGATCTTAAAGGGACTCGAGCATGTCCGCAAGCGTCCCAGCATGTATATCGGCTCTACCGGAACTGAGGGGCTTCATCATATTGTCTATGAAGTGGTGGATAATTCCATTGATGAGGCCCTGGGCGGGTACTGTTCCGCTATTTCAGTGGTTATTGAAAAGGGAAATATTATACGGGTCGAGGATAACGGCCGGGGTATTCCCGTGGATATTCATCCTATTGAAAAGATCAGCGCCCTGGAAGTGGTCATGACGAAGCTGCATGCCGGCGGAAAGTTCGACAAAAACAGCTATAAGGTATCCGGGGGGCTGCACGGTGTGGGTGTATCGGTAGTAAATGCCCTGTCCGAATGGTGCGAGGTAGAGGTAATGCGGGACGGTAAAATATATTACCAGCGCTATCTGCGGGGAATCCCGGAAAAGAAGGTGGTTGAAAATGGAAAGAGTAATTCCACCGGAACGATAACCCGTTTTAAAGCGGATAGGAAGATCTTCAACAGTCTCGACTGCAGTTTTGATACTCTTTCCAACCGATTGCGGGAGCTGGCCTTTCTAAACAAGGGAGTTGAGATTTCCATCGTTGATGAGAGGAGCTCCAGGAAAAAAGCGCACGTCTTTAAATTTGACGGGGGGATGAAGTCCTTTATCGAATATCTGAATAAAAACAAACATCCGATCCATAAAGGACCTATTTATATTGAGAGTGTCAAAGACAATGTTATGGTCGAAATCGCCATGGAGTATAATGACGGGTACACCGAAACAATTTTTACTTTCGCCAATAATATCAACACCAAAGAGGGAGGCACTCACCTGGTCGGCTTTAAATCCGCCATGACGCGAACAATGAATGATTTTGTGAAGAGATTGAACCTGACAAAAAAACTTGATGAGAATTTGAGCGGCGACGATGTCCGTGAGGGACTAACCGCGGTTATTTCGGTGAAAATACCGGAGCCGCAGTTTGAGGGTCAGACCAAGGCCAAGCTCGGTAACAGCGAGGTCAAAGGCATAGTCGAGTCTGTCGTCAATGAGCAACTGACTTCTTATTTTGAAGAGAATCCCGCTTCAATAAGAAAGATCCTGGAAAAATCCATCCTGGCCGCAAAAGCCAGGGCGGCGGCCAGAAGAGCTCGTGAGCTTACCAGAAGAAAGAGTCTTCTGGAAAGCACCGGTCTTCCGGGCAAGCTTGCCGACTGCTCCGAGGTGGATCCTTCCAAATGCGAGCTCTATATTGTGGAAGGGGATTCTGCTGGAGGAAGCGCGAAAATGGGCCGGGACCGACAGTTCCAGGCCATTCTTCCCCTCTGGGGCAAGATGCTCAACGTTGAAAAAACGCGCATTGATAAGGTTCTGGCCAACGAAAAGCTGATGCCTATTATTACAACCCTGGGAACCGGGGCCGGAACAAGCTTCGATCTCAATAAGCTGCGCTATCACAGGGTCATTATCATGGCCGACGCCGATGTGGACGGGTCCCATATAAGAACCTTGCTGTTAACTTTTTTCTTTCGCTATATGAAAGAGCTGGTGGAGCAGGGACATGTCTATATAGCCATGCCCCCTCTATATAAGATCGTGGTTGCTAAAAAAACCTTTTATACCTATAACGATGAGGAACGGAACAGGATTCTAAAAAAATTTGATAAGAGAAGAGATCAGATCGTTGTGCAGATGTATAAAGGCCTGGGGGAGATGAACCCCGAGCAGCTCTGGGATACGACTATGGACCCGGAACAGAGGTACATCATGAAGATCACCCTGGAAGATGAAGTTGAGGCGGATGAAATTTTCACTACCCTGATGGGTGACGATGTCGAGCTCCGCAGAAAATTCATAGAAGAGAATGCGCTTTCCGTATCCAATTTAGATATCTAACGCCTTAATTTCAGGAGTTAACCGTGCCGGAATCAAAGGGGAGAGTGATACCTGTTGCCATTGAGGATGAGGTAAGAGAGTCCTATTTAAAATATGCCATGTCGGTCATCGTAAGCCGGGCGCTTCCGGATGTCCGGGACGGTTTGAAGCCTGTTCATCGCAGAATTCTCTATGCCATGAATGAGATGGGACTGCGCTACGATCGTCCCTACAAAAAAACCGGGCGAATCGTCGGGGATGTATTGGGCAAATATCATCCCCACGGAGATCAATCTATTTACGATGCCCTGGTGAGATTGGCCCAGAGCTTCTCGCTCCGGTACCTGGCAGTGGACGGCCAGGGCAATTTCGGTTCCGTAGACGGCGATCCTCCTGCCGCCATGCGTTACACCGAAGCCCGTTTAGCCAGGATTGCCGGGGAGATGCTGAGGGATATCAAGAAGGAGACCGTCGATTTCGGTCCCAATTATGATGATTCCATGCAGGAGCCTCTCGTCCTGCCCGGCGCCTTTCCTTTTCTGCTTGCCAACGGTGGAAGCGGAATTGCCGTTGGAATGGCCACCAATATGCCGTCCCATAATCTGGGAGAGATTGTCCGGGCCATAGTTGCAGTCATCGAAAAACCGAAACTTTCCTTTGCCGAACTGGCCGAAATGGTCAAAGGCCCGGATTTTCCGACCGCCGGGATCATCTACGGCAGGAGAGGTATTGTAGAGTCTCAAGAGACCGGCCGGGGCAGGATCGTCATTCGGGCCAGGTTTTTTCTGGAGACCTCCAAGGCCGGCAAGGAACGGATTATTATTACCGAGCTGCCCTACCAGGTAAATAAGGCAAATTTGATTATCCGGATAGCGGACCTGGTAAAGGAAAGAAAGATCGAGGGCATCTCGGACTTGAGAGATGAATCCGACCGACAGGGAATGCGGATCGTGATCGAACTGAGACGGGCGGCGATTCCAAAAATCGTCTTGAATCAGCTTTTTATTAACACCCAGCTTCAAATTAATTTCAACGTAAACAATGTGGCCCTGGTAGAAGGGCGTCCCAGGATCATCTCCTTGAAGGAGATGATCGACTGCTTTATCAAGCACCGGCAAGAAGTGGTCACCCGGAGAACGAAATATGATTTAAAGAAGGCGGAAGAGCGGGCCCATATTCTAAAAGGGCTGAAGATCGCCCTCGACAATATCGATGAGGTCATCGCGATTATCAAGAAATCACAGACCGTCGTTACCGCCAGAAACAACCTTATTAAGCGATTCAAACTTTCGGAAATCCAGGCCCAGGCTATTCTGGATATGCGCCTTCAGAAATTGACCAGCCTGGAGACCAAGAAAATCATCGAAGAGCTCCAAGAGATCATGGCCAGGATAAAGTACCTTAAAAGTATACTCGGGAGTGAAAAAAAGATTCTCGGGGTGGTGAGAGACGAGACTTTAGAGATCGGCAGGATCTACGGCGATGAGCGAAGAACGGAAATAGTTGAAGATGAGGTGGAACAGATCAATATCGAGGACCTGATTGCCAAGGAGGATATGGTTATTCTCATCTCGAATAAGGGATTTATCAAGAGGGTCCCTGTTTCTTCCTACCGTAGCCAGGGCAGGGGGGGCAAGGGTTCATCCTCGACCAGGCTCAAGGATAATGACTTTATTGAACATTTGTTCATCGCCTCGACGCATGATTATATTCAATTTTTTACCAGTGAGGGAAAAGCTTACTGGCTTAAAGTTCATGAGATACCGGAAGCCTCCAGAGCATCCCGCGGTCAGAATGCAAAGGCCCTTCTTTCCATTTCCCATGACGAAGAGATAACCGCTGTTGTTTTCCTGAGTGATTTCAGCGAAAAAAACTACTTTTTCATGGCCACCAGACGGGGCATCGTAAAAAAAGTCAAGACAGCCGATTTTGCCAATGCCAGGACCCGGGGCATCGTGGCTATAAATCTCGATAAGGGTGACCGGCTGGTCTCGGCCCGGCTTACCAGGGGTGAAGAGGAGATGTTCCTGGTTACACGCAAAGGTTTTGCCCTGCGTTTTCATGAAGCCTCGGTACGGGCTACGGGCCGAGCTTCCAGGGGCATCCTGGGTATCCGCCTGGCTAAAGATGATGAGCTTGCCGGAGCGGTAAGGGTAGATAAAAAGAGACAGATGCTCCTGGTCACCGACTACGGCTATGGAAAGCGCACCGAATTCTCTAATTTCACTCCTCACGGCCGGGGCACCCGCGGCCAGACCTGTTACAAATTTTCGGAAAAATTGGGAGTAATAGCCGGCGTCCTTTCGGTGGATAAGAAAGACACCCTGGTCTGCATAACCTCCCAGGGGAATACCATAATGCTGCGGTTGAGAGAAATAAGAATCTTGGGAAAGACAGCCATGGGGGTGAAGATCGTCGATATTGAAAAGCCGGATTATGTCGTCGGCATTGCCAGGGCGGCAAAGGATTCCTGAATGTAAATGTTTCACGTGAAACAAAATTTTAAGTTAAACTGTGGTAGAAAGCTTGAGGTAGGCGGGATGCTTAAAAGGATAGTTTTTGCAAATCAAAAGGGAGGGGTTGGGAAGACAACCACCACCGTGAATTTGGGTGCTTATCTGGCGGAAGCCGGGAAAAAGATTTTACTGGTAGATTTTGATCCTCAGGCAAATCTTTCCAGCAGTTTAGGGGCCGATTCCAAACGGCCGGGTATTTATGAGGTCTTGACCAAAGGAATTAACCTTGAGAAAACGATTCAGGAGACTTCTGTTTCCGGGCTGTCAATAATACCTTCCAGTATCAATTTGACCGGAGCCACGATAGAGTTGGTTGATCTGGAAGGCAGGGAGCATGTTTTAAAAAACGCCCTTACCGCGGTAAGGGACGAGTTTGATTACATTTTCATCGATTGCCCGCCTTCTTTGGGGCTATTAACCCTGAACGGACTGGTGGCCGCCGAGTTTGTTATAATTCCCCTCCAATGCGAGTACCTGGCTTTAGAGGGTTTGAGCATGCTTTTAAAGACCATTAACAGGGTGCAGGAGAGGCTGAGTCCTGGTCTGAAGATCGGGGGAATTCTATTTACCATGTATGATTCCAGGACCAGGCTGGCCCACGAGGTTGTGGAGGAAGTGAGTGGTTATTTTCATGACAAAGTATTTCGCACCATCATTCCCAGAAATGTCAGGCTAAGCGAGGCGCCCTCCTATTCCAAGCCTATCAATCAGTACGATCCGGAGTCCATCGGAGCCAAAAGCTACAAACGTTTAGCTGATGAGGTATTAGAAAATGTCTAAAAAAGCGCTGGGAAGAGGAATAGATGCCCTGTTGACGGGCGCTGAAGAAGAAGCCTCCTCAGCGGTTGAATATGTTTCGGTTACTTCGCTTAGCCCGAATAAATACCAACCGCGACAGGCGTTCGGCGAGGAGAACCTGCAGGAGCTGGCGCAATCGATCAAGCAGAAGGGAATACTCCAGCCCCTTCTGGTTGAAGCTTCCGGACACGACCGCTATACGATCATCGTCGGAGAGAGACGCTTCCGGGCGGCGAAGATGGCCGGACTGGATACACTTCCGGTAATGGTAAAAGAGTTCACCGAGACCGAAAAGATAGAGATTGCTCTGATCGAGAATCTCCAGCGAGAAGACCTGAATCCTGTCGAAGAAGCTCGCGCCTACCGGGAATTGATTCAGGCCGCCGGACTCAGCCAGGAGGAGGTGGCCGTTCGGGTGGGGAAAAAGCGGTCCACCGTGGCCAATTCCTTGAGACTCTTGAAGATGCCCGATTCAATGATAGAGACGCTGAGCCGGGGTCTGATTACGCCGGGGCATGCCCGAGCGATTCTTTCGCTGATGAATCCGGCCGATCAGGAACTGCTTTACAAACGCATCATTGCCGATGATTTAACTGTACGGGGAGCGGAAAAATCGGCCTCAAGGTTAAGCAGCGGTGACCGGAGCCGGGATAAGAAGAAAGAGCATTCCTTGCCGATGCCGGTTCTGAAGAAAAACGCGGAATTACAATCCCTGGAAGAGCGTCTTATTGAGCTATTCGGCACAAAAGTGTCGATTAAAGGCACCGAAATTCGGGGTAAGATCGAGATTGAGTATTTTTCTATGGAAGATTTAGAGAGAATCTATTCTATTATGAGCGGTCCCTCAGCAAAACCATAAGCCGGGCGGTAATGCCGGAACAGCCAAACCTTTAGCCGCCCAGTGCTGACGCATATATGGTCCGACGGTTAGCCGCCGGTCTTGATTGACAAAGCCAGAAGCGATTAGTATAGTAATGAGACTCTGACTTTACAATGCCGGGAGAGGTGTCCGAGTGGTCGAAGGAGGCGGTCTTGAAAACCGTTGAGCCGTAAGGTTCCGGGGGTTCGAATCCCTCCCTCTCCGGTACCCGTGCATGTGGGAGAGGTGCGAGAGTGGTCGAATCGGGCTCCCTGCTAAGGAGTTGTACTCGTGAGGGTACCGTGGGTTCGAATCCCACCCTCTCCGTTTATTTCGAGTGCCCATAGCTCAGGTGGATAGAGCGTTAGATTGCGGATCTAAAGGCCGGAGGTTCGAGTCCTCTTGGGCACGACATGGAGAGATGCGAGAGCGGTCGAATCGGGCGGTCTCGAAAACCGTTGTGGGGCGACTCACCGAGGGTTCGAATCCCTCTCTCTCCGTCTTTGAAATTCTGGAGAGATGACCGAGAGGCCGAAGGTGCACGCTTGGAAAGCGTGTGTACTCTAACCGGGTACCGTGGGTTCGAATCCCCCTCTCTCCGTAGCCCCTTAGCGTCGATAACCGGGTCCTACGCTATCGATCGTTGCCCAAATCCGTCAGGACCGGAAGGTAGCAGCGGTAAGCAACCGGTCGATGAGATGTAACCGGCTTGGTTGGAGCTAAGGGGTTTTAAACTATTATGGTATATGAAGTTACTGCCACAAGAAAACGACCGCAGACATTTGACGAGCTCATAGGTCAGGAATTTGTCGTCGCCACCCTGAGGAACTCCATAAAGCAGGACCGGATCGCTCATGCCTACCTGTTTTCGGGGCCGCGAGGAGTCGGGAAGACCTCTGCTGCCCGGCTGCTGGCTAAGGCTCTCAACTGCGAGCGGGGCCCGACTGACAGCCCCTGCGGCGCCTGCCCGGCCTGTAAGGAAATCAGTATCGGTAATGCTCTGGATGTAATTGAGATAGACGGGGCCTCCAACACCAGTGTAAATGATGTACGGGAGATTAAGGATGAGGTGCTCTTCGCTCCTAATAGCTGCCGATACAAGGTATATATCATCGATGAAGTCCATATGCTCTCCAACAGCGCCTTCAATGCCCTTTTAAAAACCATTGAAGAGCCGCCGCCGTATATCGTTTTTATCTTTGCCACCACCGAAGTGCATAAGGTCCCGGCCACGATCCGTTCCAGGTGCCAGCAGTTCAATTTTCGTCTCCTGGCGCCAAAACAGATAAAAGACAAGTTGGAGGAAGCAGCCAGGGAATTAAAAATAAGCGTAGAGGAACAGGCGCTTTTCTGGATCGCCAAGGAAGCTACCGGCTCAATGAGAGACGCTTATACACTGCTCGACCAGGTGGCCTCATTTTCAAGGGATGGAATCACCCTGGAAAAAATCCGGGAGAAGCTCGGCATTGTAGGTATCGAGGAGATAAATAATATCGGAGAAATGTTGATAAAGGGAGATTTAAAAGAAACACTGGAATACACCGCCGTTATTCTGGATAAGGGCATATCCGTGGATCAGTTTGTCATCGATTTAACCGAGTACTTTCGAAATCTCCTGTTCGTGAAAAGCGGGGTAAGCAAAGAATCGCTTTTGTCCTTCATTCCCGATCATTTCCCGGATAAAGTGCTGGACTTTTTTTCCCCGGAAAGAATTGAGAAGGCTATTGAGCTGCTGCTTGAATTATACAGAAATCTGAAGTTTTCCTTGAACCAGCGGTTCGAACTTGAGCTTCTGATGAGCAGGCTCACCGGCTTAAAGGAACTGATATCGCCTGCCGAGATCCTTGAGGCGCTTGAGAATTTTAAAAAGGACCTCCGTTTTCCTCCCCGGCCGGGACCGGTGTTTCAGCGCTTAAGTGAGGCAAGCAAGCAGGATCCGGAGGGCAGCGAGGAGCAAGTGAAACCCGAAGAAGGCGAAACCGCCGTTGATTCGCAGTATCTCGACCTGCTCATAGAGGCCGTGAAAAGAGAGAAGCCGGCCCTGTCCGCCTCCCTCGGTAAGGCGGATTCCTTTAGTCTTTCAGCCGACGAGCTGACATTAAGCTTTCAGCCGGGAGATAGGTTCTCCGTGGAGCATGTGCTGAAGGATCGAGAGATAGTGCTCACCTATGCCCGTAAGATTTCCCAAACTCACTCCAGGCAAGGCCCGGCAAGCCTGAGAGTCGATTTCTTAGAGCCTGAGAGCCCGAACGGAAACTCCACGGATAAACAGGTAGAGATGGTGAAAAAGCTTTTCCGCGGGGATATCGTTAAAGGAGAATAAGATGGCCATTAATCCTTTTGAGTTATTTAAACAATTCGGTAATATCCAGGAAAGAATGAATGAAGTCCAGGAGAAGCTCAAAGTAATTACCGTGGTCGGAAGCGCCGGGGGAGACATGGTCCAGGTTGAGATCAGCGGACAGATGCAGATCCTGAAAGTTCATATTTCGAAAGAGGCAGTCGACCCTGATGACATCCGGATGTTGGAAGATCTGATCCTGGCCGCCGTGTCCGACAGCCTGGCAAAAGTGAAGGAGAAAATCAGGGAGGAGGCTTCATCTCTCACCGGGGGAATAAATTTGCCCCCGGGTATGTTGGGGTTGTAGGGTGACGGTCCTCGACCGCTTAATCAGCAACCTGGCCAGGCTGCCCGGTTTGGGGCGAAAAAGCGCTTCCAGAATTGCCTATTATCTTCTGAAAGCGGACCAGGGCTTTGTTCGGTTCCTGGCCACGGAGATCCTGGAGTTAAAGGAAAAAATCAAGACCTGTCCTATCTGCGGAAACTATACCGAAGAGGTTCCCTGCGGCATCTGCACGGACGATCAACGGGATAAATACATCCTCTGCGTCGTTGAAGAGCCGAAGGATGTCCTTTCCATTGAATCGACCCGGGAGTACCACGGCCTCTATCATGTCCTTATGGGGGCAATTTCTCCGATCGATGATATAGGGCCGGATGATCTGCGCATTAAAAAATTGTTCGAGCGGGTCAAAGAGAAAAGATTCCGGGAAGTCATCATTGCGACCAACCCTACCGTTGAGGGGGATACCACGGCTCTCTATCTGGTCAATCAACTGAAAGAGGAGCAGGTAAAAGTTACCCGCCTGGCCCTGGGTCTGCCCGTAGGGGGAGATCTCGAGTATGCGGATCGATTAACCCTGGCCAGGGCTCTGCTGGGCAGGCAGACTCTTTAGAATCGATCAGAGTTTATCTATTAGAATCGAGCATTTTCCGGATGGAATTGGGAGAGTCTTTTTCTTGGCCTCTAAAATATTGATAGTGAGGTAGTAGAGCTTCTCCGATTCAAGCCTGATTTCCCAGCCGCGGCTGCTCTTATTACTCAGAATGGAAATCATGTTGCGTTTTAGAGCGAGGTCTTCGATCCCCATTATTTCCAGGGTGGGAATCATCCAATCCACTGTTTTACGCGGCAGAGAGATATAGAGGCCGATGACATTCTCAATCATCAGAGCGATCGAGGAGAGGGCTGCATAGGGAAGGAAGAGAGAGCGGGGAAAGTCGTTTTTTCCGGGCCAATTTGCCGGTCCTTCCATCTGGGGAGCGTACGCCTCCCAAAGGGTCCCTGCTTTTCCATTCTCAGGATGAAGAGCTTCCAACATATAGTAAAGATGCTTGATTGAGCATTCGCGAGCGAGCTCAAATTTCCCATACTTCTCGAGACCCTTGATTATTACATAGGTGAAGCAGGGGAAAACCGATCCTCTGAATCCGTTTCCTCTCTTATCAAATTCTTTTTCGCAGGCAGCCAGGGTGGGAAACGGATTGTCCAGGCCAAACTCCTCGGTATTATTTAGATGCTCGATCAGGATTTCACTCTTTACTTCGTTGGGAATTACCGCCAAAAGCGGCCAGAAGGCGGCGGCGGTTTTAACCCTGATCTGCTTCTCATTTTTATCCAGATCATAGAAAATGCCGTCCCTGTCGTTCCACATCAAGGAGCTTATCCTGGTCTTGATGGAAAAATAGGCCTTTTTATATCGATAGTTGATTTCTTTATCGTTGAGAATATCGCCTAAGGCAGACATATACAGGGCATTGATTGCCTGCTGGGAGTTGAAGTCCACCGGATAGCAGCATTCACCCCTGGGAGAGTTAGTCATAATGGTCGCTTCCAGGGGCACCGCATAAAGGCCGTTTTTTTCTCTGAAAGTTTTTTCCAGCCAGGAAAAATATTTTTCCATAACGGGCATGATTTCCCTTACCCGTTTCTTAAAACCCAGCTTGTGGTAGATATTGTACTCCGCCCAGGAGAAGAGAGGAGGAAGGACCCCTTCGGGGTTATTCTTACTATAAATTGGCTTGCCGTCTTTCTCGCTATACTCGCCCCTGATCGCGCCGCTTTCTTCCTGCTTTGAGTAAAAATTATCCAAAACGGATACCACCGGGAATATTCTATTACAATAGACTAAAAAGAAGGTAGAAAGACAGGACTCGAATTGATTGATTTTATTGCTTTCCGGGTGATTAAAGTAGTCAGGCTGGAATCCGTTCTCGGGCGTACCCCTTTTCCAGAATTCTTTCAAACGCGCCCAGGTGTGATCGTACATATCGGTAAGATCATGATCGTAAAAATGAACCTTGGGAAATTCCTTTTTGTCCACTAAAGCTCCCTTATTGTTCCGTGCTACATATTGTATCATTCCTAAAGTTCCAGTCAATTTTTTTTCATTTTTTGAGGATATGAGTAGTCCATCGCGGCTTTGGCCGCGATGGGGATTATTGAGACGAGCCTCATCTAACTCTATCTATCCGTGTTAGTGCTGAAATATAAGCATCGGTTCGCCCGGCGTCAAGAGTTTATTTATGTGTTGGGGCCTGATTGTCTCCTGTTTCCCCCGGTAGAGTTTGAGACCGGGTATTGACAGATAGAACTTGCCCGTGTTTAATGGGTTAAACCCATGAAAAGAGAAGATTTATACACTACTGCCGTCATGGCTCGCCTTAAGCTGTCGGAGGAAGAGCTGGCTCGCTTCGAAAAAGAGGTCTCCAGGATACTGGAATACTTTAGCAAGATGATGGAGGTTGAGGTAGAGGACCTGCCTCCCACCACCCACGCGCTTTTAAAAGAAAATCGCCTCAGAGAGGACGAGCCGGCTGGTGAGGACTGTGCGGACCTGCTTCTCCAAAATGCCCCGGAGCTGGAAGAGCGATTCATCGTGATTCCAAACGTACTCTAAAATGAAATACCTTGATGATCACTGGCCCGGCCTTTTTTCCGATCCCGGGAGGGTGGAGAGATGGCAGGATTATGCCAGGAGGACAGATGAAAAAATTCGCTCTTTTTTACAGTTTGAGCCCGAAACCGGGCAGGCTCTCTCTGCCGGGGAAGGAAAAATATCCGGAGTCCCTTTTGCCGTAAAAGACAATATCGCCGTGAATGATTTCAGGCTGACCTGCGGATCCGGACTTCTTGAGCAACTGGAATCACCCTATACGGCAACGGCGATAAAAAGACTTCAGGCTGAGGGCGGAGTAGTGGTGGGAAAGACCAATCTCGACGAGTTCGGGATGGGATCTTCCACGGAAAACTCCTACTTCGGGGCGACCCACAATCCCTGGGACCTGGCCAGAGTGCCCGGGGGATCGAGCGGCGGGTCCGCTGCCGCGGTGGCTTCCGGAGTGGTTCCCTTTGCCTTAGGCTCGGATACCGGCGGCTCGGTGCGCCAGCCGGCCGCATTTTGCGGCGTTTACGGCTTGAAGCCTACCTACGGAACCGTGTCCCGTTTCGGGCTGGTGGCCTATGCTTCCTCCCTGGAAGTGATCGGCGTGATATCTAAAAGGGTCGCCACGGCCGGGCTGGTCTTTTCCATAATGCGCGGTCAGGACCCACTGGATCATTCCTCTTTAGACTATCCGGAGCAGCTTCGGCAGCCGAAAGCTCTCAAAGTGGGCATTCCGGCCGAATGCCGTAAGATGAAGCTTCATGAAGACGTCCGGTGCTCTTTTGAAAAAACCCTAAAGATCCTGCCGGACTTAGGATTCGAAGTCAAAGAGATCGCCCTTCCCAGCCTGGAATACGTCGTCTCCGCTTATTACGTAATCGCCATGGCAGAGGCCAGCGCCAACCTGGCCCGTTTCGACGGGATCCGCTACGGGGCCAGGGATATGAGCGCCGATAATCCGGAAGAGCTGGTAATACTTTCCCGGAGCCGCGGCCTGGGGGAAGAGGTGCGTTTCCGGATTCTGCTCGGGACCTATGTATTACGATCCGGATTTCAGGACCAGTATTACCTGCGGGCCCAGAAGATCAGGACGGCTATCCGCAGGGATTTTGAGCTGGCCTTTTCCGGGGTGGATTTGATCCTGATGCCGGTCTACCCCTATCCGCCTTTCAAGACGGGAAGCGAAGGGCTTGATCCCTTTACCCAGAAGCTGGCCGATATCTTTACAAGTTCTGCCAATCTGGCCGGTCTGCCGGCCATGAGCTTTCCCGCCTCAATGGAGAGCGGGCTGCCCATTGGCATGCAGTTTCTGGCCCCTCCCTTCGGAGAGGAGCTTTTGTTCAGAGCCTGCTCCGCCTATGAGAGCCGTTTTCCGGCTCCGGACCCACCATTATATTCCACTACCTGGAGCGATTAATGGGGTTGCAGTCTTTTATCGGCCTGGAAATTCATATCCAGCTTCTCACCAGAAGCAAAGTCTTCTGCGGCTGCAGGGCGGCTTTCGGAGAAGAGCCTAATTCCAATGTCTGCCCGATCTGCCTGGGATACCCGGGAGTGCTGCCCGCCCTCAATAAAGAGGCGGTGAGGATGTCTTACCTGGTTGCCTATGCCTTGAGCTGTACTCCGAGCGTTCAGGCGGTCTTTGCCCGAAAGAATTATTTCTATCCCGACCTGCCCAAGAACTACCAGATCTCCCAGTTTTCCTCCCCGTTCGCGCAAAACGGCCATTTTGACATTGAGTTCAGAAAGCGCCGCAAGAGGGTGAGCATCAGGGAAGTCCACCTGGAAGAGGATGCCGGCAAGATGATCCATGCCGGCGATTTGTCCTTCCTGGATTATAATCGAGCCGGCACCCCGCTTCTGGAAATCGTGACCGGGCCGGACCTGGAAGTTGGGGAAGAAGCCGAGCTTTTTCTGCAGCATTTTCGCCGGATTGTCCGCTATTTAGGCGTCTGCGACGGGAACATGGAAGAAGGTTCCCTGCGCTGCGATGCCAATGTTTCCGTCAATATTGCGGGCCGGGGTCTGGGCAGCAAGGTGGAGATAAAGAACTTGAACTCCTTCAAATTTGTCCGCAAGGCTTTAAATTACGAGATAGGGCGCCAGCAGGCGGTCCTGGGGAAAGGCGGCCCGATCGCTCAAGAGACCAGGCTCTGGAACGAAAACCGGGATGTCACGGAGAGCATGCGGAGCAAAGAGAGCGCCTTTGATTACCGTTATTTCCCGGAGCCCGATCTGCCCCCTTTTCGGCCGGACGAAGAGTTTTTGAAGTCTGTTAAAGAAAAGCTCATTGAGCTGCCCCAGGAGAGAAGGGAGCGGATTAAAAGGGAGTATTCCCTGACCGATCATCAGGCTGATTTTATCTGCGAGGAAAAGGAAACGGCCGACTTCTTTGAGCGTGCGGTAGAGGCAGGCGCCGATCCGCTGGCCGCCGCTACCTGGTTGGCCTCGGATGTCCGGAAGATCCTCAATCGATCCGGGCTAAAGCTGGCGGAAAGCTTTCTGAGCCCGGAGCGTTTTGCCGGGCTGATCAGGCTGATGGCGGAAAACAGGATCCACGGTAAAATAGCCAAAAAGGTCCTGGAGGTGGTCTTCGCCGAAGATAAGAGCCCGGAGGAGATTATCCGGGAGCGGAACTGGGAACAGATTACCGACCGAGAGGTCCTCATGGAGCACATACGGCAGGTCCTGAAGGCGAATCCGGCGGCGGTGGAACAGATCTCCGACGGAGATGTAAAACCGCTGGGATTTCTGATCGGAGAGATCATGAAAAAGACCGAAGGACGGGCGGAACCTATTATAATCAATCAGCTTTTAAGGGAACATCTTTCCCTCTCCTTCATCCAGGTGCTCTCCATGGGCGGCGTCATGGGAGGTAAGCGGACCGAGAACGGGGACCTGGCCCCCGGGGACTTGAAAGAGATCATCAGGGAGGTTACCGAGCAGGGCCGGCTTCCCAGGAACATTCGTTTTGAAGAGATTGAGATCAGCAAGATATTGAGCGAAGAGATAACGCCCGCTGACTGGGCGGCCCTGATTGCCGGCTTAGATAACCACCTTAACAGGGAAGACTCCTCCGGCATCGTGATAGCCCACGGTACCGATACCCTGGCCTATACGGCCTCTCTGCTTTTCTGGCTTTTTCCGAATCCGCCTCACCCGGTCGTGCTCACCGCCTCCCTCAATCCGGAGGAAGCGGCCGGAAACCTGGTCAGAGCCGTCAGGGCCGTTTCGGAAAACCCACCCGGACTTTACGTGGTGTTCGGGGAGAAGACTCTTTCTCCTTTAAACCTGAAATTCGAGAGTGTCTCCAGGGATGGGTTCAGAAACTGGAATCTGCCTGAGCCTCTGTTCAGAGCCGGCTCTATATCTCTCGATCATCCTTCTTTAAGCGACCGGCTGGAGCTCACCCGCCTGATTGAAGAGGCGATAAATAAGATCTGTCTTATAAAGGTGTTTCCCGGCATTAAGGGAGACTATCTGATTGCGCTGATGAATGCCGGGATTAAGTATTTTATCCTGGAACTCTACGATACCGGAACGGCCAGCTTAAGAGAATCCCCCTATTCGCTTAAGAAAGCCTTTCTGGAAGGAAAGAAGAGAGGCGTGTTTTTTTTCTGTACCTCCCAGCAGGAGGGTATTGTGGATTTTTCGGATTACATTACTTCCCATGAATTGTGGAAAGAAGGAGCCGTTCCCATGGGCTCTCTGACCACCGAATCGACCTTTACCAGGCTGATCGTCTCACTCCTGGGAGCCGGATCGCATGAAGAGGTGCTTAAGTTTATGGAGGAAGCGAATGAGGACATTGATTTCAGCGCTTAGTACCTGTCTAAACCGGGAGGCGGTCGTCTGCGGCTGGGTGCACAGAATTCGGGAGCTGGGAAAAATCTCCTTTGTTCTATTACGGGATCGGTCCGGCCTCATTCAACTGGTGCTGGAAGGAAAATTGGAGTTCCCGGTGGAGTCGGTCCTTTCCGTGACCGGAACGGTAGCAGAGAATGAAAAAGCTCCGGGCGGCCTGGAAGTACTGGTAAAGAGCTTCGAGCTCCTGTCCCGGGCCGAACCCGATCTGCCCGTTCCGATCAATCAGGACCCGCAGAAACTTTCTTTAGAGGCGATACTGGAGAACCGGATCATCTCTTTGCGTAACCCGAAGATCCTTTCGATTTTCAGGCTTCAAGCCGGAATTCTGGAGCACTTTGCCCGGCATATGCGCAGCGAAGGATTCACTGAGATCAAGACTTCCAAGCTGATCGGGACGGAAACGGAGGGTGGAACGGGGCTCTTTTCGGTCGATTATTTCGGCCGGCGGGTTTATTTAGCCCAGTCGCCCCAGTTTTACAAGCAGGCGATGGTCTCTTGCGGGCTGGAAAGGGTTTTCGAGATCGGCCACGCCTACCGGGCGGAGAAGCACGAGACTCCGAGGCATCTCAATGAGTATGTTTCCCTGGATGTGGAGATGGCCTTTATTGAGAGCGAGCAGGAGCTGATGGACCTGGAAGTGCGCATCCTGACATCGATCTTTAAAGGTATTTCCGGGGAGAATCGGAGGGAGCTTGAAGCCTGGGGAGCCGCGGTGCCGGAGCCGGAAAGGGTCGCTGCCATCCCCCGGATTTCATACGATGAAGCCAGGGAGATCATTTCCAGGCAGGGTGGAAAGAAAGTCTATGAGATCAATCCGGAAGGGGAAAGGATCCTCTGTGAATGGGCCCGGGCGGAGCACGGGATTGAGGCGGTGTTTGTCTCTGCCTATCCCAGGAAGAAGCGGCCCTTCTATACATATCCCCTGGACAACCGTTCAACCAGGTCCTTTGATCTTCTCTTCCGCGGCCTGGAGATCACCACCGGGGGCCGGCGGATAAACGATTACCGGATGCTTCTGGAAAGTATTGAGCGCTTCGGCTTGAATCCGGAAAGCCTCTCCGATTATATCCAGATTTTCAAGTACGGATGCCCTCCCCACGGCGGCTTTGCCATCGGCCTCGAGCGCCTGACCCAGAAAATCCTCGGGCTTTCCAATGTAAAAGAGGCCTCCCTCTTCCCCCGGGACCGGAGGAGAGTGAGGCCTTGAAAATAATTATTGTCCTGCCGATTGACTGAAAAAAACCAGGCTAGTATCATGCCCGCATGGGCGCGTATTCATTTTCCAGGATTGAAAAGAAGTGGCAGGAGCACTGGGATAAAGAGAAGACCTTTGCCGTTACCGAGGACCCGAAAATACCCAAAGAGAAGCGGGTCTACATCCTGGATATGTTCCCCTATCCTTCCTCGGCGGGTCTCCACGTGGGCCATCCGGAAGGGTACACGGCCACCGACATTTACTGCCGGTACTTAAGGATGAAGGGCTACCATGTCCTCCATCCCATGGGTTTCGACTCTTTCGGCCTGCCGGCGGAGAATTACGCCATCAAGACCGGCACCCATCCCAGGGTATCCACCGCTACTAATATAGGGCACTTTGAGACCCAGATTAAAGCCCTCGGGTTCTCCTACGATTGGGACCGCAGGATCACCACCCATGACCCGGAATACTATAAATGGACCCAATGGATCTTTTTAAAGATCTGGAAGAGAGGCCTGGCCTATGAGGCGGAGGTCCCCATTAACTGGTGCCCTTCCTGCCTGACCGGGCTGGCCAATGAGGAGGTCAAAGAGGGGAAGTGCGAGCGCTGCAATTCTCCGGTGGAAAGGAGGAATCTCAGGCAGTGGCTGCTCAGGATCACCGCCTATGCCGAGCGCCTGCTCGCCGATCTCGATAAGCTGGACTGGACGGAGTCCCTCAAATTGATGCAGAAAAACTGGATCGGCCGGAGTGAAGGGGCAAATGTCATCTTTCCCCTCGTGGATAACGAGGATTCTATTGAGGTCTTTACCACCCGCCCCGATACCCTCTTCGGGGCCACCTACATGGTCCTGGCCCCGGAGCACCCGCTGGTGGAAAAAATAACCGCCGCCGGGCAGAGAGAAGAAGTGGAGCTCTACATCCGGCAGGCCGGAATGAAATCCGATCTGGAGCGGACCGACCTGGCCAAGGATAAGACAGGGGTCTTTACCGGTGGGTATGCGATCAATCCTGTTAACGGGGAGAAGATTCCGGTCTGGATTTCCGATTACATCCTTATTTCCTACGGAACCGGGGCGATCATGGCGGTTCCAGCCCACGATCAGCGGGACTTTGAGTTTGCCGTAAAGTTCGATCTTCCCATTGTCCAGGTCGTGTCAAAAGACGGAAGCCTGTATCCGCTCGAAAGCGCCTGTGTGGAGGACGGGATTGCCGTAAACTCCGGGGAGTTCAACGGCCTGGCGACGACTGAGTTTAAGGAGAAAATCGTCCGGTGGCTTGAGAAGAAGGGTCTCGGCAAAAAGACCGTTAACTATAAGCTCCGGGATTGGGTCTTTTCCAGGCAGCGCTACTGGGGAGAGCCCATACCCCTGCTTCACTGCCCGAAATGCAGCACTGTCCCGGTTCCCTACGATGAGCTGCCCCTGCTCTTGCCTGAAGTTGAAAGCTATAAGCCCACCGGCACCGGGGAATCGCCCCTGGCCGGCATCGAGGAGTGGGTGAAGGCGGAATGTCCCAAATGCGGAAGCCTGGCGAAAAGGGAAACCAACACCATGCCCCAGTGGGCCGGTTCCTGCTGGTATTACCTGCGCTACTTAGACCCCCATAACGACCGTGAGCCGGCCTCCCGCCGGAAAATCGATTACTGGATGCCCGTGGACCTCTATGTGGGCGGGGCCGAGCATGCGGTCCTCCACCTCCTCTACGCCCGCTTCTGGCACAAGGTCCTCTTTGACCTGGATCTGGTTAATACGGATGAGCCATTCATGCGCCTGGTCAACCAGGGGATGATCCTGGGAGAAGGCGGGGTGAAGATGTCGAAATCACTGGGCAATGTCATCAACCCCGATGAGGTGATCGAGAATTACGGGGCCGATTCCATGCGTATGTACGAGATGTTCATGGGACCTCTGGAGGTCTCCAAAGCCTGGTCTACCAGGGGAATTGCCGGGATCAAGCGCTTCCTGGACCGGGTTTGGCGCATTTCGGAGCGTGAGATCACTGCCTCGAAGCCTCCTCAGCATCTTCTGAGACTTCTCCACAAAACGATCAGGAAGGTAAGCCTCGATACCGGGAGCCTGCAGTTCAACACGGCGATCGCCCAGATGATGATCTTTAGCAGTGAGCTTGGAAAGCAAAAGAAGCTCTATAAGGAGCTCTGGGAACCCTTTGTCCTGATCATCTCACCATATGCCCCGCACCTGGCCGAGGAGCTGTGGGAGAAGCTGGGGTATTCCCCCTCCGTTTCCGCTCAACCCTGGCCGCAGTGGAGCGAGGATCTCTGCCGGGAGGAGGTCAAGACGATCGTCTTCCAGATAAACGGTAAGATCCGGGCCAGGGAGGAGTTGCCGGCCGGGATGAGTGAGGAAGCCTTGAAAGAACAGGCCCTTAATCAGCAAAGGATCAAGAGACTGCTCGATACCAGGGAAGTAATCAAAGTAATTGTCGTTCCCGACAAGCTGGTGAATATCGTTGTTAAAAAATAAAACAATTGCGGCCAGACAGGAGAAGATCTATTCGTATCTGGAAGAGAATAAGGTCGATGCCGTCATTCTCGTCGACCTGGAAGGCCAGCGAGACAAGTCTCTGCGTTACCTGAGCGGGCATCCCCAGGATGCGCTTCTCTTTCTCTTCGCCGAAGGGCGCTCTATCCTTGTCCCCTGGGACATTGCCCTGGCCGAGAAAAACGCCGCCGCAGACAGGATTATCCCCTACACGGACTATAACCGTTCTTTTACGGCCGCCCTCGAAGGCGTCTTAAAAGAACAGCGGTTGGGTCCGGAATCCTCTTTAGAGCTTTCCGGAAAGTTCTCCTTTCCCACGGTTACCGAGGTTATGAATCTCCTGCCCCAAACCGGGATCAAATGTGAGAAACAGGGAATAGACTCATTCCTTTTAAAGCAGAGGAGTGTGAAGGAGGTCGGGGAGATGGAGAGCATCCGCAGGGCCGCCGGGATAACCAATCGAATAATCGAAGAGATCGAGGGCCTGTTAAGAGAGAGTAAAGTCACAGAATCGGATCTCGCCTTACTCATAGAAGCAGAGGCGAGGAAGATGGGGGCCGAGGGCACCGGCTTTGAGACCCTGGCGGCTTCCTCGGCCAGGAGCTTTGCCATTCACGCCTTTCCTTCTTTTTCTGCCGAGCCTTTCGGCGGAAGCGGTTTTTCCATCCTGGATTTTGGAGTTAGATTTTCCGGCTACAACAGCGATGTCACCCTGACTGTGGTCAGGGGAATCCTTGATAGAATGCAGAAAGAGATGGTCCTGGCGGTGAAAGATGCTTACGATCTAGCCCTCTCCCTGGTAAAACCGGGAGAAATGCCTTCCCGAATCGCCCAAAGCGTAGAGGCGCTCTTTACCGGGCGGGGTTTCCGGATGCCCCATTCTTTGGGCCACGGCCTGGGGCTGGATGTCCATGAACAGCCTTTACTTAGGTCCGATTTGCCCGAAGATTCCTGGGAGCCTTTGTCTCCTGGCATGGTGTTTACAATCGAGCCGGGTCTCTACCATCCGGGGGCCGGCGGGGTCCGCCTGGAGAACGATCTGCTGCTCACCTCCGGCGGGGCGGAGGTGCTGACCAAAGCGCGTTTAATTTATATTGATAGTTCGTAATAATCGGGCTTTAAAACATCTATTGATATTACCAATTTAATAAATTATAATCAGCGGAGAATCAAAATGGGAAAGGAAAAAAAATGAACAATGTGAAAAAATGCTTCCTATTTATAATTATTCTGGCCTTCTCATTTTTACCGCTTGAGCTTTACGCCGATGCCTATGAATCATTATTCCCCCTGTTGATAGATTTATCCGGGTGGGATGGAGAGGCGCCGGACGGTGTCGACATGAGCTATACCGGGATGAGGGCCATTACCGCTACCAGGGAGTACGGAAACGGGGACAAGAAAATCGAGGTTGCCATTCTGATCGGCATGCAGACGATGGGGGCCTGGAATCCGGGCTACCAGGAGGGATTTAAAATGGAAACCACGGATACCCTGATGGAAGTAAAAAAAATCAATGGTTTTCCGGTTTTTTACACCTATGAAAAGGATGAACATTCAGGCGCGATCATGGTTTTGATTCAGGAAGCCCTTAATAAACCCGACTCAGGAGCAGTTTTTCTCTTTAACTTTAAGGGTTTGAAAATCGAGGAAGCTCATAAAGTGGCCCAGGAATTCAATTGGAAAAAAATAAAAGAAAAAATCGAGAAACTGGAATGAATGCCGGGAGCTGAAATCTAAAAACTCGGTTCAAGGGATCCATTAGAGCTTCCAGGGGCAATCATGGTTTACGGAGAATCTTTTACCATCCAGAGCGGAGGTTTTTCCGACATTAAGAACATTACCGATCAGGTTCGGAGGGCGGTAAGCAAATCCGGGCTCAAGAACGGCCTGGTAAACGTATTCGTTATCGGTTCCACCGCCTCGATTTCGACCATTGAATACGAGCCCGCCCTGGTCGAGGATGTTAAAGAGCAGTTGGAAAATCTTATACCGCGTACTTTACCCAGCCGGCACTCCCAGACCTGGGGGGATGATAACGGGTTTTCCCATATCCGGGCCACTCTCATGGGTCCGGGCCTCACCGCGCCGGTAGCCGGCGGCGCCGTTCTCCTGGGCACCTGGCAGCAGATCGTGGTCATAGATCATGACAACCGGCCCCGTTCCAGAAAAATCTTTGTCCAGGTCATGGGCGAGAAATAATCATTCCTACATCTTCCACCGCAGCAAAGAAGAAGCTTTATCTTGACATTTGTACTATTTCGGAATAAATTCCAAATTAGTTAAACTATATCGGAGAAAGCTCCAAAAATGGTCAAAATTAAAAGGATCCTGAATATAGAACTTCCTCAGGGACAATCTGCGTTTCTCTGGGGACCTAGAAAGACAGGTAAATCGACCTATTTGAAAGAAGCGTTTCCCCACAGTCTGGTCTATGATTTTCTAAAGACAGATATAGCTCTAGAGTTCTCCAAAAGACCATCGTTGCTGAGGGAGCAATTGTTGGCGATGAACGCGAACACTTTGGCACATCCGATCATATTGGATGAAGTGCAGAAAGTACCGCAGATTCTTGACGAGATCCATTGGTTGATCGAAAATAGGGGACTGCGCTTTATCCTTTGCGGTTCAAGCGCAAGGAAATTGAAAAGAGGAAAAGCAAACCTATTGGGAGGACGAGCATGGCGCTATGAGATGTTTCCCCTGGTTACGGCTGAGCTGGAAGAAGTGGATTTGCTTAAAGCTTTGAATCAAGGCATGATTCCTACCCATTACCTGCAGGATAATTATCGCAGGTCCTTAAGTGCCTATGTGCGTGATTATTTAAAGGAAGAGGTTTTTAATGAGGGGCTGACCCGAAATATTCCAGCATTCTCGAGGTTCTTTGATGCCATGGGATACTCGCACGGCGAGCTTACCAATTACTCGAATATCGCACGTGAATGTGCCGTTGACTCCAAGACTGTGAAGGAATATTACCAAATACTGATCGATACACTTTTAGGAAGGATTGTTGAACCATTTAAAAGGAGACAGAGCCGGCAGATCATAACCAAAGCATCAAAGTTTTATCTGTTTGATGTGGGTGTTGCCGG